>JARKVD010000023.1 GCA_029851835.1 Clostridium sp. | reverse complement strand
GAGACCACATCGACATGAACGTTGAATTAATCACTGCAATCGCTATGGATGAAGGATTAAGATTCGCGATCAGAGAAGGTGGAAGAACTGTAGGTTCAGGAGTTGTTACTGCGATCATTGAATAATTTTAAATGATAGTATAATAACTACCCTTAAAAAGTAATTAAAATTTCAAATATATAATCATGATAAATCTCGTAAGAGAGATTAAAAAGCTTAAGTAAATAGTTCTTTTAAATAAGAACAGAAATAACTAGTTAAAATCCTTAATGGATAAAAGATAGTCTTAAAAGACTAAAAAGAATTCTAAAATAAGACTTTCAATAACAGAGGAGTTGTCAACGTAACACTAGGATGTTATATGGAAGTCGTGTGCACAATAAAATCTATAGAAAAAAGATAGAGAGAGGGGGACGCCCATCTCTCTATTTTTTTTACCTAATTTTGAGTATTGAAATTAGATGTAACTTAGTGTAGAATAACTAAATGTAGTAAATGTAGTCCGAGAAAAGATGAATTAAACAAAGTACAATTTAGCATAATAATAAGTTGTATTTTTGGGAAAATCATCAATTAACACTGAATGCAATTTAATATCGAGGGATAAAATATATATGATATATATATTTGAATTGAAATAAAATTCGTTCAAATTTTTAGAATAAAGGTAAGTAATATCAAGTATTTGGCAAGAATAAAAAATGAGAAAAAGTCTTGTCAAAGACGCTAAAATAATGTATACTATAGAAGTTGCAATGAGGTAACAGCGATGAGGTAAGAGGTTGCCGGACTTCCGGGGGAATTCTTAACCGAGCATGCCCTAATCAAGAATTGGGCGACGGGGTCTGTGGTGTCTCTATTGTTTTCTTGAAAAATAGGAAACACTAGGAACAGTTTACAGAACATCCGCTGTTGCGCGTAAGAAGTAATAGCGTGCGATGAAAAGGAGGGAATACAATGTCAAAACAAAAAATCAGAATTAGATTAAAAGCGTTTGATCACACAATACTTGATCAATCAGCAGAGAAGATTGTTGAGACTGCTAAGAACACAGGAGCTAAGGTTGCTGGTCCAGTGCCACTACCAACTGAGAAAGATGTTATAACTATCCTAAGAGCTCCACACAAATACAAAGATTCAAGAGAGCAGTTCGAAATAAGAACTCACAAGAGACTAATCGATATATTAAGTCCATCACCAAAAACTGTTGATGCCTTAATGAGATTAGATTTACCAGCAGGCGTAGATATCGAAATAAAATTATAATCGTATTTAGTTGATAACAACTAATAGTACGGGTAATAGAAAAACTATTACTAACTATTATGATCACTAAGGTGATCCGCTAATAAGTAGGAGGTGTATTGTAATGAAAAAAGCTATAATGGGTAAAAAATTAGGAATGACTCAGATATTCGATGAGAACAGAAGAGTGATACCAGTTACAGTTGTAGAAGCAGGTCCATGCGTAGTTATCCAAAAGAAAACTGTTGAAAATGATGGATACGAAGCAATAAAAGTTGGATTCGGTGATATAAGAGAAAATATCGTTAACAAGCCAAAGAAAGGTGAGTTCGATAAAGCAGGTGTTGTTGTAAGAAGACACATAAAAGAGTTTAGATTAGAAGATACAAGCGCTTACGAAGTAGGAAGCGAAATCAAAGCAGAAGTTTTTGCTGCTGGAGATAAAATAGACGTATCTGGTGTATCTAAAGGAAAAGGATTCGCTGGTGTTATTAAGAGACACAACTTCCATAGAGGACCTATGAGCCACGGTTCTAAGTTCCACAGAGCAGTTGGTTCTATGGGAGCATCATCAGATCCATCAAGAACTTTCAAAAACAAAAAAATGCCTGGACATATGGGTTCTGTAAATACAACAGTATTAAACCTTGAAGTAGTAAGAGTAATACCTGAGAAAAATATAATTCTTATTAAGGGTGGAATACCTGGACCAAACAAAGGTTTAGTAGTAATAAGAGACGCTGTTAAAGCATAAGGGAAGGAGGATGCAGAATGCCTACATTAAAAGTGTATAACACTGAGAGAAAAGAAGTTGGAGAAATCCAATTAAATGAAAGCATATTTGGTGCTGAAGTTAGCGTTGAAGCTATGCACCAAGTTGTATTAGCTCAATTAGCTAACAAGAGACAAGGAACTCAAAGTGCTAAAACTAGAGCTGAAGTAAGAGGCGGAGGAATCAAGCCTTGGAGACAAAAAGGAACAGGAAGAGCAAGACAAGGTTCTATAAGAGCTCCACAATGGATCCACGGAGGTATCGTGTTCGCACCAAAACCACGTGACTACAGAGTTTCAGTTCCAAAGAGCATGAGAAGAACAGCTATGAAATCAGCTTTAACTTCTAAAGTACAAGATAACGAAATGATAGTTTTAGAAAGCTTATCTTTTGAAGCTCCAAAAACTAAAGCAGTAGTTAACATGTTAAATGCTTTCGAAGCTAAGAAGACATTAATCGTAGTTGCTGAATCAAACGAGAATGTTTATAAATCAGCTAGAAACATTCCTGGTGTAGCAGTAGTTCCAGTAAACAACATAAATGTTTACGACATATTAAAATATGAGAACTTAATGATCACTAAAGAAGCTGTATCAAAAATTGAGGAGGTGTATGCATAATGAAAATGACTAGTTATGATATCATAAGAAAACCTGTTATAACTGAAAAAAGTATGGCTGCTATGGCAGAAAAGAAATACACTTTCATCGTTGACATACACGCTAACAAAGTTCAAATAAAGAAAGCTGTTGAAGAAGTATTTGGAGTTAAAGTTGAAGACGTTAAAACTCTTAGAAACTTAGGTAAAGTTAAAAGAGTTGGAGTTCACGTTGGTAAGAGAGCTGACTTCAAAAAAGCAGTTGTTACATTAACAGCAGACAGCAAGACTATTGAATTCTTTGAGGGAATGCAATAATAAATATAAAAAGCAAGTATTGGCGAGTAGCCAGATAAGCTGAAAAGGGAGGGAAACCTAATGGCAGTTAAAAAGTTTAAACCTACTACTCCTTCAAGAAGAAACATGACTATGGCATCATTTGAAGAAATAACTACAAATGTACCTGAGAAGTCACTTCTTGTAACAAAGAAGAAAACAGGTGGTAGAAATGCTCAAGGTAAAATAACTGTTCGTCACCACGGTGGTGGAGCGAAACAAAAATATAGATTAATAGATTTCAAGAGAACTAAAGATGGTATCCCAGCGAAAGTTGCAACTATCGAGTATGATCCAAACAGATCTGCTTACATAGCATTAGTTGTATATGCTGATGGTGAAAAGAGATACATCATAGCTCCAGTTGGATTAAAAGTTGGTGATACTGTAGTATCTGGACCAGATGCAGATATCAAAATTGGAAACACTCTTCCAATAGCTAACATTCCAGTTGGTACTATAGTTCATAACATCGAGCTTCAAGTTGGAAAAGGTGCTCAATTAGTTAGATCTGCAGGATCTTCAGCTCAATTAATGGCTAAAGAAGCAGATTATGCTCAATTCAGATTACCTTCTGGCGAAGTAAGATATATTAGAGTAAACTGCAGAGCTACTATAGGAACAGTTTCTAACTTAACTCACGAGATTGTTAAGGTTGGTAAAGCAGGAAGAAAGAGACATATGGGTATCAGACCTACAGTTAGAGGTTCTGTTATGAACCCTAATGACCACCCACACGGAGGTGGAGAAGGAAGATCTCCAATCGGTCATGCTAGCCCACGTACTCCATGGGGTAAACCAGCTCTTGGATACAAAACTAGAAAGACTAAGAAATACTCTGATAAATTTATTGTTAAGAAAAGAAATAGCAAGTAATTAGAAGAGAATAGATTTCTCTTCTGATTATAAGTAGTTTGCATGAAGGGAGGCCACTAAAAGTGAGTAGATCAATAAAAAAAGGACCTTTTGTAAAAGAATCTCTTCTTAAGAAGATAGAAGAAATGAATAAAGCAGGCGAGAAGAAAGTTGTTAAGACTTGGTCAAGAAGTTCTACTATTTTTCCACAAATGATAGGACACACAATCGCTGTACATGACGGAAGAAAGCACGTTCCAGTTTATATCCAAGAAGATATGGTAGGACACAAGCTTGGAGAGTTCGCATTAACTAGAACTTTCAAAGGTCATATTGCTAAGGAAAAATCAAGTAGAATGAGATAGTACAGGAAGGAGGAAGTTATCAATGGAAGCTAAAGCTATAGCTAAATATGTAAGAATGTCTCCTATGAAAGTTGGGATCGTTCTTGACCTTATAAGAGATAAAAATGTAAATGAAGCTTTCGCTATATTACAATATACTCCAAAAGATGCAGCTGTTGTGGTAAACAAATTATTAAAATCAGCTGTTGCGAATGCAGAAAACAACTTCAATTTGGATAGAAGCAGACTATATGTTGCGGAGGCTCACACTGGTGCAGGTCCAACATTAAAGAGATTTAGACCACACGCTCAAGGAAGAGCATTCAGAATATTAAAGAGAACTAGCCATATAACTATCGTAGTTAAAGAAAGAGCTTAAAAAGGAGGGAAATAGAGTGGGTCAAAAAGTACATCCACACGGCCTAAGAGTTGGTGTTATCAAGGATTGGGACGCTAAATGGTATGCAGATAAGAAAAATTTTGCAGATAACTTAATTGAAGATAATGCTATCAGAGAATACTTAAAGAAAAAGCTATTCACTGCTGGTATATCAAAAATTGAGATAGAAAGAGCAGCTAAAAGAGTTAAAGTTAACATACACACTGCTAAACCAGGAATGGTTATCGGAAAAGGCGGTCAAGGTATAGAAGAACTTAAAGCTGGATTAAAAAATGTTGTTGGAGATAAATTTGTTTTAATCAACATAGTTGAAGTTAAAACTCCAGAAAATGATTCTCAATTAATGGCTGAAAACATAGCAGCTCAACTTGAAAAGAGAATATCTTTCAGAAGAGCTATGAAACAAACAATTCAAAGAGCTATGAGAACAGGTGTTAAGGGAGTTAAGACTGCATGTTCAGGAAGATTAGGTGGAGCTGAAATTGCTAGAACAGAGCAGTACCATGAAGGAACTATTCCACTACAAACATTAAGAGCTGATATAGATTATGGATTTGCAGAAGCAGACACAATCTATGGAAAAATCGGAGTTAAAGTTTGGGTATACAAAGGTGAAGTTCTTCCAACAAAGAAAGTTCAAAAGGAAGAATCAAACTCATAATAACGTGTAAGGAAGGAGGAATTTGACATGTTAATGCCTAAAAGAGTTAAACATCGTAAGGTACAACGTGGTAGAATGAAAGGTAAAGCTACAAGAGGTAACTTCATAGCTTATGGAGACTTTGCTTTACAAGCAACTGAGTGCGGTTGGATTACAAGCAACCAAATCGAATCTGCCAGAATCGCTATAAATAGATACGTTAAAAGAGGAGGAAAGGTTTGGATAAAAATCTTCCCTGACAAACCAGTAACTGAGAAACCAGCAGAGACTCGTATGGGATCTGGTAAGGGTTCACCAGAATATTGGGTAGCAGTAGTTAAACCAGGTAGAGTATTATTCGAAATATCTGGAGTATCAGAAGAAGCTGCTAGAGAAGCAATGAGACTTGCATCTCACAAATTACCTGTAACAACTAAATTTGTTACTAGAAGAGATTTTGAGGAAATGGGTGGTGAAATCAATGAAGGCTAATGAACTAAAAGAATTGAGACAAAGTACTGCTCAAGATTTAAAAGCAAAATTATCTGATCTTAAATCAGAATTATTTAACCTAAGATTTCAGTTAGCTACAGGACAGTTAGAAAACCCAATGAGAATTAAACAGGTTAAAAAGTCTATAGCCCAAATTAAGACCATCCTTAGAGAAGAAGAATTAAGGGCTTGCGAACAGTAATACTGAAAGGAGGTTCATCTTGTGGAAAGAGCGTATAGAAAAACAAGAATAGGTAGAGTAGTATCTGACAAAATGGATAAGACAATCGTTGTTGCGGTTGAGACTAAAGTTAGACATCCACTTTACGGTAAAACAGTTAATAGAACAACTAAATTCAAGGCTCATGATGAAAATAATGAAGCAAAAGTTAACGATAGAGTATTAATAATGGAAACAAGACCACTATCTAAAGATAAGAGATGGAGACTTGTTGAAATCATGGAAAGAGCTAAATAGTTAACTGAAAGGAGGGTATTTACATGATACAACAACAGACATTATTAAAAGTAGCGGATAACTCTGGTGCTAAAGAGATAATGTGTATTAGAGTACTTGGTGGTTCCAAAAGAAAATGGGGAAACATCGGAGACGTAATTGTTGCTAGCGTTAAAAGTGCAACACCAGGTGGAGTTGTTAAAAAAGGTGACGTAGTAAAAGCAGTTATTGTTAGATCAGTTAAAGGTTTAAGAAGAGCAGACGGGACTTATATCAGATTTGATGAGAACGCAGCTGTTATTATAAAAGACGATAAGAATCCAAGAGGAACTCGTATCTTCGGACCTGTTGCTAGGGAGCTAAGAGATAAAGAATACAATAAAATATTATCATTAGCACCTGAAGTATTATAGGATAGGGGGTAGCAGAAATGAAAGTACATGTTAGAAAGAAAGACACTGTAATGGTTATCTCTGGAAAAGATAAAGGTAAAACTGGAGAAGTTTTAGCTGTTTATCCTAAGACTGGAAAAGTTGTTGTTGCTGGCGTGAACGTAGTAACAAAACATCAAAAACCAAACAGACAAAATATGCAAGGTGGAATAGTTAACTTTGAAGGAGCTATAAACAGCTCAAAAGTTATGCTATACTGCGATAAATGTAAGAACGTAACTAGAATAAGCAATAAAGTACTTGAAGACGGTACTAAAGTAAGAGTTTGCAAGAAGTGCGGAGAAACATTTTAATTCGCGAAAGGAGGTATAACAAATGGTTGCAAGACTACAAGAGAAATATAATAATGAAGTAGTTCAAGCTATGATGGATAAGTTCGGATACAAAAATATCATGGAAGTACCAAAGCTTGAAAAGATAGTTATAAACATGGGTGTTGGAGAAGCAAAAGATAACGCTAAAGTGTTAGATGCTGCTGTAAGCGATATGGAATTAATTACTGGACAAAAAGCTGTTTTAACTAGAGCTAAAAATTCAGTAGCTAACTTTAAAATAAGAGAAAACATGGCTATTGGTTGCAAAGTTACATTAAGAAAAGAGAAAATGTTCCAATTTGCGGACAAATTAATGAACATAGCATTACCAAGAGTTAGAGACTTCAGAGGCGTACCTACAAAATCATTCGATGGAAGAGGTAACTATGCTCTAGGAATAAAAGAGCAATTAATATTCCCTGAAATAGAATATGATAAAATAGATAAAGTAAGAGGAATGGATATAATATTTGTAACTACTGCAAAGACAGACGAGGAAGCAAGAGAATTATTAAGATTCCTTGGAATGCCATTTGCTCAATAAAAGGAGGGAATGACTTGGCACGTAAAGCTATTATAGAAAAGTGGAAAAAAGAACCTAAATACTCAACTAGAGCTTACTCTAGATGCAGATTATGTGGAAGACCACACTCTGTCTTAAAGAAATTTGGTATTTGCCGTATATGTTTCAGAGAACTTGCATACAAAGGACAAATTCCTGGATGTAAAAAGGCGAGCTGGTAATATACAGATCATTTGAAAGGAGGCAAAAAAAATGAATATGACTGATCCGATAGCAGATTTGCTAACACGTATAAGAAACGCAAATATTGTTAGACATGAAATAGTAGAAGTACCTTCTTCAACAATCAAAAAGGCTATAGCAAACATAATGCTAGAAGAAGGATACCTTAAAAATATAGAAGAGTATCAAGATGGTAATGTTTCAATGTTAAGATTAAGCATGAAATATGGTCAAAACAAAGAAAGAGTTATCACTGGACTAAAGAGAATATCTAAGCCTGGACTAAGAGTTTACTCTAGCAAAGAGGACATTCCTAAAGTATTAAACGGCCTAGGAGTTGCAATAATATCAACTTCTAAAGGTTTAGTAACTGATAGAGAAGCTAGAAAATTAGGATTAGGTGGAGAGGTTATCTGCTACATCTGGTAGTATATGAACAAGGAGGTGCGATTATGTCAAGAGTAGGAAGACTTCCAATAGCTATACCAGCAGGTGTAACTGTTACAGTAACACCAGACAACGTTGTTACAGTTAAAGGGCCAAAAGGTGAATTAACTAAAGCAATGTCTAAGGAGATAAACATAGCTATAGAAGAAAATCAAGTGGTTGTTACAAGACCAAGCGACGTTAAAGAACATAGAGCTCTACACGGATTAACTAGAGCATTAATAAACAATATGGTAATCGGAGTAACTAACGGTTATGCTAAGACATTACAACTAATAGGTGTTGGATACAGAGCAACAGCTAAAGGTAAAGGCTTAACATTAAACTTAGGATTCTCACATCCAGTTGAAATAGAAGCTGTAGAAGGAATTACATTTGAACTTCCAGATTCTACAACAGTAGTAGTAAGAGGAATTGACAAGGAATTAGTTGGTGATGTTGCAGCTGACATAAGAACTTGGAGAAAACCTGAGCCTTATAAAGGAAAAGGTATTAAGTACTCTGACGAAGTTATCAGACGTAAAGAAGGTAAGACTGGTAAATAATAGCTATTAGAAAGGAGAGAATTTCATGTTCAATAAAGCTGATAGAAAACTATCAAGAGCTAAGCGTCACTTAAGAGTTCGTAAGAAAGTTTCAGGAACTGCTGAGAGACCAAGACTTGCAGTATTCAGAAGTGAAAAGAATATATACGCTCAAATAATTGATGACGTAGCTGGAAGAACATTAGTTGCTGCATCTAGCTTAGATAAAGAATTCGCTGGAAAAGCTGGAAGCAATAAAGAAGCTGCTAAACTAGTTGGTGAAGCAGTAGCTAAAAAAGCTATAGCAGCAGGAATAACTGAAATAGTATTCGACAGAGGTGGTTATGTATACCACGGAAGAGTACAAATGCTTGCTGAAGGTGCAAGAGAAGCAGGACTTAAATTCTAAAAAAAGGAGGTACACACATGAAAATAGATCCTAGCACACTTGATCTTAAAGAGAAAGTTGTACACATAAATAGAGTTGCTAAGGTTGTTAAAGGTGGTAGAAACTTCAGATTCAGCGCACTAGTAGTTGTTGGTGACGAGAACGGACACGTTGGTGTAGGAATGGGTAAGTCTATCGAAATACCTGAAGCAATCAGAAAAGGTATCGAAGATGCCAAAAAGAACATCGTTAAAGTTGAATTAGCAGGAACTACAGTTCCTCATACAATAGATGGTAAATTCGGAACTGGTACTGTTCATATAATGCCAGCTACTGAAGGTACTGGAGTTATCGCTGGAGGTCCAGCAAGAGCAGTACTTGAGCTTGCAGGATTAAAAGACGTTAGAGCTAAATCATTAGGTTCAAACAACCCAAGAAACATGGTTAGCGCTACAATAGATGGATTATCAAGACTAAGAACAGCTGAGCAAGTTGCAAAACTTAGAGGCAAAACTGTTGAAGAAATACTAGGATAGGAGGGGAATACCTTGGCTAAAGTTAAAATAACATTAGTAAAGAGTTTAATAGGTAGAAAGAAAGACCACATTGCTACTGTTGAGGCTCTTGGATTAAGAAAAATAGGAAAAACTGTTGAGCACGAGGAGACTCCTCAGATCAGAGGCATGATAAATAAAGTTAGTTATCTACTTAAAGTAGAAGAAGCTTAAACTAAGGAGGTGTAAATTATGAGACTTCATGAGTTAAGACCTGCAGAAGGTGCTAAAAAATCTCCTAAAAGAATCGGTAGAGGTGCTGGTTCAGGTTGGGGTAAAACAGCTGGAAAAGGTCAAAAAGGACAAAACTCAAGATCAGGCGGTGGAGTAAGACCTGGATTTGAGGGAGGACAAATGCCTTTATACAGAAGATTACCTAAGAGAGGTTTCACAAATATATTCGCTAAAGAATATACTTGCATAAACGTAGATAGACTTAACATATTCGAAGATGGCACAGAAGTTACTCCAGAGTTACTTCGTGAAATGGGTATGGCTAAGAGAGTAAACGATGGGATAAAGATTCTTGGAAATGGAAACATTGAAAAGAAATTAACTGTTAAAGCTAATAAAATTTCCAAGGCTGCAGCAGAAAAGATAGAAGCAGCAGGAGGAAAAGTTGAGGTGATATAAAATGTTATCAACCCTACGAAATGCTTGGAGAGTCCCAGAGTTAAGAAGAAGAATACTATTTACTTTAATGATAGTAGCGATTTTTAGGATGGGAATCTTTATTCCAGTACCAGGCGTAGATGCTAGTAAAGTTGCTACTTTAGTTGGAGATTCAGGATCATTATTGAGTTTTTATGATATGATAGCAGGAGGTGCCTTCAGTAAATTTAGTATATTTGCTTTAGGAGTTACACCATACATCAATGCTTCGATCATAATACAATTGCTAACAGTAGCAATTCCATATTTAGAAGAACTTTCTAAAGAAGGTCAAGATGGTAGAAAGAAAATTCAAAACTATACAAAGTATGCAGCGATGGTATTTGCGATAATACAAGGATATGCATCTTATGTATTAATCAAAAATTCGGGAGCCATTTTAATAGATGGTACTTTTGGATTACTACTAATACTTTTAACAATGACTACAGGTACAATGTTATTAGTTTGGATAGGCGAGCAAATCTCAACTCGAGGAATTGGAAGTGGAGTTTCAGTAATTATATTTGTTAATATAATTTCTTCATTACCAACTACAGGTTATCAAATAGCAGGACTTCTTCAATCAAAGAGAGTTAGCTTAGTAGAGGTTGTAATATTCGTAGCAGTAGCTTTAGCTTTATTAGTAACAGTAGTTATTATAAACTTAGCAGAAAGAAGAATTCCAGTACAGTATGCAGGAAAGGCAGTAGGAAGAAAAGTTGTGAAGAGTCAATCATCTCACATTCCAATAAGTCTAAACTCTTCTGGAGTTATGGCTATTATCTTCGGTATGTCAGTGATGCAATTTCCAACCGTTATAGCTCAGATATGGCCTAATTCTTCCTTTGCTAAATTTGTTACAAGTAGCCCTTGGAGCATATTCCAACAAAACACAATAAAATATGTAATAGCATATGTACTATTAATATTATTCTTTGCTTGGTTCTATACTATAATTACTTTCAAGCCAGATGAGATGGCTGAAAATATGAATAAATCATCAGGATTTATTCCAGGTATTAGACCAGGGGAGAAAACAGCAGCATACTTAGAGAAGATATTAACTAGAATATCACTTTTAGGTGGAACCTTTGCAGCTATTATAGCAGTAGTTCCTATACTTGCGGCTATATTCACAAATTTTCAAGGCATTTCATTCGGTGGAACTAGTTTGTTAATTTTAGTGGGAGTATCATTAGATACTATGAAGCAATTAGAATCTCAACTGGTAATGAGACACTATGAAGGGTTCCTTAAATAAAATACTTAGTTGGAGTTGATACTAGTGAAGATTGTTTTATTAGGTCCTCCTGGAGCCGGTAAAGGAACACAGGCAAAGTCAATCTCTAATAAATACTCTGTACCACATATATCTACAGGAGATATTTTTAGATACAATATTTCTAATGGAACTCCACTAGGAATTGAAGCTAAAAAGTACTTAGATAAAGGTCATTTAGTACCAGATGAATTAACCATCGATATTATAAAAGATAGGTTAAATCAAGATGACTGTAAAAATGGTTTTTTACTAGATGGCTACCCAAGAACTGTTAATCAAGCAGAAGCCTTAGAAACTTTACTTGAAGACCTAGGTGCAAAACTTGACACAGCTCTACTAATAAAGGTTCCAAAGAGTTTTATTATAGATAGAATGACAGGAAG
This sequence comes from Clostridium sp., assembly GCA_029851835.1. Classification (GTDB taxonomy): domain Bacteria; phylum Bacillota; class Clostridia; order Clostridiales; family Clostridiaceae; genus Clostridium_J. The sequence goes on along the minus strand of JARKVD010000023.1, from coordinate 47,823 downwards.
ACGTGTATGTAAAGCTTGCGGGGCAAGTTATCATGTTCAGTTTAATCCTACTAAAACAGAGGGCGTATGTGACCTTTGTGGAGGAGAAACTTACCAAAGAGCAGATGATAATGAAGCTACAGTAAGCGAAAGACTTGAAATATATGATGCACAAACACAACCGTTAATAGAGTATTATTCAAATAAAAATCTTTTAACGGAAGTTGATGGCACTCAAACTATTGAGAAGGTTTTTGAAGATATCGTAGATATCTTAGGAGCGTAAAATAGTTATGAAGGTTAAGAGTGACACAGAACTAGAATATATGAGAAGTGCTGGTAAGGTTGTTGCCGATACACTAGCAATGATAGAGAAGGTAATTAAACCTGGAATAACAACAGGTGAGCTTGATAGACTTGCAGAAGAATTTATCAGATCACAAGGTGCTATTCCATCCTTCAAGGGATATGGTGGTTTTCCAGGGTCCTTATGCACATCAGTCAATGATGTTGTAATACATGGTATTCCTGGTGACAGGGTACTTGTTGAGGGAGATATTATAAGCGTTGATTGTGGAGCTATACTCAATGGCTATCATGGTGATGCTGCACGAACTTTTCCAGTAGGATGTATTTCTAAGGAAGCACAACATTTAATAGATGTCACTAAAGAATCTTTCTTTAAGGGCATTGAAAAGGCAGTAGTAGGAAATAGACTTACTGATATATCAGCTGCCATACAAAAGCACGCTGAAAGCTATGGATATTCTGTAGTTAGGGATTTTGTTGGACACGGTATAGGAACTTCTATGCATGAAGACCCACAGGTTCCTAATTACGGTACTGCTGGCCGAGGCCCTAAGTTAGTACACGGTGTAGTACTTGCGATTGAACCTATGATAAATATGGGAAATTATAAAGTTAAAATCATGCCAGATGGTTGGACTGTAGTAACCTCTGATGGAAAGTTATCTGCCCATTATGAGAATACTATAGCAATAACTAATTCTGGAGTAGAAATACTAACTTTGAGCTAATGAGGTGACTAGCGTGGATGAGCACAGCCTTTTGGGAAAGGTAGTACATTCAAAATCAGGAAGAGATAAAGGAAAATACTTTATCGTTATCGGTATAATAGACGCTGAGTATGTCTATATTTCAGATGGAGACCTTAGAAAAATTGAAAAGCCTAAGAAAAAGAAGATTAAGCATTTAGGATTCACAAATCTTATGGCTGACGAGATTAGAGAAGCTATCCTATCTGATGGAAGGATCAGCAATTCTAGGATACGTAAATTTTTGCAGGTTGAAGATATAATAGAGGAGGTTTGATTACCCTTATGTCAAAAGATGATATAATCGAAATGCAAGGTGTGGTAATAGATACATTACCTAATGCAACATTTCAAGTTGAGTTAGAGAGTGGACACAAGATACTTGCTCATATTTCTGGAAAGTTAAGGATGAATTTTATTAGAATTTTACCAGGAGATAAGGTTACAGTAGAACTTTCTCCATATGATTTGACTCGTGGGAGAATAACTTGGAGAGATAAGTAATAAGGAGGGTTAGCTATGAAAGTAAGACCATCAGTTAAACCTATATGTGAAAAATGTAAAGTTATAAAAAGAAAAGGAAGAGTAATGGTTATCTGTGAAAATCCTAAACATAAACAAAAACAAGGTTAATAGATAATAAAGTGAGTAGAAATACTTAGGAGGTGTAGATCGTAGATGGCAAGAATAGCAGGTGTTGACTTACCAAAAGAAAAAAGAGTTGAAGTAGGTCTAACTTATATATACGGTATCGGATTACCAAAATCTCAAGAGATACTTGCAGCTACAGGAGTAAATCCAGACACAAGAATAAAGGATTTAACTGAAGATGAAGTAAATGCTTTAAGAGATTATGTAAACAAAAACCTAGTGGTTGAAGGTGACCTTAGAAGAAAGATTGCTCTAGACATTAAGAGACTTAAAGAAGTTGGATGTTACAGAGGAATGAGACATAGAAAAGGGCTTCCAGTTAGAGGTCAAAAGACTAAAACTAACGCAAGAACTAGAAAAGGTCCAAAGAAGACTATCGCAGGTAAGAAGAAATAGTAAGGAGGGAATATTATGGCTCAGAAGAAAGTTAGAAGTAGAAGAAAAAAAGAGAGAAAAAATGTTGAGCACGGAGCTGCACACATTAAATCTACTTTCAATAATTCCATCGTTACGCTTACTGATGCAGCAGGAAACGCATTATCATGGGCAAGTGCTGGTGGATTAGGATTTAGAGGATCAAGAAAAAGTACTCCATTCGCAGCTCAAATGGCAGCAGAAACTGCAGCTAAAGCAGCTATGGAACATGGTTTAAAGAGTGTTGAAGTTTACGTTAAAGGACCAGGAGCAGGAAGAGAAGCAGCAATCAGATCTCTTCAAGCAGCTGGATTAGAGGTTACTTTAATAAAAGACGTAACTCCAATTCCACACAATGGTTGTAGACCACCAAAAAGAAGAAGAGTTTAATTAACAGGAGGTGTAATTAATGGCAAGATATACTGGAGCTACATGCAGACTTTGTAGAAGAGAAGGTCTTAAGCTTAACCTTAAAGGTGACAGATGTTTCACTGAGAAATGTGCTTTCGCAAGAAGAGGTTATGCACCAGGACAGCATGGACAAAGCAGAAAGAAAATGTCAAACTACGGAACTCAATTAAGAGAAAAGCAAAAAGCTAAGAGAATTTATGGAGTTCTTGAAGGACAATTTAGAAAGTACTATGAGAGAGCTGAAAAGCAAAGAGGAATTACAGGTGAAAACCTATTAAAATTACTAGAATTAAGATTAGACAACGTTGTTTACAGATTAGGATACGGAAGCTCAAGAGTTGAAGCTAGACAATTAGTAAACCACGGACACTTCTTAGTTAATGGTAAAAAGGTTGATATCGCATCTTACTCAGTTAAAGCTGGAGATGTTATATCAGTAAGAGAAAAAAGCAGATCTTCTGAGAAATTCAAAGTATTTGCTGAAAATCCAAGAACATTACCAAATTGGTTAGAAGGAAATGTTGAATCATTTGAAGGTAAAGTAGTATCTGTACCTGCAAGAGAAGACATAGACGTTCCTGTTAACGAAACATTAATCGTAGAGTTATACAGCAAGTAGTCAATAATGTAATCAGTTGCCCTCGATATATTAAAACCACTAAATTGAGAAGGAGGGTTATATATGTTAGAAATAGAAAAGCCAAAAATAGAATGTGTTGAAACCGCTGAAAATGGTACATATGGCAAATTTGTTGTTGAACCATTAGAAAGAGGTTATGGAATAACTTTAGGTAATGCATTAAGAAGGATTCTTCTTTCTTCACTACCTGGAGTTGCTGCTAATTCGATTAAAATTGATGGTGTACTACATGAATTCTCAACAATACATGGAGTTAAAGAAGACGTTGCAGAGTTAATCCTTAATATAAAAGGATTAGCCCTTAAAATGTCAGGAGAAGGCCAAAGAACAATATATATTGATGCTGAAGGCCCAGGAGTTGTTACTGGTGCAGATATAAAAACTGACAGTGATGTAGAAGTTATAAGCAAAGATCTTCATATTGCTACACTTGATGATGGTGGTAAATTATATATGGAGATCAACATAAGCAATGGTAGAGGTTATGTTTCTCAAAACAAGAACAAAACTGATGACAAGCCATTATCTACAATTCCAGTAGATTCTATCTATACTCCAGTTAAAAGAGTTAACTTCACAGTTGAAAATACTAGAGTAGGACAAATCACAGATTACGATAAATTAACTATAGAAATTTGGACTAATGGAACTATTAGACCTGATGAAGCAATTGGTTTATCAGCTAAAATTCTTATTGAGCACTTTAAGTTATTCATGACATTAACTGACCATGCAGATAATGTTGAAATCATGATAGAAAAAGAAGAAGATAAGAAAGAAAAAGTTCTAGAAATGACTATAGAAGAACTTGATTTATCTGTTAGAAGCTTTAACTGCTTAAAGAGAGCTGGTATAAATACAGTTCAAGAATTAACAGAGAAATCAATGGATGACATGATGAAGGTGAGAAACCTAGGTAAGAAATCTCTTGAAGAGGTTGAGCAAAAGCTTGAAGGCTTAGGATTAAATTTCAAACCTAGCGAAGAGTAAGGAGGTATAGATATGGCACAGCAACGTAAGTTAGGACGTCCAACTGATCAAAGAATAGCAATGCTTAGAGCTCTTACTACTAGCTTTTTAAAGCACGGTAGAATCGAAACTACTGAAGCTAGAGCTAAAGAAACTAAGAGATTAGCTGAGAAAATGATCACTCTTGCTAAAAGAGGAGATCTTCACGCTAGAAGACAAGTGCTTGCATTTATTACAGAAGAGGACGTTGTTAAAAACTTATTTGACAACGTAGCTCCAAAATACGCTGAGAGAAACGGTGGTTACACTAGAATATTAAAGATGGGACCAAGAAGAGGCGACGGAGCAGAGGTTGTAATATTAGAATTAGTATAATAATTCAAGGGGATTAAGTAAGGCTAACTTAGTCCCCGTTTTGTTATACCATTTAAACTTTAAGTAGGAACTCTCTAATGGAGGGATAGTAGATGAAAACTAATAATAACTTAAAAGATCATGAAATAATAATGGACAATCAAACAACTAAAAAGGTACCAGAAATCATTAGTGAAAACTTAAGATTTTGTTATCCACCAGATAGCGAAGGAAATATTAAGGTTGCTATTGATGGTGTAGATATAACTATAAATAAAGGTGAATTTGTAGTTGTATTAGGCCACAATGGTTCAGGTAAATCTACTTTTGCTAAACATATAAATGGATTGTTAGTACCTACTGAGGGAAAAGTAATTGTGGCTGGATATGATACTAGCGTAGATGAAAACATATGGGAAGTTAGAAGTAAAGCAGGGATGGTATTCCAAAACCCAGACAACCAGATTGTTGCAACTATAGTTGAGGAAGATGTAGCTTTTGGACCAGAAAATTTAGGGGTTGAGCCTAAAGAAATAAGAAAAAGAGTTGATGACGCTCTTGAGAGAGTCAACATGTCTGAATATAAAAAGCATGGACCGCATCTTTTATCTGGTGGTCAAAAGCAGAGAGTTGCTATAGCAGGAATACTGGCTATGATGCCCGAATGTATAGTACTTGATGAACCAACAGCAATGCTAGACCCATCTGGAAGAAAAGAAGTTGTAGAAACTATTCTTGATTTAAATAAAAATCATGGAATAACAATAGTATTTATAACCCATTTTATGGAAGAGGCTGTTAAGGCAGATAGAATCTATGTAATGGACCAGGGTAAAGTAATTGTAGATGGAACACCAAGACAAGTATTTAAAAATGTGGAGATAATGAAGAACTTAGGTTTAGATGTACCACAGATGACAGAATTGGCTTATGAATTAAGTAAATCAGGTGTTAATATTAAAACAGATGTATTAACTATAGATGAGATGGTGAATGAATTATGTCAATTAAAATAGAAAATTTAACTCATATATATATGCAGGGAACTCCTTTTGAAAAAACTGCCCTTGATAAGGTATCTATAGATATAAATGATGGAGAGTTTGTAGCTTTAATAGGTCATACAGGTTCAGGGAAATCAACTTTAATTCAGCATATGAATGGATTATTAAAACCAAGCAGTGGAAGAATAGTTGTTGATGGTGTAGATATAACAGCTGAGGGAGTTAAACTTACAGACATAAGAAAAAAAGTGGGATTAGTATTTCAGTATGCAGAGTATCAGTTATTTGAGGAAACAATAGAAGCTGATATAATGTTTGGTCCAAGAAATCTTGGATTAACTGAAGAAGAAATCTTATCTAGAACTAAAAAAGCAATGGAAATGGTAGGTCTAGACTATGAGACTTATAGAAATAAATCTCCATTTGATTTAAGTGGAGGGCAGAAGAGAAGAGTAGCAATAGCAGGGGTTGTTGCTATGGAGCCTAAGGTTTTAATCTTAGATGAGCCTACAGCAGGTTTAGATCCAAAGGGAAGAGACGAAATATTAGGAGAACTTCAGAAGCTACACAAGGCTTACAATATGACTATTATTCTTGTATCTCATAGCATGGAGGACGTTGCTAAGGTAGCAGATAAAATCTTTGTCATGGATGAAGGAAGGTGTGCTTTAAATGGAACACCTAAAGATGTATTCAAGGAAGTTGATACCTTAGAAAAAGTTGGTCTTGCAGTACCTCAGGTTACATATCTTATGAGAGAATTAAATAAAGTTGGATTTAAGTTACCTGATGATATTTTTACATTAGAACAAGCAAAAAAAGAGCTGCTTAAGATATTAGGAAAGCAATAGGCTCCTTTTATACGGCTTTGGAGGAGTAAAGATGATTAAAGATATTACAATAGGACAATATATACCAGGAGATTCATTCGTTCATAAGTTAGATGCTAGGGTAAAGATATTACTTTCTATATTATATATAGTTAATCTATTTTTAATAAATGACTTTACAGGATATATTGTAATTTTTGCGTTTGTATTTTTGGCTATTAAAATCTCAAAAATCAAGTTTAAATATATTTATAAGGGATTAAAGCCTATATTTATATTAATGATGATAACTGCTCTATTCAATCTATTCCTTACAAGAGGAAGCGGCGAGCCACTATTTCAATGGTGGATTATAAAGATTTATGAAGAAGGTATAAGAACTGCCATATTCATGGTATTAAGGCTTATATTCCTTATTATAGGAACTTCTTTATTAACCCTTACTACTTCACCAATTGAATTGACAGATGGTATAGAGAAGCTTTTAGGGCCATTTAAGAAGATTGGAGTACCAGCTCATGAACTTGCCATGATGATGACTATAGCATTAAGATTTATTCCTACTCTTATGGATGAAACAGATAAAATAATGAAGGCTCAGAAGGCAAGAGGAGCAGATTTCGAAACAGGAAGTATAATAAAAAGAGCTAAAAGCTTAATTCCACTTTTAGTACCACTATTTATCAGTTCCTTTAGACGTGCAGATGAACTTGCAATGGCAATGGAAGCTAGATGTTATAGAGGTGGCACTGGAAGAACTAGAATGAAAATCCTTAAGGTTACATCTAAGGATTATGTAGCAACAGCAGTCATGTTTGGATTAACAGGAATAATTATAGCCATGAGAATTTGGTTATAATTGAGGAAGATGATATTTATGAGAAATATTAAGTTAACGTTAGAATATGATGGAACAAATTATTTAGGTTGGCAAAAGCAGCCTAAAGGGATTACTGTTCAAGGAGCTATTGAAGAAGCTCTAAGTAAATTAACAAAAGAAGAAGCAAGCATCATTGGATGTAGCAGAACAGACAGCAAGGTTCATGCTAAAGGGTATATATGCAATTTTAAAACTAACAGCAGGATCCCAGCAGAGAGTTTTCGAGAGGCGTTGAATTTTCATCTCCCAGAGGATATCGCAGTTATTGATTCTATCCAGGTAGATGATGAATTCCATGCTAGATACAATTGTATAGGAAAGATGTATTCTTATACAATCGTTAATACGAAAAGCAGGATGCCTATGTGTAGAAATTTTGCTTATCACGTTAGACATGAATTAAATATAGATAGAATGAAAGAGGCAGCAAAGTATTTTATTGGAACTCATGATTTTGAAGCTTTTAGAAATTTAGGGAGCTCAGTTAAGACTACGGTAAGAACCATAACTAAATTAGAAGTAGTAAAAGAGAATGAATATATAAAAATTTATATAGCTGCTGATGGATTTTTATATAATATGGTAAGAATTATAGTAGGAACATTAATTGATGTTGGAATGGGTAAAAAAGAACCATCTGACATCAAAATGATAATGGAAAGTAAGGAACGTAAGAATGCGGGGAAAACTTGTCCATCACAGGGATTGTGCCTATTTGAAGTTTATTATGAATAATAATAAAATGTATTGACACACCCGGTAAATTGTATTATAATAAATTTTGTTCGTATAATTCGTATAGAATAATAATGAAATAAAATTTGTGAGTAAGATCCAATGGCCCCGGATCTTTATCATATATTATTATTTGTTAAAAATCAGGGAGGTAATCAAATGAAATCATACTTAGCTAAACCAGGCGAAATTCAAAGAAAATGGTATGTTGTAGACGTTGAAGGAATGACTTTAGGTAGAGCAGCAAGCCAAATCGCTTCTATATTAAGAGGTAAAAATAAACCAGAATTTACTCCAAACGTTGATTGTGGAGATAACGTAATAGTTGTTAATGCAGAGAAAGTTGTTTTAACAGGTAAGAAATTAGATCAAAAAATGTTAAGACACCACTCTTTATATCCAGGCGGATTAAAAGAGACACCTTACAGAGAAGCTTTAGCTAAAAAGCCAGAGTTCGTTTTCGAAGAAGCTGTAAGAAGAATGCTTCCAAAAGGAGTTCTTGGAAGACAAATGGCTAAGAAGCTAACTGTTTACAGAGGAGCAGAGCACAATAATCACGCTCAAAAACCAGAAGTATTAGAGTTAAAATACTAATTTAATAGTATTATTGTAAGGAGGAATAAATAATGGCAAAAGTTCAACATTTTGGAACAGGTAGAAGAAAGAAATCAGTTGCTAGAGTAAGACTTGTACCAGGCGAAGGTAAAGTTGTAATAAATAAAAGAGATATGGATAACTACTTTGGATTAGATACATTAAAATATGTAGTTAACCAACCATTAGTTTTAACTGGAACTAAAGATAAGTTTGACGTTTTAGTTAACGTTCACGGTGGTGGATTCACAGGTCAAGCTGGAGCTATCAGACACGGAATATCTAGAGCTTTATTAAAAGCTGACGAGAGCTTAAGACCAGAACTTAAAAAAGCTGGATTCTTAACAAGAGACCCAAGAATGAAAGAAAGAAAGAAATACGGTCTTAAGAAAGCTAGAAGAGCTTCTCAGTTCTCTAAGAGATAATATTTCGAACAAAAACATACTTATACAAACCTTGGAATTTTTATGGTTCCAAGGTTTTTTGTATTCCTGTATTTTCTTTTATAATTTTTTATAATATGAAATATATATAAGTACTGTTTAGAATAATAAAATTATAACTCTCAAAGATAGCCCTGGAAGATGTCTTTGAGAGATATTTTATTTAGTTATAGATAAATAATAAGATGTAAAAATTAAGTGAAATATTTAAGAGATTTATTATAGTCAGTAGTTATTTAATGTAATATAGGTATAGAGTTATTAATATTTTTAAAAGACAAGTTTGGTGGTATTAATATGTCACAAGTTACAAAGAGGGCTTTAGAGTCTTCATTAAAGAATATGCTTCTTAAGAAACCTTTAGATAAAATTACTATAAATGATATTACAGATGACTGTGGTATGAATAGAATGACTTTTTATTATCACTTTAAGGATATATATGATTTAGTAGAGTGGTCTTGCGAAGAATATGCTTCGAGGGCTTTAAATGGTAAAAAGACCTATGATACTTGGCAGCAGGGATTACTTCAGATTTTTAATGCAGTTTTAGATAATAAGCCTTTTATTATGAATGTTTATCGTTCGGTGAGAAGAGAACAAGTGGAATTGTATTTATATAAAGTTACATATAAGCTACTTATAGATGTTGTTGAGGAAAAGGCACAAGGAATGCAAGTCAAAGAGGCTGATAAGAAGTTTATTGCTAACTTTTATAAATTTGCTTTTGTTGGTTTGATGTTGGATTGGATTAAAGAAGATATGAAGGAAAATCCTCAACATATAGTAGATAGATTGAGCTTATTGATTGAAGGCGATGTAGCAAAGGCACTAGAAAAATATAGAATGGATAAAATTCATCATAACGATTAAAATGATAAAATTATAAACAATAAAAGCTAGTTGATTAAACTTTAATCAACTAGCTTTTATTGTTTATGGAAGTTATTTTATAAGAGAGTAATATGTAAGTAAGGAAACTTCTTCCCATTTTATTTGAAGAAGTGTTCTAAAGATTAGGGTGGAGGACTAAATCAAGGATTTGGATATTCACTTACATAAACCATTGATTGAAAGGATTTGGAGGTAGATTTTATGTATTATTCAAGTGGAAACTATGAGGCATTTGCTCGTCCAGAGAAGCCAGAAGGAGTAGAGCATAAATCAGCTTATATTGTTGGGTCAGGATTAGCGGCTTTAACGGCAGCCTGCTATCTTGTTAGAGATGGACAAATGAATGGAGAAAGAGTTCATATATTAGAGAAGGAACCTATACCAGGTGGAGCTTGTGATGGGTATTTATATGAGAATTTAGGATATGTTATGCGTGGTGGCAGAGAGATGGATAATCACTTTGAGATTATGTGGGATTTATTCCGTTCTATTCCTTCTATTGAAACAGAAGGAGTAAGTGTACTTGATGAGTATTACTGGTTAAATAAGAAAGATCCTAACTATTCACTAATGCGTGCAACAGTAAATTGTGGTGAGGATGCACATACAGATGGAAAGTTTGGTTTATCAGATAAGGGTGCAATGGAGATAATGAAATTATTTTTTACACCAGATGAGAAGCTTTATGATAAACGTATTATAGATGTATTTGATGATGAGGTTTTAAGTTCTAACTTCTGGCTATATTGGAGAACTATGTTTGCTTTTGAAAATTGGCATAGTGCTTTAGAGATGAAATTATACATTAAGAGATTTATACATCACATTGGAGGACTTCCAGATTTTAAGGCTCTTAGGTTTACAAAATATAATCAATATGAATCAATGATTCTTCCAATGATAAAATATCTAGAGTCTTATAATGTTCAATTCCACTACAATACTAAGGTTGTAAATGTGGAATTTGACATTAAAGTGGATAGAAAGCAAGCTTCAAGAATAGAAATAGTAGCTGATGGAAAAAAAGATTATATAGACTTAACAGAAAATGATTTAGTTTTTATAACTAATGGAGGCTGTGTTGAAAATTCAAGCTTAGGTAGCCAAGAGACACCTGCACCATTTAATAAAGAAATTAAAGTTGGTGGAGGTTGGGATATGTGGCGTAAGATTGCAGCTCAGGATTCTGCCTTTGGTGACCCAGATAAATTTTGCTATGATCCAGAGCAAAGCAACTGGATGTCAGCTACAGTAACTACATTAGATGATAGAATACCGCCATATGTTGAGAATATCTGTAAGAGAAATCCTTTTAGTGGTATGGTTGTAACTGGAGGCATTGTAACAGTTAAGGATTCAAACTGGCTTCTTAGCTGGACATTTAATCGTCAACCACAATTCCGTTCACAGCCAGATGGACAATTAGTCGGATGGATTTATGGATTATTTAGTAATAAACCAGGAAACTATATTAAAAAGACTATGAGAGAATGTACGGGAAAGGAAATATGCATGGAATGGTTGTATCACCTTGGAGTACCAGTAGACCAAATTGAAGATATGGCAGAAAATAGTGCAAATACAATCCCATGTATGATGCCATATATAACTTCCTTCTTTATGCCACGTGCTGCAGGCGATAGACCAGAAGTAGTACCAGAAGGAGCGGTAAACTTTGCATTTTTAGGACAATTTGCAGAAACAAAACGAGACACTATATTTACTACTGAATATTCAATGCGTACAGGAATGGAAGCTGTGTATACTTTATTGAATATTGACAGAGGTGTACCAGAGGTTTGGGGAAGTGTATTTGATATTCGTGATCTATTAAATGCAACAGTACAATTAAGAGATGGAAAGAAAATAACAGAAATGAATTTAGGAATTAAAGAAAAGTTAGCTTTAAAGGAAGTATTAAAGAAAATTCAAGGAACAGATATAGAGAAGCTATTAAGGGAATATAATGTTATATAGTAAAAGATCCTTCAGATGATTTCTGAAGGATTTTTCATGTTATTTTAGGCATATTAAAAATTTAAATTGCAATGTTAAATTCATGTTAAAAAGGTTAAAAAAACTTAACTTTAAGAAGAGATATAGTGTATTATTAATAGGGAATTTATGATTTTAAAGAGTTATTTATAGTTTTATGAATAGCCCAGGAGGTAAATTAATGAACACTTTATTTACGATTATTAATCTTTTAGGTGGACTTGGATTATTCCTATATGGTATGAATATGATGGGCGATGGCCTTGAGAATGCTGCCGGGGATAAGCTTAAAGGGATTTTCGATAAGCTGACTTCTAATCCAGTTAAAGGTGTACTTACAGGAACAATAGTAACTGCAATTATTCAAAGTAGTAGTGCTACTACAGTTATGGTAGTTGGTTTTGTAAATGCAGGTTTAATGAACTTGTATCAAGCCGTAGCTGTAATAATGGGAGCTAATATTGGAACTACAATTACAGCACAATTAATAACATTTAAGTTTAATAATTTTGCACCTATATTTTTGGCAATTGGTGCTTGTATGGCTTTATTTGCAAGGAAGAGAAAAGCTAAAGAAATAGGAAACATTATATTAGGTTTTGGAATCTTGTTCTTAGGCCTAAACTTAATGTCTAGTTCTATGGCACCACTTAAGGAATCCGATATATTTAATAATATGATATTAAGATTAGATGGGCATACAATTCTTGGAGTTCTTATTGGAACTATTATGACTGCAGTACTTCAAAGTTCTTCAGCATCGACAGGAATACTAGTGGCTCTAGCACAAGCAGGGACTCTTCCCTTATCAGTGGCAATTCCAATCCTATTGGGGAATAATATTGGAACATGTGTTACTGCATTAATATCAAGTATAGGAACTTCAAGAACAGCTAAGAAGGCTGCTTTATTGCACCTAACAATAAAGATAATAGGAACAATAATCTTTTTAATAATTCCTATGTCTGTGGTTACTGGTATGGTATTAGCAATCAGCCCTACTGGTGGAGATGCTGCTGTAGCTAAGCAAATTGCAAATGCACATACTCTATTCAATGTAGTTAATACAATTATTTTATTACCATTTATCAAGCATCTAGTTGCTTTTGTTAATAAACTTCTTCCAGGAGAAGACGAAAGAGATGTAGCAGGTTTAATGTATATAGATGATAGATTACTTGAAACTCCAGCTATTGCTTTTGGACAAACTATTAATGAAATAATCAGAATGGCAGAAAAGTCTAAAGAAAATTTAGGGATTGCAATAAAGGCCTTTGAAAATGCAGATGAAGAGCTAATAGCAAAAGTTTATGAAAATGAAAAGATAATTAATATTCTTAATCATGATATAACAAGATACTTAGTTAAACTTTCAAATTCGGAATTAAGCGAAGAACAGAAGGATTGTGTAGCTACATATTTTCATGTAGTAAATGACATAGAGCGTATAGGAGATCATGCAGAGAATATTGCGGATTTAACTAGTGAAAGAATAACAAAAGCACTTCAAATATCTGAAGAAGCTTTTAATGAATTAAAGGATATGTTTAACTATACAACAAAGGCTCTAGAGATGAGTATAGAATGTTTTAAGAACTACGATAATGTGAAGGTTGATACTGTAAGAGTATTAGAAGATAGAATAGATGTTTTAGAGAAAGACTTACGAATGTCACATATTAGAAGATTGAATTCAGGCAAATGTGATGCAGTAGTAGGTGCTGTATTCTTAGATTTAATAAGTAACTTAGAGAGAGTTGGAGACCACTCAATGAATATAGCTGAAATGATAGCAAACTAGGAGTTTAGACTGAAGGAGTTTTCTTCTCACTGAGTTTAGAGAAACTTTGATTTTAGTTAGTAATTTGAGACTCCATTGGATTAGCTATTGTAGATGTGATAAATTTAAGCAAGCTATAATAAGTGTTAGGATTACTGTATAATAATTAGTCAGTTTAATCTGGATTACTTTAATAAAAAACAAACTTCAAAAGGAGTTTGTTTTTTTATTGGTCAATTCATGATTTATAACTAAAGTAAGAAATAAAGAAATTTTGTAGGTGTTTCAACCAGCATTCTATATTCTGACCTTTTAAATTTTAAACTATATTTGTTATATAAAATTATAAAGTTAATACTAAATTCTATAGATGGTGAATAGATATAAATAGGTAGTAATGTTAAGGATGGGGAGTATAATAGGGAATCGAGTAAAAAATAAAAAGTTAATAAGTATTATTTCAGTTATTGCATTATGTTTTATATGCATGTCAGTAATTAATGTTAACCATGCTATAACAACATACAATGAGTTAAAACAAAAGGAAGCAGGAGAAAAAGTAATTCTTATTGATGCTGGCCATGGGGGGATAGATGGTGGAGCTTTATCTAAGGATGGAACTCCTGAAAAGGATATTAATTTAAATATTGGTATTCTTTTAGGTGCCAATTTGAAGAGTATGGGATATAAAGTAGAGTATACTAGGACTGAAGACATAGGTTTATATACGGAAGGTAAATCTGTAAGAGAAAAGAAAATAGAAGATTTAAGTAATAGAGTAAAGCTTAAGAAAGACACTAATTGCGATGTATTTGTAAGTATTCATCTTAATACATTCCCACAATCCAGCTGTAAAGGTGCTCAAGTATGGTATTCTAATTATTCTGGAAGTCAAGAATTAGGTACACTGGTGCAAGGCACCTTAAAGGAAAAGCTAGACCCTAATAACAAAAGGGAGGCAAAGGCTGCAGGCACTCAATATAAGGTTTTAAGGGAGAATGATGAAATGCCTGGAATTATAGTGGAGTGTGGCTTTTTAAGCAATCCAGAGGAATGCGAAATTTTAAAGACAGAGGATTATCAGATAAAGATTGCAGATGCTTTAGCTGAAGCAATAAGTAATTATTTGAAATAATGAGGAAAATGCAGAGAAAACCTACTTTTGTAAAATAAAGTAGGTTTTTTATAGATTATGGATATAAACAATGTTGCAAAGGATTAAACCCTATGATACTATGAGGAAGGATTGGATTAATCCATTAATCCAATTTTGAATGGGGTGAAGCATTGAATATCAAAATTAATAAGGATAACAGGATACCTCTTTATATACAAGTTAAGAAACAGATAATATACCTTATAAAAAATGGATCTCTAAGAGTTGGAACAAAGATGCCAACAGAAAGAGAGTTAGCGAAAGAACTAGGGATTAGTAGAAATACTATAAGCTCGGCTTATAATGAGTTAGAAGCTAAAGGTGTATTAAAGTCTATTAGAGGGCGAGGAACATTTGTGGCGGAGGAAGTATCGTCATGGAAAACAGACGAAGGTGCTCATAAGGTATACAAGCTAATCGATATAGCCTTAGAGGAAGCTTTAGAATCGGGAATAGAATCCGAGGACTTTTTAGATTTAGTAATTAGCAGAGTAAAAGAAAAAAGTGAAGCTATAAATAGAATTACATCTGGATTTGTTGAATGTAATAATGAGCAAGCTGTAATTTTTAGTGAAGAAATTTGCAAAATAACAAAAGTGAATACGATTCCATTTACATTAAAGCAACTTCACGCTATGGATGATGATACAAAAACTAGATTGAATAAATGTCAGATAATAATAGCTCCATTTAACCATGCTAATGAAGTTACCCGACTACTTAATGGAATGGAGAAAGAAGTATTTGGTGTAGCAACAGGGCCTAATTTAGAGTCAATTGTCAGAATTGCAAGACATCCCATAGATACGAAATTTGCATTCATATGTTTATCAGATGAGTTTATATTTAGAATAGAGTCTGCTCTTGAAAAAGCTGGCATTGGAGATTTAGAGGTAAAATACTTTAATGGAAGAGATGAGAAAAAACTAAAGGAAACAATCGAGTATGCCGATGTGTTGATAGTAACACCAGCTAGATATAGTGAAGTACAGAGATTTAATATTGAAAATAAGGAGCTCATAGAGTTTTCTTATATTATAGATTCAGAATCAATTAAAATACTTAGATCAAAAATTGTTGAAACAAAGTGTCACAATGATTAATTGGGAGGATTCAAAAATGGAAAAAAAGAAATTAGTTCTCGGTGTTATTGGAGCAGATTGTCACGCAGTAGGCAACAAAATTTTAGATTATGCACTGACTGAGGCAGGGTTCGAGGTTATTAACATTGGAGTTCTATCACCACAAGAAGATTTTATTAACGCTGCAGTAGAAACTAATGCAGATGCAATCATAGTCTCATCTTTATATGGACATGGGGAAATTGATTGTAGAGGGTTAAGAGAGAAGTGCGATGAAGCAGGTCTTAAAGGTATTCTAATGTATGTTGGAGGAAATATAGTAGTAGGTAAGCAGAATTGGAATGAAGTGTATGATAGATTTAGAGCAATGGGCTTTGATAGAGTTTATCCACCAGGAACAAGCGTTGATACAACTATCCATGATTTAAAAAATGATTTAGAAATAACCGGTTAATTTTTTTAGACTGAAAATAGAGAATATTATTAATATTATGAAGGAGTAAGGTGTTTTCCATGAATGCTTATTTACTTTTAGACTTTGGTAGCACTTACACTAAGCTAACTGCTGTAGATATTGATAACGAAGAAATCTTGGCTACAGCAAAGGATATCACAACTATAGAAAGTGATATAATGATAGGTTTTAATAAGGCTTATGATAAGTTAATGAAACAGCTTGAAGGCAAAGAGGTAAACTTTGTTAAAAAGCTTGCTTGTTCTTCAGCTGCAGGAGGCCTAAAAATGGTTGCCATTGGGTTGGTACCAGATCTTACTGCAGAGGCTGCTAAAAGAGCAGCATTAGGAGCAGGTGCAAGGGTTATTAAAGTATATAGTTATGAACTTACTAAGGATGAAATAGAAGAAATAAGAGGATTAGACTTAGATATAATTCTTTTAGCTGGAGGAACTAATGGAGGAAACAAGGAGTGTATTATTCATAATGCAAAGATGCTTGTTGATGGTAACATAAACCTTCCTATAGTTGTTGCAGGAAATAAGAGTGCAAATGATGAGATAAGAGATATTTTTAAAGAAGCAGGTTTTTACTTTAGCATTACTGAAAATGTAATGCCACAGCTTAATAGCTTAAATGTGGAACCAGCGAGAGAAGAAATTAGAAAAGTATTTATGGATAGAATTACTGATGCTAAAGGCTTGTCTAATGCAGAAGATTTTATTAATGGAATTTTAATGCCTACACCTGCAGCAGTTTTGAATGCGGCAAAGGTATTAGGCCAAGGCAGTGATGAAGAGGAAGGCTTTGGAGATTTAATTATTGTAGATATTGGAGGAGCAACCACTGATATTCACTCCATTGGGTATGGGGAACCTACAAAAGGTGGAGTAAACATGAAGGGACTTGAGGAGCCTTATGCAAAAAGAACCGTAGAGGGAGACCTAGGCATGAGATACTCAGCAGTATCCTTGTGGGAAGCTGCTGGAAGTAGAAAAATGAGAAAATACCTAGGTGATACAGAGAGAAAGGTTGATATAGAAAATAGTTGTAGATATAGAAATCAAAATATAAGAATGGTACCTGAGACAGAAGAAGACGTCTTGTTTGATGAAGCTATGGGAAAAGTAGCTACAGAGTTATCAATGGAAAGACATTGTGGAACTGTAGAGTGCATATACACACCTATGGGGGCTGTTTATAATCAACTTGGAAAAGATTTAATGGAGGTTAAGTACATGATTGGAACTGGAGGAGTACTAGTTCACAGCAGTAATCCAGGCGAAATTATGAAAGCAGGAACCTTTGATAAGGAAAACTCAGTATCTTTAAGACCTAAACATCCTAGAATGTTGATGGATAAAACATATATTTTATCATCCATGGGGCTTTTAGCCCAAGATTATCCAGATAAAGCCGTAAGAATAATGAAGAAATATTTAGTTGAAGTGTAATTACTGGGGGGTAAATTAAAGTGGAATTACAAAATAAAAAGTGGACTGAAGAAGAGTTTTTTAAGGTTAGAAAAGAAGTATTAGCTCAATGGCCAACAGGAAGTGAAATAGATTTACAGGAAGCTATAGAATACAATAAAAGAATTCCTGATCATAAGAACTTTGCAAAGAAGCTAGTAGCAGCAAAGGAAGCAGGAATTACTCTGGCTCAACCTAGAGCAGGAGTTGCCTTAATAGACAGTCATATAGAATTACTTAACTATTTAGATAGAGAAGGTGGAGCTGACTTACTTCCAACAACTATAGATAGTTATACAAGACAAAATAGGTATGATGAATGTGAAGTAGGTATACAGGAAAGTATTAGAGCAAGAAGATCTCTTTTAAATGGTTTCCCAGGAGTAAACCATGGAGTTAAAGGATGTAGACAGGTATTTGAAAATGTAAATCTGCCATTACAATCTAGACACGGTACTCCAGATGGAAGGTTACTTGCAGAAATTACACATGCTTCAGGATGGACCTCAAATGAGGGTGGAGGAATATCTTACAATATTCCTTATGCAAAGAGCGTTAGTCTTGAAAAAACATTACTTGATTGGCAGTATTGTGATAGACTTGTTGGTTATTATGAAGAGCAAGGAATATCAATAAATAGAGAACCATTTGGACCCTTAACAGGAACCTTAGTTCCACCAAGCATGTCAAATTCAGTTGCAATTATTGAAGCTCTTCTTGCAGCAGAGCAGGGAGTTAAAAATATAACTGTTGGATATGGACAATGTGGTAACTTGATTCAAGACGTGGCGGCAATAAGAGCTCTTGAAGAGCAATGTAGTGATTACTTAAGAGCTTACGGATATGATGATGTATATTTGACTACTGTATTCCACCAATGGATGGGTGGATTCCCAGCTGATGAAGCGAAGGCATTTGGAATAATATCTACAGGTTCTGCAGTTGCATGTCTTGCAGGAGCTACTAAGGTTATAGTAAAAACGCCTCATGAAGCAATAGGAATTCCAACTAAGGAAGCTAATGCTCAAGGTATTAAGGCTACTAAGATGACTTTAACATTACTTGAAGGACAGCATATGAAATTATCTGATGAGCTTAGAATCGAAATTGGAGTAACTAAAGCCGAAACAAGATGTATAGTAGATAAAGTGTTTGAAGTTGGAAATGGAGATTTAGCTAAGGGCGTTGTTAAGGCTTTTGAAATGGGAATATTAGATATACCATTTGCACCAAGTAAATATAATGCTGGAAAGATGATGCCGGCTAGAGATAATAATGGAGCAGTAAGATATCTTAAGTTTGGGAATGTTCCATTCTATGCAGAGCTTAAAGCACATAATATGAAGAAGCTAGATGAAAGAGGAAGATATGAAAAACGTCCGGTTGGATTCCAAATGACAGTTGATGATATATTTGCAGTAGGAAAAGGTCAGTTAATAGGAAGACCAGAAAAATAAATTAGTAGTGATAAAACATTTAAAATAAAGACTTCTCAATTAAAAGAAATTAGGGGGCAATAAAGATGAAAATTGTTGACGTGGTTTGTTCTGCAGGAAGAACAGGATTTTACTTTGATGACCAAAGAGCAATAAAGGCTGGGGCTGGACATGATGGCTTTACTTATGTAGGTGAAACTGTAACAGAAGGATTTACTTCAGTAAGACAAGCAGGAGAGTCTATTTCTGTAATGTTAATATTAGAAGATGGTCAAGTTGCTGTTGGAGACTGTGCTGCAGTTCAATACTCAGGAGCAGGTGGAAGAGATCCATTATTCTTAGCAAAAGATTTCATACCTGTAATAGAAGAAAAAATAGCTCCAAAACTTATTGGAAGAGAACTTAACAGTTTCAAAGAATTAGCCGAAGAGTTTGATAGAATGACAATTGATGGTAAGAGACTTCATACAGCTATTAGATATGGAGTGACTCAAGCTATTCTTGATGGTGTTGCTAAAGCTAAGAAAGTTACTATGGCTGAAATTGTTAGAGATGAGTATAACACTGGAGTAGAAATAAAGAGAATTCCTATATTTACTCAATCTGGAGATGATAGATACAACAACTCAGATAAAATGATAATTAAGGGTGCAGATGTAATGCCTCACGCTCTTATCAATAACGTTGAAGAGAAACTGGGATTAAAAGGTGAGAAGCTTAGAGATTATGTTAAGTGGTTAAGCGATAGAGTTCTTAAATTAAGAACAAGTGAAGATTATAGCCCAATATTCCACATGGATGTTTATGGAACTATTGGAGTTGCATTTAACTATGATACTAAGGCTATGGCTGATTATATAGCAACTTTAGAAGAAGCAGCTAAGCCATTCAAGCTTAGAGTTGAAGGGCCAATGGATGTTGAGCACAGAGAGAGACAAATGGAAGCTCTAAGAGATTTAACTAAAGAGTTAGATGATAGAGGAATAAACGTAGAGTTAGTTGCAGATGAATGGTGTAACACTTACGAAGACGTAGTTTTCTTTGCTGATAATAAATCAGGACACATGCTTCAAATAAAAACTCCAGATTTAGGTGGGGTGAACAACACTATAGAAGCTATCTTATATTGCAAGAAGATGGGTGTAGGAGCTTATTGTGGAGGAACTTGTAACGAAACTAATAGGTCAGCAGAAATTTGTACAAATATAGCTATGGCTTGTGGTGCTGATCAATGCCTTGCAAAGCCAGGTATGGGTGTTGATGAAGGATATATGATAGTAAATAACGAAATGAATAGAGTTATTGCTTTAGTGAATAGGAGAAATAAATTAGCATAATTTATTTGAGAGTGAAGACCATAGGGGGAACTAAGATGAGAAGTATTGAAACTGCTAAGGTGACTGAAGCTGTAAGAAAGCTTTGTATAGACGCTAACTATTATTTAGGTAAAGATATTAAAAATAGACTTCAAAAGTATCACAATGAAGAGCCATGGGATATCGCAAAAGGAATACTGAATAACATTTTAGTAAATTCAGATATTGCGTGTAATGAAGATAGACCAATGTGTCAGGATACTGGAATGGCATGTGTTTTTGTAGAGATAGGACAAGAAGTTCAAATTACGGATGGAAGTCTTGAAGAAGCTATAAATGAGGGCGTTAGACAAGGATATAGAGATGGATATCTTAGA
Source organism: Clostridium sp. (assembly GCA_029851835.1). Lineage (GTDB taxonomy): Bacteria > Bacillota > Clostridia > Clostridiales > Clostridiaceae > Clostridium_J. The sequence goes on along the minus strand of JARKVD010000023.1, from coordinate 26,902 downwards.
AAATCAGTAGTTAAGGATCCATTAAATAGAGTAAATACAAAGGATAATACTCCAGCTATAATTTACTATGATATAGTTCCTGGTGATAAGATGAAAATTACAGTAGCACCAAAGGGTTTTGGTTCTGAAAATATGAGTCAGATAAAAATGCTTAAACCTTCTGATGGACTTCAAGGTGTGAAGCACTTCATTTTAAAAGTAGTTAAGGAAGCAGGGCCAAATCCTTGCCCTCCTATAGTTGTAGGAGTTGGAATTGGTGGTACCTTTGATAAGGCGGCGAATATTGCTAAAAAAGCGTTAATTAGAAGCATTGATGTTAGAAATGAAGATCCTTTCTATGCAGAGCTAGAGGAAGAAATGCTTGAGGCTATAAATAAGCTGGGCATAGGACCACAAGGCTTTGGTGGAAAAACTACAGCTTTAGCAGTTAATATTGAGACCTATCCAACACATATTGCAGGACTACCTGTAGCAGTTAATATTAACTGTCATGCTACTAGGCATGCAGAAATAGAACTGTAAATAGGAGGCGTATTATGGAAAAAAGAATTACAACACCTCTAACAGAGGAAAAAGTAAAAGGCTTAAAAGCTGGTGATACTGTACTTCTAAGTGGCGTAATATATACTGGAAGAGATGCTGCGCATAAAAGATTAGTAGAACTTTTAGATAAAGGCGAGCAGCTTCCTATAGATGTTAAGGACAGTGTAATTTATTATGTTGGACCAACACCTGCGAAGGAAGGGCAGCCTATAGGATCAGCAGGTCCAACAACAAGCTACAGAATGGATGACTATACTCCAGCACTTTTAGATCAAGGCTTAAAAGGAATGATAGGTAAGGGTTTAAGAAATGAAAAGGTAGTAGAGTCTATGAAAAAAAATAAGGCTGTTTACTTCGGAGCTATAGGCGGAGCTGCAGCTCTAATTGGAAAGTGTGTTAAAAAGGCTGAAGTTGTAACCTATGAAGATTTAGGAGCAGAAGCAATAAGAAGACTTGAAATTGAGGATATGCCAGTGGTAGTTGTAATTGACTGTGAAGGCAATAACCTTTATGAACAAGGACAAAAGGCATATTTAGAATCAGTTAAATAATGTAGAATGACTAAATGTAGAATTAAGGAGGCCTCTCCTCACTATGCTTGGAGAAGCATTAATTTGATTTTTTAATTTATATTTAGCATATAAAGTATATACACTGAAATTAACTTTAGTGTATATACTTTTATGAAGTTTCAGTACTAAAGAAGTTAGAGTAATAAATGTAACTTTACAAGAAGTTCCATTAGAAACAAAGAAATTCCGAAGGAATTTCAGTCATCATTCTAAATTCTAAATTAGAACAAGGAGTTGATTATTTTGAAAATAAATAAAATATCTAAATCAGGAACTCTCGAGTCCAGCGATATATACATAATTCTTATGCCTAATGAGAATGGTGGTATAGAGGTTGAGCTTGAGAGTTTAGTTATTAAGCAGTTTGGGGATCAGATTAAAAAGACCATAATAGATACTTTAGTAGATCTAGGAGTTAAGGACGCTATTGTTAGAGCTCAGGATAAGGGTGCTTTAGATTATACAATAAGAGCAAGGATTGAAACTGCTGTTAAAAGAGCTGAGTAGGAGGTGGAGTTATGAAGCTAAGAAGAACAATGCTATTTATGCCAGGAAATAATCCAGCAATGGTACAAGATGCAGCTATTTTAGGTGCGGATTCTATAATACTAGACTTAGAGGATGCAGTAAGCTTAACAGAGAAGGATAGTGCTAGAATATTAGTAAGAGAGGCAATTAAAACAGTAGATTACAGTGAAGTAGAGGTTGTTGTTAGGATTAATCCATTATCTACAGAATTTGCTACAGAGGATATTGATATAATTGCAAGAGTTAAGCCTGATGCTTTAATGATTCCAAAGGCAACAGAGGAGGAATTGCAAGAGGTAAGTAGGAAACTTGATATTATAGAAGCTGAAGAAGGCTTTGAAAATAAATCAATTAAGTTAATGCCTATAGTAGAAACTGCCTATGGAGTTGAGAATGTTTATAACATAATCAAGGCTTCAGATAGAGTGGTTGCAGTGCTTCTTGGAGCAGAAGATTTAACTTCAGACTTAGGTATAAGGAGAACTAAGGAAGGAAATGAAATCTTATTTGCAAGAAACAGGGTTGCAGTAGCCTGTAGAGCTATGAGAGTAGACTCTATAGATACACCTTTCACAGATACAAATGATTTTGAAGGATTGAAAAAGGATATAATGCTAGCTAAATCCCTTGGAATGACAGGTAAGGCTTCAATAAATCCTAGACAGATAGATACAATACACAGTATTTATGCACCAACAGAGGCAGATCTAGTTTATGCACAAAGAGTTCTTGATGCTATGCAGCAGGCCGAGGAAGAAGGGAAGGGAGTATTCTCTTTAGATGGAAAAATGGTGGATGCACCAATTATAAATAGGGCAAAAACTACTGTGGAATTGGGCAAACAGCTAGGGCTTATATAGGGGGTGTTATCATGGAAAATATATTAGGAAGAAAAATACCAGATTATATTGAAGGTTACGGTGAAGTAAAAGCTTTCGAAGGTGCCTTTGCCAACATGAGTGAAGTAACAATAGCTACTTCAAAGATCAAGCCTGGAATTCCGGGAAAGAGTAAATTACTAAATTCCATAGAAGAGGCTCTTGATGCTGTGAATATTTCTGATGGAATGTGTATATCTTTCCATCATCATTTAAGAAATGGGGATTATATTTTAAATATGGTTATGGAGGCTGTGGCTAAAAGAGGTATAAGGAATTTATCAATAGCTGCAAGCTCTATATTTCCAATTCATAGACCCTTAGTAGAATATATTGAGGATGGAACAATAACTAAAATATATGCGAACTATATGTCAGGTCCTGTAGCAGAGGCAGTTTCTGAGGGAAAATTAAAATATCCTGTTGTTATGCATACACATGGTGGGAGATCAAGGGCTATAGAAAGTGGCGATTTACATATAGATGTAGCATTTATTGCAGCACCATGCAGTGATGACTATGGTAATATTAATGGGTTATATGGTAAATCAGCATGTGGAGCACTGGGTTATGCTGTTTCCGATGCACAGTATGCGGATAGAGTTGTAGCTATTACTGATAATGTAGTCGCGTATCCTAATTCTCCAATAGAAATAAGTCAAAGCTATGTGGATTATGTTGTTAAGGTGGAATTTATTGGAAATCCAGCAGGAATAGTATCAGGTACAACACAGATTACAAAAGACCCAATTGGACTTAAAATAGCTAAAACAGCTTTGGATGTAATGACAGCTTCAGGCCTAGTTAAGGAAGGAATGTCCTTTCAAACAGGAGCTGGAGGAATATCTTTAGCAGTTGCAGCTGAACTTAGGGAGTATATGAAGCATCACGAAATTAAAGGTTCCTTTGCTTCAGGTGGAATAACGGGATATATTGTAGATATGTTTGAAGAGGGGTTATTCCAGAGTTTATTAGATGTACAATGTTTTGATTTAAAAGCAGTAGAATCCTGCAGAGTAAATCAAAGACATATGACCATGTCAGCATCTATGTATGGAAATCCTCATAATAGAGGAGCAGTAGTTAATAAGCTTGATGTAGTAATTCTTGGAGCTACAGAGATTGATACTAATTTTAATGTTAATGTAACTACAAGTTCGGATGGAACTATTATGGGAGGTTCTGGAGGGCATGCAGATACAGCAGCTGGGGCAAAACTAACTATCATAGTAACAAAACTTACAAAGGCTAGACTGCCAATCATAAAAGATAGGTTAACAACTGTTACAACACCAGGTGAAACAATTGATGTTATCGTTACTGAAAGAGGAGTTGCCGTTAACCCTAGAAGAACAGATTTAATTGAAAGATTAAAGGAAACAAATTTAAAGGTATTAACTATAGAAGAGCTAAAAGAGTTGGCAGAAAGCCTTACAGGAACACCAAAATCAATAGAGCTAGCAGATGAAATAGTTGGTGTCGTTGAATATAGAGATGGAACTGTTATAGACGTAATAAGAAAAGCTTTATAAATAGAATTCGGAAAAATACTGTCGTAATTTTATGACAGTATTTTTTTATGGATTATATAATTATGTAACTTCATGTGGAGATGTGAAGTATTTCCCGAGAAATTGCAGTTAAATAATATAGATTACCCTATATGGAGTAAGAAAAATATAGCTCTAAGTTTTTATGTAATAATTAATTTCCCTAAAAATTGTAATTGATTTTTAATAAATGTAACTATATGTTGTAGTATAATTATAGTATATTGAAATAATAACAAAAAACTAAAACGTTGATATTTTGGTATCAGCGCATGAACTTTAGCAATTTTTTATCGTATTAATTTATATAGAAGGGAACGAAGAGAATGGGGTCAGATAAGAGGGTACCTGTTGAAGATATTATTCTTGTTAACAATGTACTAAAGGGCGATGTGCGAAGCTTTGAACTTATAGTAGAAAAGTATCAAGTTAATATATTGAGATTCGTTTATGGAATGCTTAAACAGAAAGAAGCTAGTGAGGATATAACTCAAGAGGTTTTTATAACTGTATATAATAAGCTGGATATGTATGATAACAAATATAGCTTTCTAAATTGGATTCTGCAGATAGCAAAAAATAAAACTATAGATTATACAAGAAAATATAGAAAGGTCTTTGAAAGTGATATTGATGAGGCATATGATATATCATCTGCAGAAATGGGACCTGAAGAATCTATAGAGTTTGTAGAGACGAAGGAGAAGGTTGAAAAGTACTTAAGAACATTAGATGAAATAGACAAGCAGATTGTAATCTTAAGATATACAGAAGAAATTACTTTTAAAGATATTGGAGAAATCTTAAATATTACAGAAACTACAGTAAAGAGGAGATACTATAAGGTAAGAGATGGATTTAAAGTCTTTTGCAAATAAGGTAGGAGGATAAATAATGAAGTGTAGTCAGTGTAAAGAGAAGTTAGCGGAATACATCGAAGGAAACTTATCTGCTGAGATGGATGAAGACATAAGAGAGCACCTTTTAACTTGTGAAAGCTGTAAAGAAGCTTATGAAGAAGAGGTTTTAGAATATGAAGCGTTTAAGGCAGCTTTTTCTAAGGATGAAATTAATTTTGAAAGTATTACGCCTAAGGTAATGAATGCAATAGATAAGAATAAATACGCAAATGGAATAAAGCGTAAAAAAACAAAATATATGGCGCCTATTGCTGCAGCATTATTTATCTGTGTTGCTATTAGTCCTTTTGTTTTAAATTATATCAATGATGGAATGGGAAAAAGTAAAGATATGGCAGAGAATGCAAGATCAGAGCAGGCATCTCCAAAACTTAGGAAACAGGCTGATCCAGATGAGGGGCAAAAATATAGTGCTGAAACACCAGCAGAAGCTTCACAGAATGATGAAAGCAATCCTATAGCGGGGAACGTTCAGGACTCTGGAAAAAATAATTATGTGGATTTATACTCAATGACAGCTGTGACTAACCCTATTATAGAAGCCAATACAGAATATATTTCTACTGAGGATGGAGTTTATGAAGCAACTATTGCTGGAAAAGGTGAATATGCACAAGAAGAGGGCATCGGAACAATTTATGTAAAAAATAATTCTAATGATGTAACCTTTGAAATAAAGTTAAAAGATAGAGACAAGCAAATGTCACCAATTTCTATTAGCTGGTATGATAATAAACACCTTATGATTGTGCAGGGGTTTGCATATGGTACTTTGGCTAATGGAGTAGATATAGTAGTGATTGATGTTGAAAGCAATCAACAAATGTTAATAGCAACGGCAGAGGATTCATCATTAACTAGTTTTGAACATGTGTATAGAGACGAAAATGACTTAGTTATAGAGGTAAAAAGATATACTGATGAAATAATGAATGAATCAGTTGATGATGAAATAAGAGTTAAGGATTACAATTTAGGTGATGTTATAAAATAGTTATAATATGCAAAGAGAGACAGAAAATCTGCCTCTCTTTTTTTATATGAATATTGTTACACTTCAATTCTTACTGGGTTAATTCGGTTTAGCGTATCTATATTGTATGGCGGAAGAACAAGAAGATTACATAGAACTAAAAGAATTACCATGAATTTTTTCATTTAATTCATCTCCTATTTAGTTATTGCCTTTAAACTTATTATATTCCTTTGAAAAGTTTTTATACTTCTTTTGAACATCTTCATAAGTTTTGCTGCTGGATTCATATAATGAATCCATATAATCTTCAGTAATGTCTGACTTATCTCTTCGTACGCTTTCTGTAACTATTGCGTATTTGACGTCAAATGTATATTTGCTGTACAAATTCACAACTTCAGAAAATTTATTATATAAAGGTAAAAATTCATTTGGAATTGACATTTGATTTAGTATGGTTTTTACAGAATCTATCTTTGATATTGTATCATCTAGCTTTGATATAAGAAGTTCATAAGTCATTTTGTTAGTTCGACAGTCCATTACTTTTTCATAGTAGTTAACTATTAACTTGTCCATGGAAATTGTTAGTTCGTTTAGCTTAGAGATGAATATTTCAGCTTCAGCTGCTTTAATCTCCTCAATTTTTTTTACATTATTTGAAGAAATACAATAATCTAAAGTTTTATTTATCATTGTATGCATAGGGTTTCCTAAAGAAAAAGTAGAATTTTTATATCCAATTAAATTATAGTAATTCTCGGATGAATCTCGATAAATTTTAAGATTTTCTCCAGCAAGTTCAAGATCTTTTCCATAAGGATTGCTAAGCATAGCACTAAGTTGGTCTAACAGTAATATGTTTTCATTTAATCCCTTTGAAAGATTTAAGTAATCATTAGCATAATTAACTTTATTAGCATATTTACTATTACCTGCATTTAAGGCTATTGAGTATAAAGCTTCTTTCATTTTAGGAATGGTTTTTAATGCCTTCTCAACATTTATAGTGCTGTTATCTAAGAAGCCTTTACACTCATTATTTATATCTTTAATATTATCCATTAAGTCATTAAGATACATTTGTTCTTTAGTTGGCGAAAAAATGCTAAAAATACTATAACTTATAAAAAACAAAACTAAAACAGCTATAGCAATAGCTACACCTTTAGTCCTCTTATTTTCAATTTTTAAATTAATCTTTCTCACCTACAGCATCCCCCTTTGTATTTTAAATATATATCATAATTCTTTATATTATGGTAAACACTAAAATATTCATGGAATACTAATAAATTTAAAAGGATTTTTTATACTCCAAAATCAAGGTTTGGTGTATAATTGAAGTAGTATTATCGTTAGGTGGTGACCATGTGGAAAGCTTAAATTCATTGATTAATATTTTTAAAGGATTTTCTATTTTTTCAGTAATAGACATATTGGTAGTATACTTTATATTTTATAAGGGTTATTCTTTAATGAAAGAAACTAGGGCTGAACAACTTTTAAAAGGAATTATTTTAATATTTTTATTAATTCCAGTAAGTGATTTGTTGAATTTAACAATGCTTAATTGGATATTAGAAAATACACTGACAATCAGCGTTATTTCTATAATTATAATTTTTCAGCCTGAGATTAGAAAGGCTTTGGAGCATATTGGAAGAACATCTTTTGTTGATAAGATAATCTATGAAGATGAAGAGACGATGATAGGAGTAGTAAATGAAATTGTAAATTCAGTAGAAGCTTTAGCAAAAGAGAAGGTAGGAGCTCTTATTGTTATTGAGCAAATGACAGGACTTGGGGATATTATAAATACAGGAACAAAGATAAATGGAGATGTTTCATCAGCATTACTTCAGAACATTTTTGTTGTTAATACACCGCTTCATGATGGAGCTACCATCATTAGAAATGATAAGGTAGTGGCAGCAGGATGCTTTTTGCCACTTACTAATGATGATAAATTGAATAAACAGCTAGGTACAAGACATAGAGCTGGAATTGGAGTTACAGAAGTAACGGATTGTATAACTATTATTGTTTCGGAAGAAACAGGGGTTATATCAATGGCTCTAAATGGAAGACTACTTAGAAATTATGATAAAGAAAAGCTTAGAAATGTGCTTTTAAAGATTATGAGAAATAGGCAGAGTAATAAGGATTCATTCAAGGAGAGGGTAAAACTATGGATAAGCAAAAAAGACAAGATATAATAATTAAAATTTGTTGTCTAGTTGCGGCAATAGTTCTATGGATGTATGTTCGTAGTAGTGAAGACCCTGTCATAACTAGCGTTTTAAAATATGTACCTGTAGAGGTTTTAAATGCAGATACTCTTGCTGATAAAGGACTGGTTCTTATAGAACCACAAGATTTTTATATAAATTTATCAGTTAAAGCTGCCGCATCTGTAGTTAGTGACTTAGATAAAAATAAGGATTTTAAATTGGTTGTTGATCTACAGGGGTATGGGTTAATTCCAGGAGAAAACAAAGTGCCAGTACAAATTAAGGAGTCACCTACAGGGGTTACAATTTCCAATGCTGATGCGTTAAATATGAAAATTGATGTAGATAGCTTAGTGGAGAAAAATGTAGATGTTACAGCAACTACAGTTGGAAAAGTTTCAGCAGGATATTATAGTGGAGAGCCGGTAGTAAATCCAAATACGGTAAGAATTGTTGGCCCACAGCGAATTGTAGATCAAATAGTAAGTGGTCAGGTTGAGGTAGATTTGACTGATGCATCACAGAATATTACTAAGAATCTTAAGGTTAAACTTATAAATGAGGAAGGAAAAGAAATTAATGGGGTTAGCCTAGCACAGGAGTATGTTCAGGTTAATGTAGCAGTTACTAAGGGGAAGACATTGAATGTTAATGTGAGAACAGTAGGAACTGCACCTCAAAATATTTTTATAGAGAGCATAACCAGTGTGCCTGCCTCAATTGAGGTTGCAGGTGAAAGTTCAATTGTTGATGGGCTTTCTTATATCAACACAGGGGAAATAGATTTAAGCAAAATTACAGAGAGTACAACTTTAGATGTACCATTAGTGATACCGGAGAATGTAAAAGTTGTTAATAATCAAGAGTATGTTCAGGTAAAGGTAGTTGTAACAAAATATCAAGAGAAGAAATTTACAGTGCCTATAAACTATGTAAACTTAGGAGATATGTTAACACTAGAACAGCATAATCCTACTGTGGAGATAATAGTTAATGGATCAGAAGAAGCAATAAACGCTCTTACTGTAGATATTTTCAAGGCAACTGTTAATTTAAGCAATCTGGCTGAGGGAAGTCATGAGTTAGAGATTGAGCTAACAGGAGTTCCAGAGAATATACAACTGAAAAGTACAACACCATCTAAGGTTACAGTAGTTATTAAAAAAACAAATGAGGAGACAGGTAATAATGACAATCAAGGTTAATAATTTAGTATTAGATATAAGTGAAGATAGTTTAGCCACCTTAAAACATAAGGTGGCTAAAAAACTAGGCGTAAGAGAGGAAAGTTTTAAATCATTTAAAATTATAAAAGAATCAATAGATGCAAGAAAAAAGGATTCCATAAAATTTAATTATGCAGTAGAAGTAGAATGTGATAATGAGGAAAGAATTTTAAATAAAAATAAAAGTACAGATATTAGACCAGGAGGAAATAGTTATACTCCAGATTTTAATCAAGGTACAAAAAAAATGCATAGTAGACCAGTTGTTGTAGGAATGGGCCCAGCAGGACTATTTGCAGGACTTCTTCTTGCGGAAAGAGGTTATAATCCTTTAGTAATTGAAAGAGGAGAGGCCGTTGAAGAGAGAACTAAATCGATTAATAATTTTTGGTATGATAGAAAATTAAAGACTGAAAGCAACGTTCAGTTTGGAGAAGGTGGAGCAGGAACATTTTCAGATGGAAAGTTAACCACTAGAATTAAAGATCATAGGTGCGGCTACGTACTTGATAAATTAGTAGAAGCTGGTGCACCAGAAGAAATTACTTATATGGGTAAGCCACACATAGGAACAGATATTTTAAAAGATGTTGTAAAAAATATCAGAGAAAGAATAAAAAGCTATGGTGGAGAAGTAAGATTTTCTACTAAGTTAGAGGATATAGAAATAAAGAATGGAGAGTTATATTCAATAACTATTGATGGTCAAAAGGTTCCTTGTGAGAATATGATACTTGCAACAGGGCACAGTGCAAGGGATACTTATGAAATGTTATTTAGAAGAGGAGTATCCATGTCTCCGAAACCTTTTGCAATAGGATATAGAATTGAGCATCCTCAAATTTTAATAGATGAAAATCAATATGGTAAGTTTGCAACACATCCAAAGCTTAGAGCGGCAGATTATAAGCTTACATATACAAGCAAAAGCTTAAATAGAGGAATATACAGCTTTTGTATGTGTCCAGGAGGATATGTGGTTGCAGCGGCTTCAGAAGAAAATACTGTAGTGGTCAATGGAATGAGTAATTATAAAAGAGATAATATTAATGCAAACTCAGCCTTAGTTGTTTCTATATCGCCAGAAGATTTTGAGGACACTACACCACTTGGTGGAATTGAATTCCAAAGAAGATATGAGAGACTGGCCTTTGAAGTTGGTGGAGGAAATTATAATGCTCCAGTTCAAAAGGTTCAAGACTTTTTAAAGGATAGAGTGTCTAAAAACTTTAGTAAAACCAAGCCCACTTATACACCAGGAACTGAATTTGCTGATTTAAGAAAATGTGCACCAGATTATGTAGTAAATGCAATAAAAGAAGCACTTCCTGTTTTTGATAGAAGAATTCCTGGATATGCTGGGGAAGAAGCACTCCTTACTGGTATGGAAACAAGGACATCAGCACCAGTTAAGATAAATAGAAATGAAGAATATGAAAGTGTTAATGTTAAGGGGTTATATCCTACTGGTGAAGGTGCAGGATATGCTGGGGGAATCATATCTGCAGCAGTGGATGGACTTCGTGTAGCAGAGAAAATAATAACAGAATACCTACCAAAATAATATATAATTTCTTGAAAATGTAAGAAAATATTGATAATATAAAAGTGTCATAGTATTTTATAGAGCACATAGTAATAGAGAAATAGGAATATTTTAATGTGGAGGAATGAGAATGAACAGTGATAAGTATATCTTAGTAATCAATCCAGGCTCGACATCTACGAAAATAGCTATATATCTAGACAACAAGTGTATAAGTACAGAAAATATATTTCATGATACTGAAATAATTAAAAGGTTCGCTCATATAGTTCAGCAGAAGGATATGAGAACAGAAGGAATCTTAAACTGGCTGCAAGAAAAGGATTTTAAGCTTGAAGATTTTGCAGCAGTTGTTGGTAGAGGTGGTCTATTGAGACCAATGCCAGGTGGAACTTATAAAATAACATATAAAATGCTAGACGATTTAGTAGTAGGCTATCAAGGGCAACATGCTTCCAATCTTGGAGGAATTATTGCCTTTGAAATAGCTGAAAAACTAGGAATACCATCTTACATAGTTGACCCAGTAGCGGTAGACGAAGTTGAAGAGGTAACTAGAGTATCAGGGTTACCAGAGATACCAAGAAGGTCTTTGGTACATGCTTTAAATATTAAAGCAGTAGTAAGAAAATATTGTGCTGAAAAAGAATTGAATTATGACAAAAGTAAATTTGTTGTGGCTCATATAGGTGGTGGAATAACTATTTCGCCAGTAAGTGGTGGAAGAATTTTAGATTGCAATAATGCAAACCATGATGGACCATTTTCGCCACAAAGAACAGGAGGCCTTCCAGCAGGTGATTTAGTAGAGCTGTCTTATAGTAGGGAATATACTAAGACACAGCTAAATAATAAGATAACTAGAGAAGGTGGATTACTAGCTTATTTAGGTACTGATGATGGAAGGATAATTTCTAAGCGTATAGATGAAGGCGATAAAAAAGCTGAATTTATACTTAAAGCAATGGCTTATCAAATAAGTAAAGAAATAGGTGCTATGGCAACGGTATTAAATGGAGAAATTGATGCAATAATTTTAACAGGAGGCATGGCATATAATCAGAAGGTTGTTGGCTGGGTAAATGAAAACGTTAGCTTTATTGCACCAGTTGAAGTTATTCCAGGAGAAAATGAAATGCAGGCTTTGGCTGAAGGGGCTCAAAGAGTGCTAAATGGTGAAGAAAAGCCAAAAATTTATGAAGATGAAGTTCTAAATAAATAGGGGGGGTTAAGAATGATTAAGAGTTTTGAACAGGTACTATCAAAGGTAAAATCCCAGAAAATTAAGACTGTGGCCGTTGCTGTAGCTCAAGATGAACCTGTGCTTGAAGCTGTTAGAGATGCAAAGATAAACGGAATAGCTGAGGCTATATTAGTTGGGGATAAGATAGAGATAGAAAAGATAGCAAAGTCCTTAGAGATGAATATAGAAGACTATGAAATAGTGGATGTAAAGGATATCACCCAGGCAACGTTAGAAGCTGTTAAATTAGTTTCATCAGGAAGAGCTGATATGATGATGAAGGGACTTGTTGACACAGCAACATTTTTAAAGGCTGTTTTAAATAAGGAGTTTGGACTAAGAACCGGAAAACAGATGTCTCATATTGGAGTTTTTGAAGTACCAGGATATGATAGACTTTTATTTATAACTGATGCTGCTTTTAATATGTATCCTGAATTAAAGGAAAAGATTGATATAGTAAAAAATGCAGTTCAAGTAGCTCATGCACTTGAAATTGAAATTCCAAAGGTTGCACCTATATGTGCAGTAGAAGTAGTAAATCCTTCTATGCAGGCTACTCTTGATGCTGCAAGCTTATCTATAATGAATATGAGAGGACAGATTAAGGGCTGTATAATCGATGGACCATTAGCTTTTGATAATGCACTTTCAAAGGAAGCTGCAGCACATAAAAAGATATCAGGTCCAGTGGCTGGGGAAGCGGATATACTTTTAATGGCTAATATAGAAGCGGGTAATGGAGTTTATAAATGTTTAACTTATACCACTGATTGCAAAAATGGAGGATTATTAATGGGAGCAGCAGCCCCTGTAATTGTTACTTCAAGGGCAGACTCACCTGAATCAAAGCTTAATTCTATCGCAATGGCTTCGTTAGTAGCTATTAAAAAATAGGGGGGATAATCATGGGATATAAACAATTAATAATCAACCCAGGTTCTACATCGACTAAAATAGGTGTTTATTATGATAGTGATGCAATATTAGTTGAAACATTAAGGCATTCAGCAGAGGAAATTGGCGGCTATAAATGTATATATGATCAATTAAATTTTAGAGAAGAAGTAATTTTAAAGGTATTAAAAGAAAAAAATGTTAGAGTAGACGAGCTTCATGCAGTTGTTGGAAGAGGTGGACTTTTAAAGCCAATAGAAGGAGGCACTTATGGAGTTAATGAAGCCATGCTTGCTGATTTAAAAGAGGGTGTTCAAGGTCAGCATGCATCTAACCTTGGTGGAATAATAGCTAAAGGAATAGCAGATAGCTTAAAAGTTCCTGCTTTTATTGTAGATCCAGTTGTAGTAGATGAGATGGATGATATAGCAAGAGTTTCTGGAATGCCTGAAATAGAAAGAAAAAGTATATTCCATGCTTTAAATCAGAAAGCTATAGCAAAAAAATATGCTAAGGAAACTGGATCCAAGTATGAAAAGCTGAATTTAATTGTTGTTCATTTAGGGGGAGGCATTTCAGTTGGGGCTCATAGGCTAGGAAGAGTTGTTGATGTAAATAATGCCCTTGATGGGGAAGGTCCATTTTCTCCAGAAAGAGCAGGAGGACTTCCAGTTGGTGACTTAGTTAATCTTTGCTTTAGTGGCAGATATACTAAAGAGGAAATGAAAAAGAAGCTTAATGGAAAGGGCGGAATGGTTGCATATCTTGGAACTAACGATGCAAAAAAGGCGCAAGAAAAAGCAGATGCTGGAGATAAACAGGCTCAATTAGTAGTTGATGCTATGGCATATCAAGTAGCTAAGGAGATAGGAAAATGTGCAGCAGTGCTTCAAGGAAAGGTTGATGCAATAATTCTTACTGGAGGAATAGCCTATTCAAAATATATAGTTAATTACATTAAAGGAATGGTAGAATTCATATCAAATGTAGTGGTTTATCCTGGGGAAGATGAACTTTTAGCTTTAGCTGAGGGTGGCTTTAGGGTCTTAAATGGGGAAGAGACTGCAAAAGAATATAAATAGAATATTATTGCACATATATTAGTATATGAAGTAAATTGCTAAGAGCTTTATAGCTGAGGGGTGATATGATGAGTAGAATACGCGTTTTCACAGGGCACTTTGGAAGTGGTAAAACTGAGATTGCAATTAACTATGCAGTTAATCTAGCAAAGTCAGGAAGGAAAGTAGCTTTAGTAGATTTAGATATAGTAAATCCATATTTCTGTGTAAGGGACTTAAAAAAAGAATTTACAGAATATTATGGAATTAAAGTCATATCTTCAAGTCCAGAGTTTGTAAATGCAGAATTAATGGTAGTGCCAGCAGAAGTTCGTTCAGTATTTAATGACAAAGAATATGATGTTGTTTTTGATGTTGGAGGAGATGATGTGGGTGCCATAGCTTTAGGACAATACAATAGATATTTCAGGGAAGAACCTTATGATATGTATTTTGTAGTAAATCTAAATAGACCTCTTACATCAACGGATAAAGGAATTGTTGAGTTTTTAAGGGAAATAGAAGCTTCTTCAAGACTAAAGGTAACTGAATTAATTTCCAATACAAATTTATCCTACGAAACTAAGCCAGAGGATATTATACGTGGAGATAAGGAAATATCAAAGCTTTCAAAGGAGCTTGGAATCCCACATAAGTTTACTTGTTGCTCTGAAGGGTTAAAGCCTTTGGTAGATGGTAAGCTTCAAGGAGAAGTATTTCCAATAAACATATATATGCTTCCACCATGGAGGAAGGATTCAATTTAGCACTATACTGTGCTAAATTGACATCTTTTAAAATAAGGTATTAAATTATATTATAGGATAATTTTAACGTTAACTTTATAAGGCTGAATTAAAGCTTAAAAGTTTAGAAAAAAATCTAGTTTAGGTTAAATTCTAAACTAGAAATTAAAAAAGTTATTGAGGATGGCACCATTAGAAGTTGCAATTTAAAGGTTTACATTAAAGGGGAAAAGTTTTATTTTGCATAAGGGGGTAAAATATTATGGCAAAGGTGACTTTTAGAGAGGAAAGATGCAAGGGCTGTGGCCAATGCATGATCGTATGTCCTAAAAACATTATAACTTACTCTGAAGAATTAAACGTAAAAGGATATCATCCTGCTACAGTGACAGAAGAAAATATGGCTAAGTGTATAGGCTGTGCGTCCTGTGGAAGAATGTGTCCAGACCTTGTAATTACAGTTGAGAAATAATAGGAGGTTGGTTTTATGTCAGGAAAAGTATTAATGAAGGGTAATGAAGCTATAGGACAGGCTGCTATAGAAGCGGGGTGCCAATGCTTCTTCGGATATCCAATAACACCACAAACAGAAATATCTGCATATTTATCAAGACAAATGCCTAAGATTGGCAGAGTGTTTTTACAAGCTGAAAGTGAAATTGCAGCTATTAACATGATTTATGGAGCAGCAGGTACAGGAGTTAGATGTATGACATCTTCAAGTTCACCAGGAATTAGCTTAAAAGCAGAGGGAATTTCTTATATTGCTGGAGCGGAGCTCCCTTGCGTAATAATAAATATTGTAAGAGGAGGCCCAGGACTTGGTGGAATTCAGCCAGCACAATCAGATTATTTCCAAGCTACCAAGGGAGGAGCTCATGGCGACTTTAATATGCCAGTGTATGCTCCATGTTCCATCCAAGAAATGGTTGATTTAGTTCAGGATGCCTTTGATGTTGCTGATATTTATAGAACTCCTGTTATGGTTATGGGAGATGGAATGCTTGGACAAATGATGGAACCGGTAGAGTTTACTGAAAGGCCAAAGAGAGAGATTCCTGAAAAAACTTGGGCAGCTAATGGTTTAGGTACAAGAACAACCCATAATGTTATTAATTCTTTATTCTTAAAACCAGAAAAGTTGGAAGAACATAATGAACATCTTCAAGAAAAATATAAAGTAATAAAAGAAAATGAAGTTAAGTATGAACTGTATAATTGTGATGAAGATGTTGATTTAATATTAGTATCATACGGAACGACCTCAAGAATATGTAAGAGTGTTATTAAGTTAGCTGAAAAAGAAGGAATAAAGTTAGGATTAATTAGACCAATAACTTTATGGCCATTCCCAGTAGAAGCATTTGAGAAAACTATAAACATTACTAAATGTGGTTACATGTCTGTAGAGCTTAGCTGTGGTCAGATGGTGGAAGATGTTAGACTTTCAGTTAATGGTAGAAAACCAGTTACTTTCTTCGGAAGATCAGGAGGAATGGTTCCAAAGCCAACAGAAATCTTAGATAATGTTAAAAAGTATATTGGAGGTGCTTTATAATGGCAGTAGTATTTCAGCCAACAAAGGCTTTATTAGATGTACCAACTCACTATTGTCCGGGCTGTACCCACGGTATAATTCATAGATTAGTAGGAGAAGTACTTGAAGAGTTAAATATTATAGATAAAACTATAGGTGTTGCGCCAGTTGGATGTTCAGTTTTAGCTTATGACTATTTTGCTTGTGATATGTTTGAAGCTGCTCATGGTAGAGCACCAGCAGTAGCAACAGGAATAAAGAGATCAAATCCAGATAAAATGGTATTCACATATCAAGGAGATGGAGATTTAGCGGCAATAGGAACTGCGGAAATAGTACATGCAGCAACTAGAGGGGAAAACATTGTTACTATCTTCGTAAATAACTGTATATATGGAATGACTGGTGGACAAATGGCTCCAACGACTTTACCAGGCCAAGTTACAGAAACAACACCTTATGGAAGGGATATAAAAGCCAATGGTCACCCTATAAGAGTTTCTGAAATGATAGCTACATTAGACGGGGCATGTTATGTTGAAAGAGTATCTGTAGACAATGTTCCAAATGTAATTAAAGCTAAAAAGGCTATAAAGAAAGCCTTTGAAAATGCTGAGGCAGGAAAAGGCTTTTCAATGGTTGAGGTTCTATCAATCTGTCCAACAAACTGGGGATTATCAGTTGAAGAGTCAATGCAATGGCTAAGAAATAATATGATGCCTTTCTACACTCTAGGTGTAAAAAAAGACACAACTATGGAGGTGAAGTAATATGGCAGCACAAGATATAATTTTTGCAGGTTTTGGTGGACAAGGAATTCTTTCCATGGGTAAGTTTTTAGCGTATGCAGGTATGGATATAAACATGAATGTTTCGTGGCTTCCATCCTATGGACCAGAAATGCGTGGAGGTACCGCTAATTGCTCTGTAATTTTATCAGATGATCCAGTTGGTTCTCCAATTGTAGTTAATCCAACATCATTAGTTGTAATGAATAGACCATCTTTAGACAAGTTTGAAAAGGACTTAGAGCCAGGTGGGTTACTAATATTAGACAGTGACTTAATAGAGAGACAAATTGAAAGAACAGATATTGATGTAATAAGAATTCCAGCTCAAACAGAAGCTGATAAAATTGGAAGTAAGCAAATTGCTAATATGGTGCTTCTTGGAGCTTTAGTTGCTAAAACTCAAATAGTTTCTATGGAAGTATTACTTCAATCTTTAAAAGACCATGGAAAGGAAAAGTTCTATGAAATAAATAGGAAGGCTCTTGAACTTGGAGCTAGTTACGTTAAGTGAGAATCTAAATCTGTGATTTAGTTATTCGAACTTACTCCACCGAACGTATGTGAGGCGGAGTTTCATTTAATAAAATAATCAAATCTATGATTTTGTAGGTGGAACTTACTCCTTTGAAGTAATCTGAAAAGGAGTTTCCTTAAATAACATAAGCGATTAATTCTATAAATAAAAATTCTCCCTTTAATGAGGGAGAATTTTTATTTATAGGTTTAATGATTTATTTTTACATTGATTTTTATATTCTAATGGAGATAACCCTGTTGAGGATTTAAATACTCGGCAAAAATAATGGTGACTAGAGTAGCCAACCATTTCAGCAATTTGGCCTACCATGATGTCATCGTTATTAGAAAGTAGATTCATTGCAGAGTTTATACGCAATTCAGTTAAGAAAACAGAGAAGCTCTTATTAATCTTTTGTTTAATTATTCTAGTCATATAAGATTCGCTGACATGAAATAGTTTTGATAAAGTTGTAAGGGTAAGCTCGCAGTCGCTATAGTTATCCTTAATGTATTCAATTGCTTTAGTAGAAATTGAGTTCACATTATCAAGCTTCAGCGGTTCTGAATGATCTGTGAATTTGGTGAAAACCGGTAGAGTACTTATAGCTCTTTTTATAACCTCAATAAGCTGAGCCTTATTAATAGGTTTTAATAGATAGTCAAAGGCGCCAAGCTGTAAGGCACGTTGGACATAGTGGAAGTCATCATGTCCAGAGATTATAATAATTTTTGAATTGGGGATATAAGACTTTACTGTTTCAATGACTTGAATACCTTTCATACCAGGCATATTAATATCCATTAGTATGATTTGAGGAAGGAAAGTCTTAATTACTTCAACAGCTTCCTTGCCATTGGCGGCCGGTTCAGCTATAGATAGAGGTAAATCAGATGTTTCAAGTAGTTTTTTTAATCCATTTCGTATAACTTTTTCATCATCAGCAATTACTGTTTTTATCATTTCTTAACTCCTTAGTTGCTAGTGGTATTTTAATAATAACTGTAGTTCCTTTATTAATAGTGCTTTCTATGGTAACGCTAGAATTTTCACCATATACAAGTTTAATCCT
This sequence comes from Clostridium sp., assembly GCA_029851835.1. GTDB lineage: Bacteria > Bacillota > Clostridia > Clostridiales > Clostridiaceae > Clostridium_J. Next base: position 8,065 of record JARKVD010000023.1, on the reverse strand, counting down.
TTGATTTACGTTATATAAGCCATATCCGAAGTTCTCATTTTTATCATTTAGTGATTTATTTAGGTCTTCAAGAGTTTTACTATCCATTCCAACACCATCATCAGACACTGAAATATAAATAAAGCTATTAGTGGAAGAAACATTTATATTCACATATCCAGGGCTCAGCTTTGCTTTTATTCCATGATAAATTGCATTTTCAACTATGGGCTGAATTATTAGTTTTAATATAGTAATACTACTTAAAGAGTCATCAAATTCAATATTAAAGTTTAAGATGTCCTCATATCTTTTTTGTTGTATAAATAAATAGTTTTCAACATGCTTTATTTCTTGGCTTAAAGGGATAAACTCTTGTCCATTACTAAGTGAAATTCTAAAGAAATTTGAAAGTGCTTCAATCATATCTGCAATCTCAATAGCATCGTAATCGTATGCCTTCCATTGAAGGTTGTCTAAGGTATTGTATAAAAAGTGAGGATTAATTTGAGATTGAAGTACTTTTAGTTCAGCAGAGCGTTTTTCATGTTCTTCTTGATAAATTCTATTCATTAGGAATTTAATCTCTTCCACCATACTGTTAAAGCTATGTGCTAGAATAGCAATTTCATCCTTTTCTTTAGGATTTACTTCACAAAATACATCAAGGTTTCCGTCTTCAATACTATTGATAGCACTTGTTAATCTCTTAATTGGATTAGAGATAGAGTGGCTAAACATAGTACAAAGAATAATGGAGATTATAAGCATAAAAATCCATATAATAAAAATTGAGTAAATTAGATTATCTATATCCTTTGTAAGTTCCCTAGAAGAAACCATACTGCAAAGAGACCATCCATTTGTATTAGGAATAGATGAGTGGAAAATTACACTATCTATTTTATTGTCCTTCATTATGTTATAAGTACCAACCTTAGTAGACCTATTTGAACTTATTTGTTCTTTTAGGGAATTTAAATCCTCTGACCTTATGTTGTTTGGCTCTTGTGATGAATAGATATTACCATGTTTATCCATTATCCATGAGGTACAATCATAAAAGTCAATACTCTCAGCTATCTGTGAGATTTTATTTAAAGAAATAGCTCCATTGATAAATCCATTTTTTATTCCATATTCATTATAAACTGGATAGCATATTAGAACTATTGGTTCATTGTTAGTGTGAGAAAACACAGGTGTACTGATAATATATTCACTTGAAGTAGCCATTGCTTCCTTAAAGTATTCCCTTTCAGATACATCAATGGTCTGTTCTTCAGTTACCCAGCCTTTTCCATCAGTTTTTCCAATAGCAAATGTGCCATAAAGGTTTCCGTAGTGTGTGCTTATTTTATCATTAAGTCTGTTTATATAGGGTTGAAGTTTATCAATATCCATCTTAATAACTTCTTCAGACTGACTTATTATGCGGATTTCACTAATTCTTTGATTTAACCACAATCCAGCATCTAAGGCTTTAGATTCTATGAGCTGAGTGTTTAGATTATAAGTTAGATTTTCCGTAGATTTAATTATGGTTCCCCTTGCTAAAATTAAGAAAACGAATAAAACAAAGGTAACACAAAAGGTAAATAACATAACTATCTTAGTTCGAAGTTTCATTAGTTGGTTAGATCCTTTCTTTAGTAAATTAGTTCGTAAAAGTACAACTTTGTGAAGATTATTACAAATACAATAAGTACAACCTATACTATAATATAAAAAGAGTGATAAGTATATAACAAAGTTTGCTCGAGTTTAAGGTTATAAAGTTATGTAAATAAAGAAAGAAATCTTATTTAATATGAGAAGGGGAGAAATAATTATGAGAAATAAAAGAATAATGTCACTTGTTCTTTGTGCTGTAATGAGTGCTTCTATAGTTGGATGTGGAAGTAAGAATACTTCTGGAAAGAATGGAATTCCTGATGGTACATATACTGGTGAGGGAAATGGAAAAGGTGGAAAAATTGTTGTTGAATTAACAATAAAAGATGAAAAAATATCAGATATTAAGGTTAAAGAGCATGGAGAGACTCCAGGATATGCTGATGCTTTAGATAAAATGTCTGCAGAAATGATAGATAAAAATACTATTGAGGTTGATATGGTAAGTGGAGCTACTTTAAGTTCAACGGGTATATTAGAAGCTGTTAAGGATGCATTTAGCAAGACAGGGGCATCTGCTGACCAATTAGTTGCTCAAAAAGGAGAACTTGAAAGTGAAGTGCGTGAAGCAGAATACTCTGCTGATGTTATTGTACTTGGCGGAGGTGGAGCAGGATTAGCTGCTGCAATAGAAGCTGCTCAAAATGGTGCATCAGTAATATTAGTAGAAAAAATGCACATGGTTGGAGGAAATACGTTAATTTCAGGTGGAGAAATGGCTGCACCAGGTAATTGGCTTCAAGATGAAGAGTCAATTGAAGATAGTAAAAACCAGTTCTATGAAGACATATTAAAAGGTGGAGATAATGAAAATAATCCAGAGCTAGTAAGAGTTTTAGCAGATAATGCAACTGAAGATGCTGAGTGGCTTAGAGATGAAATTGGAGTAACATTTGAAGATTACATGCTGTTCTTTGGCGGTCACTCTGTTAAAAGAAGCCTTGTTCCAAAGGATGCAAGTGGAGTTGAATTAATAGAAAAGTTATCAGCAAAGGCTGAAGAACTTGGTGTTATAACTCATTTAAATACAGCGGCAACGGAATTAGTTCAAGAAGATGGCAAGGTTGTAGCTGTGAAGGCTAATTATAACGGTGAAGAAATAAAATATAATGCAGCTAATGGAGTAATAGTTGCTACGGGTGGATTCGGTTCAAATTTAGAGATGAGAGTAAAACATAATCCAGATATGAATGAAAAGATTCTTTCTACTAACAGTGTAGGAAGTACTGGAGATGGAATCGTTATGGCTGAAGCCTTAGGTGCTGATATAGTTGATATGGAATACATCCAAACATATCCAACTTGTGATCCTGAAACAGGTACTCTTCTTTATGTTGGGGATGTAAGATTAGAAGGTCGTTCAATTCTTGTTAATAAAGAAGGAAAAAGATTTATTGAAGAGTTAGAAAGAAGAGATGTGATTTCTAAGGCTGTAGTAGAACAGACTGACAGTGTATCTTACATGTTCTGGGATGAGTCAGCTATGGAAGCAAGTAAAGTAAATGTAAAACATAAAAAAGAATATGACCAATTAATTGCTGACAAGAAGCTTGTAAAAGCTGACACAATAGAAGAAGCAGCAGAATTCTTTGGAATTGATGCTGAAGAGCTTAAAAATACAGTGGCTAAATATAATGAGTATGCACAAAATGGAAAAGACCTTGAGTTTAACAAAAGAGGAGAATTAGTTCCATTTACAGAAGGGCCATACTACATCATGAAATCTAAGCCAGCTATACACCACACTATGGGTGGAATTAAGATTAATACAAATGCTGAAGTTGTAGATAAAAATGGAGAAGTAATTAAAGGTCTTTATGCTGCAGGTGAGGTTACAGGAGATATCCATGGAACTAATAGACTTGGTAGCGACGCAATTGCAGATATAACTGTATTCGGAAGAATTGCAGGAAGAAATGCTGCATCAGTAAAATAGATATAAACTAATAATTTATATAATAACCCCTAAGAAATGGTATTATCCAGTGAAGAAATTCAGTTGATAATACCATTTTTGTTTTAATTTTAGGTTAATTGTCGAAAACTTTATTAACTTCAATGAAACAAACATATTTACAGCGTAACAATGTTATGTTACGATTATTTTGTGATAAATAAGAAAAATAAACTTTGCAATAGTGATATGTGTTTTTGAAAAAGTTGTTTTAATTTATCCGGTGTAACATTATTACGTGAAAGAGGTGTTAATCATGGAAGAAAATCAGGGATTAGAAAAAAAGATTAAGTTATGGAATAAGGATTTTTTCTTATTATGGCAGGGACAACTTGTATCATATTTAGGTGATGTAATTTATTCCTTTGCATTAAGTTTTTGGGTATATAACGTAACAGGCTCACCAGCATTAATGGGCATATTACAAGCAACATCAATGTTGCCAAGGTTAATCATAGGTCCTTTTGCAGGAGTTTTAGTAGATAAGTGGGATCGAAAGAAAATTATCGTTATAGCGGATTTTATAAGAGGTGTTTTATCCACATTTGTTGGAGTTGCAGCTATAAATGGATTTTTAGAAATTTGGATGGTTTTTGTAGTTGGAATAATAACAAGTATATGCGCTGCATTTTTCAATCCTGCAATAACGTCTGTTAAACCGGATATTGTAGATAAAAGCAAATTGGTAAAGGCAAATTCTATTACAAGTATGGCGCAAGCAGGGGCAAGTACTCTAGGAAGTGTAGTAAGTGGAGTAATATACGTGGCTATTGGAGCATCTTATATGTTTTTATTTAATGGAATAGCTTATTTATTCTCAGCTTTTACAGAAATGTTTATAAATATTCCCCAAATAAAAAGAAAAGCTACCGAGATAACTTTTATAGAAGATTTTAAAAGTGGATTGTCTTTTGTATGGAATTTTAAAGCTTTAAGAAATATGTTTATTATCAGTTGTGGACTTAACTTTTTTTTCAATGCTGCCTTTGTTCTAATGCTACCATTATTTAAGTCAGTAGCATATTTAGGTGAAGAGAGATATAGTTTTTTAATGGCAATGAGCTCTATTGGAATGATAATAGGTAGTGGTTTATTATCTGTTATAAACGTTAAAAACAATAAAAGGTATCCTGTAATTGTAGGTACTTTTTTACCAATGGCAATACTGTTTTTATTAATTCCTGTAGTACAGAACTATTATGTGATTTTAATTGTAGCAACTATATCCTTTGCACTAAATATCATGGGGAATACAATTTTTGATTCTGTATTAATGACTATAATACCTGAGGAAAAGCGAGGAAAAGTATTTGCTTTGATAAATACTTTTTCTATGGGGCTTACTCCTCTTGGATTAGCTATAGGAGGAGTTTTGGGTGAAATTTTACCAATAAGAGTCGCAATGTTAGTACTACTTTTTTGCACATTATTATTAACTATTTCAGTTGCCTTTATTAAAGGTTTAAGACCAATGATTAATTTTGATCCGGAGGTTGAAGAGGTTGAGAAGTTAATTGATCGTACAAATCGAATGAGTAAGGGCAAAAAAAAGTGTGAAGTAGCTGCGGATTAAAAGAAGTAATATCAGGATTTATGGAAGCTCTATCTCATTTCTTTTAGTGGAGTAAGTTTAACCAGCTAAATTAAAAATTTAGAGTTTAACTTAAAGAAAATATACAAATGAAGAAAATGTATTACTTTAGTTTTATTAGTGAGCTTGAAGGTAGAATAATCCTTTAAAATCTAGTAATAAGTAAGCTGAAATAAAATAGATATATACAAATAAAAAGGCAATCGGAGGACGTATTATGGAAAATCAAAAAATTGGAGATTTGAGAATATCAGGTAGTGGAAGTGCTGGTGGTGGAAGATATAACGTGGTATCCATCAGTGGAAGTGGAAAAATTGTTGGAGATTTAAACTGTGAAAAGTTTAGAATAAGTGGTAGTGGCAGGGTTGATGGCTCAATTACAACTAATGATTTTGGTATTAGTGGAAGTGGAAGAGTTACAAAGGATTTAAAATGTGTAAGAGGCTCTATAAGTGGCAGTGGGAAGGTTGAAGGATCAATTTATGGTGGAACCTTTACTATAAGTGGAAGTGGTACTGTTGAAGGAAACTTTAAAGGTGATGAATTTATAATTAATGGCTCAGGAAAAGTCGGCGGAAGAATAAGTGGTACATCAGTTAAGCTTTATGGTGCTGTAAATGTAGGACAGGGAATAGAAGGAGATATTATCGATATTAGAGGATCATTAAGAACAAATAATATGGTTAATGGTGACCAAGTAAATATTGAAGTTGGTGGCAGAACGGAAATCGAAGAAATTGGTGCTACAAAGGTTACGGTATCAAAAGGTATACAAGGTAGAGGGCTTGTGTCCAGATTCATTTTAAAATTATTCGGAGGAAGAGAATATGATTATTTGGTTGCTAAAACGATAGAAGCAGATGAAATTTATTTAGAAAATACTATAGCAGATGTGGTTAGAGGTGATAAAATAATCATTGGTGAAGGATGTAAGATAAAGAAAATAGAGTATAGTGATAGCTTTGTGATTAAGAGTGAGACATCAACAATAGATGAAACTATTAAAATTTAAGATATAAATTAAAAGCTTTAACTAATGAAAATTTAGTACAGACCATTTATGGAGGGAAGCAAAATGAGTGAAGAATTAATTTCTAAGAAAGAAATCTTGGACATTACAGGAATATCTTATGGACAGTTATATAGATGGAAAAGAAAAGACTTAATTCCAGAGGAATGGTTTATAAAGAAATCTAGTTACACAGGACAGGAAACCTTTTTTCCAAAGGAAAAGATAATTGAAAGAATAAATAAGATAATAGAGCTGAAGGATGATATGCCTCTAGATGAACTAGCAGAAATGTTTTCAAATAATACAAAGGTTGGGGATTATGGGGAAGAATATCTCCTTAAATGTGGATTAATTACATCAGAGGTGCTTCCAATATATAAGGATATGTTTGGAGGTAAAGATGAATACAGCTTTAGAGATATGCTTATAATGTATGTTTTACAAAGTCAGCTTGATTTGGGGGCTTTATCCATTGGAGAAATAGAGATAATGATACGGCTTATAGACAAGGAATATCCTAAACTTGAAGGTAATAATGGAACAGTATATTTTATTAGAAGATTAGGAGTAGGTGTATGCATAGCAGCTTTTCAAGAAAGCATCATTATAGATGATAATAGTAAAATTATAGAAGAAGCAAATATAAAGTCTATAAGTGAGATTATAAAGTTTAAATTAACGCTGAATAATTAGTGGGGGTAGTGGGGATGAACTTCGAGGAATATAGTGATTTAAGAATCAGTGATGATTTAGTATCAAAGGGTGGAAATTATAGAGATGTAAAAGTGAGTGGAGATGGAACTGTAGACGGAGATATTAATTGTAGGTCCATGAGCATCAGCGGAGATGGCGAATTTCTTGGCAGAATATATTGTGAGCAAGACTTAAAAGTTAGCGGAGATGCAACACTTAAAGGGTTTGTGGAATGTGGCAGCATGAAGGTATATGGTGATGCTGAGCTAAAGGATATGCTTGCAGTAAGAGGAGATTTGAAGGTTTATGGGGATATGGATATTGTAGGTGGAATAGAATGCAACAATGTTACCATAATGGGTGATTTAGAGGCTGGAAATGGGTTAACAAGTAAAGGGGCCATTCAATTAATGGGAGATGCTTCTTTTGGAGGCACCATTAAGGGAAAAGATATAAAAATTATGGGTGATATCAATGGATGTGAAAGCATTCTAGGTGAGAATATATCTGTTTATGGAGATATTAGAGCTTCAAAGGACATGGAAGGTGATAAAATTTTATTAAAGGGAGATGTTGAATGTGGAGGTTTGGTAAATGGTGATGAAGTTTATATAAATATGTATGGAAGCCATCAAATAAAAGAGATTGGCGGACGCATTGTAAGAGTTAGTGAAGATACTGGGAAGGTATCAAAGTTTGCTATATTATTTTCTTTGGGAAGCAGAATGGGAAGTGGACTAAAGTGTGACTGTATAGAAGGTGATGATATTATGCTTAAGAACTCTAAAGTAAAAATCGTTAGAGGTCATAATATTATTTTAGGCAAAGGCTGTACAGTTGACAGAGTAGAATATTCAGGTGAGCTTACAGTATTAGATGATGCCGTTGTGAAAGAATCTGTAAAACAATAATTTGGAATTTAAATTTAATTATATAAAATTTTATTAATTGGAAATTCAAACCTTCGAAGTGTTATAATCATTACGGAGGTTTTCTTCATTTGGAAGGAAGAAAAAGGAGTTTTTTAATAAATTAAGAAAGAGGGAGTTAGATGAGTGAACTGTGGGATTTATTTTTAACCTTTTGTAGAATAGGAGGATTAACCTTTGGTGGTGGATATGCTATGCTTCCGATGATACAGAAAGAAGTGGTTGAAAATAGA
>JARKVD010000014.1 GCA_029851835.1 Clostridium sp. | reverse complement strand
GGAAAATTCATTTCTAATACCTCCTTAAATCTTGTGCAAATAAACATTGTATCAATGTGCTTTGCACTATCTAAAATAAATAATTTTGTTATTCATTGTACATAGTGCAAAAATAAGAAACTCTATTACCTAGGGATATAAGTATATTTAAATTAAGTGATTGGAGAATAACCTTCAATCACTTAATTTAAACTGCATTTTAATCAAAATATTTCAAATACTTTATTTATTCAAAAATCTTTTGACCTTCTACTGGAGTTTGAAGTGCCTCTAGAGCTTTTTCTACAAGCTTTCTTCTTAAACTATATTCTTCTTCTTTTCCTAGGCTTGGATTTCCTAGTGGATGAGGAATAGCTACAGTTGGTATTATTCTATTAGCTCCAACTGTTAAAGATACTGGTGTGATAGTACACATGTGAACTACTGGAAGTCCAGCTCTTTCTATTTCTTTAACAAGCGTTGCACCGCAACGTGTACAAGTTCCTCATGTAGAGGTTAATATAACAGCATCTACACCATCAGCTATTAATTCCTTAGCTGCAAATTCACCATACTTCTTAGATGATGCTACTGCTGTTCCATTTCCAACAGTAGAATAGAAGTATCTGTGTAAAGCTCCTATTTTACCTTCTTTTTCAAGATCTCTTAAAACATCAACGGGTATAACTCTGTCTGGGTCTTGGTTTGCATAAACAGGGTCATGTCCACCGTGAGCCGTTTCAAAATTCTCTGATGTTAAATCATCAATTCCATCTATATCGTACTTACCAATTTTTGAGGCTGAAGATGATTCAATATGATCTGGATTTCCCTTTGGAACTATTCCACCTGATGTTACTATTGCAATCTTAGCCTTAGTAATATCTCTTATTGGTGCATTTGGTTCAACTCTATCAAAGTTTGGCATTTGGAATTCAGTAACAAATTCTTCACCTTTAAGCTTTTTAACAAGCATATCTACAGCTCTTTTGGAACCTCTTTCCTCAGCAAAGAAATTCTTTCTAATTCCTCTTTCTATATAGTTATCTTCTGCTGGAGTTCCAACAACCTCACCTTTAGCTAATTTAACAGCTAAATTAGCTACCTTTGGAAGGGCATCTCTCATTCCAACAGCACTATTTTTGGTAGAAACTATATATATATCTTTTTTGTACATATCAGCACCTGGATTCTCAATATACATTGCTGAAAGTACAGGAATGTTTAACTCCTCTTGAACAGTTTTGCAGATTTCACCACAAGCTACACCATATCTACCAGCATTGAAAGCAGGTCCAGCTATAAATAAATCTGGGCTGTAGCCTTTGATCATCTCAATCACTTCAGCCTTTGCTTCCTTTGTGTTTTCTGCAAAGTAAGAATCTCCACAGATGATAGTAGCAACTATTTCCATATCTTGTTTCTTTAATAATCCATTTAAACCCATTCCTGGACCTACAAAGCCTTCTTGAACCTGTGGTCCTATATCAGCTTTTTCTTCTCCGCCTATTCCTGCATAGAATTGATTTATATAATGAACAACCTTTAACATAGGCTCCTCCCCCTTTCTGGGATCTAGTTTTATCTTTTATTTGAAACTTCTTCTCATATACATTCTAATGAGTACTTGAATGAGTAAGTCCCCGTAGCCAAATCAAAGATTTGGACGCTCACTTAACTTCCACTTTCTAAATCAAAGATTTAGAGTATCACTTAAAGGTATTTACAGAACTGTTCTCTTACAGATTTAACTTCATTTACGATATCATCTACATCAAGAACCATTTCCATCATACCGCATTGCTCATCGTAGATTGTAGCATCACATTCATCCTTAACTTCTGGCTCTAACATGTGGTATACTCTTAATCCTAGCTCAACACCAGCTAATGGACCAGCATAAGTTGGGTCTCCAGCACAAACTGTTTCTGCTGATAAACCTGATGCTTCTCCCTCAGCTCCACCAATTACAACTACCATATTTTCAGCACCATATTTTTCTGTTAAATCTTTAACTCTTTGTTGGATCTCCAGATCCATTGCACCTGCAGCTGTTCAGACAAAGCACTCTGTTGATGCAAAAACTACCTCTGCTCCAGCTGAAGCAACACAAGCTTCTATAGCTGGTCCTGGTATTCCGTCTCTATCGCCTATACAAATGGCCTTTTTTCCTTGTAACATATCTCATTCTCCTTTATATATTAAATTTTAAGAAACTCCCCAGGAGTTTCCTCCTTAATTTTTAATTTTTAATTTTTTATTCTTAATTGCCTTAGTATGTTCTAGCTGTTAATGTGTTAAATCCAACCTCACTTGTTGCACCAGTTATAACTTGGATTTCAGCTTCAATTGAACCATCTTCCATTAAGCTTCCCATGTGTCCACCAGCAATGATATTTGCCGCATCTACATGACCAATAACTCTCTTCATTGGAGGTAAAACTATTACTTCGTTAGCATTTCCACCAGTTACTACTGCATCTCCCTTTGGAGTTGAATCTGCCAATGATTGAGATCTTCCATCTTGTCCAGCATACTCATCTGTAACTAAAACAGTTTTAATGCCTTTTGCTGTAACCTTGTTACAATTCATAACCAAGTCAGCATCTGGGTTTCCAAATCCTTCTTCAGATATAATTGCAGCATCTGCTCCTAAGTATTCAACAAGCTTTGCAACCATGTTTGAAGACCTTTCCTTATCTGCAAGGTATACATTCTCGTTTGTAACTACGCAACCTAGGAAGTTAAAGTCCTTACCATGTCTCTCATATAAATCCTCTATTATAGGATGATTCATATGTACATAAGTAGGATTCTTATCACATGCAGATACACAGTTTCCACTTACTACAGCACCATCAAATACCTCTGTTGGATATAGGAATGTTGGTATAATCTTTTTACCATCGACACCATACACATAAGTGTCATGAAGAAGACCTTGTGTTTGAATCATATATACATACACAACTTTAGGCAATTCTGGATATTGCGAAACTTGTTTTAAAAGAGGTAAAGTCTCGTAAGATTTTACTTCATCTGGCTCTACATTTCTACCAGCTTCACCAAGATAATTTGCAGCCTTAAATCCAATGATTCTTACTGCTTCTTCGTGCTCATGCTGTAATACTCCTTTTTTAGGCTCACAAATTATAACTAAGTTGTTTGTCTTTGAGAATGGAGTGTATTTAGCTCCCTCTCCACACATATCAACAATACCTTCTTGGAAACCTACAATTTTACCAGTTGTAACAACTGCAGCTCCCTTTAATACGTGAGTTCTTCCTGAACCAACTGTATCAACTTTACTTACGAAGCCTGGGAATATTCCACCAGGGCCCTCAACTTTTACTCTTGGTTCTACAACATCCTTTACCGGAATAATTCTTACTTCTTCACCTGGTCTTGCTATATCAAATTCAATACTTTCTATTCTATCGTCACCTGATACCGCTTTTAATAGTTCTTCTTTATTAACATAAAGAACACCATTATCTACCTTGGTTTCTGAACCAAACTGAAGATCTTTGATAAATATTTTTCCAATGTCTAGACGCAAAACCTTCACCCCCTAAAATATTAAGTAAACTACTTATTAATATATTTAATTGGGAGGAATACCTCCCATATTAAACTACCAACTCTACCCTACTAATTATAAAGTTTCATAATAAGCTTTAATAAAGTTATCAACATCATCAATTGTTGTTATTTTGTCTGGAGTTATTGTTTCAACACAAGCTCCGCCATTATAAATTTTCATTGTTGGTAACCCTAATACTTTTTGTCCTATTGCAACTCTTCTAGCTCCACCAATGTTTAAGCTTGCAAACTTAATTTTATCACCATATTTTGGCTCAAGGTCATGTACTGATGGCATTAACTCGATACAAATTTCACATTTATCTCCCCAGAAATCAACAAATACTGGCTTTTCACTATTAAGTACTTCTGCTTCAAAATTTTCTTTATTTAGTTCTAACATTTTTGTTCCTCCTTATTTAACTTCATTTAAAATTAATGAAGATTTTCTATATAATGCTCTGCACATGTTGCTGCTATAGCTCCATCTGCAGCTGCAGTTATAACTTGTCTTAATAACTTTTCTCTAACATCACCTGCTGCAAAAACTCCTGGTATGTTTGTTCTCATTTCCTCGTCAGTTATAATATCCCCTCTACTGTTCATATTAATCTTACCTTTAAACAATTCACTTATTGGGAGATATCCAACAAACACAAAGCATCCATTTACCTCCAAGTCCGAAACTTCACCTGTTTTAACATTCTTTATTGTTAAACTTTCAAGAATTTCATCTCCATTAGCAGCTTCAACCACTGAATCCCAAATAAATTTGATTTTAGGATTTGCAAAAGCTTTTTCTTGTAAGGATTTAGCTGCTCTTAAAGCATCTCTTCTATGAATTACTGTTACAGACTCACCAAACTTAGCTAAATATATAGCTTCAGTAATTGCTGAATCTCCTCCACCTACAACTGCGATATCTAAGTCAGTAAAAAAGTCTGCATCACAAGTAGCGCAGTAAGATATACCTCTTCCTCTAAGTTCTAACTCATTCTTGAATCCACCTAATCTAGGAGTAGCTCCTGTAGCAATTATGATAGTTTTTGATTCATAAGTGCCTTTTCTGCATTTTATAACTTTCACTTCACCTTCAAGGTCTACCTCTAGCACCTCGTCCTTAACAAACTCAGTTCCAAACTCTTCTGCTTGCTGTCTCATTCTTTGGCTTAAGCCAGTACCAGTACAGTTCTCAATTGAACCTGGATAGTTTTCTAATTCATCAGTTGTTGTTGCCTGTCCACCATATTTTGCTCTTTCAATTATTAACGTTTTCATTCTTGATCTTGAAGCGTATAATCCTGCTGATAATCCCGCTGGTCCACCACCAATAATTATAGTATCAAAGATTTCTGCCATAACAATTCACCCTCCTAAGTAATAGCATGAGCTATCAAATCTAAATCGATTACTTGAAAATCTAATAATATTTTTTCACTCCAATCAGGAGTGTTAAAATCTCTAATGAATTTTTCCGTGGTAGCTATAGCACTTTCAATAATTTCTATTGAGCTAAAATCTACCATTACTTCTTTTTTATTAGAAATGCAGATTGTTCTATATGGAGTTTCATTAGGCTTTACACTTCCCATTAACGGATGAGTTAAAAGTCTATATCCAAGATGAACATAATCCCTAGCTTTTTTTAAAATATCAATTTGAGTTCCATTTTCTATGTATTCAACCACATATTTATTTTCAAATGATGACTTTGACATGGGATTATTAGTAATTATAAAAAGTGGTTCTATCATTTCGTCCTCCTAACAAATATAAAAGGCATAGGGTAAAGATATACATATTATATCCTTACCCTATGCCTCTGTATTTTAACCTGAGAGTTTTGCTCCTTCGGTGCTATGCTTTCCAGAGTTTTGTCGGTTTTCGATCCTTTTGCCTGAAAGTTTCGCATCTATCTTGGGAAATAAACACTTGCTTCTTCGGCCGTTCAAAAGTTCCTTATATCTATCATATAAATACTCAGGATATTACTCCAAAGAACTTGATATCCTATTATAAAAGATATCAATGAACCGTCTCTCGAAAATGTCATCCAAACTTTATTATTTTCTTCTCAACTGTAGTATATACCAGATTATTGTTAAATTCTACACAAATTTGAAAGTCTTGTATTTGATTTTATAATATTATCTATTTATTTATCCAATTCTAAATTATATCTATTTTCTGAATATTGTTTTTGAATAAAGAAGCCTTGGAAATCAAGACTTCTTCAAAATAATAAATATATAATTACTACTGTTTCTCTATGAAAAATATACCACAAGCATTCTTACCAGAGTGCGTTCCTACAACGCAACCAACACTTGACTCAATGTACTCAATATTTTTTTCTTGAAGATATTCGATAATTCCATTTAAAACACCTCGATTATCTTCATCTGCTGCCGCATTTAGAACTACTGGTTTAACTTCTTCAGAAATACCATGTTTCTCAAGATAATCAATAAGGCATCTTAAAGCTTTTTTACTTCCTCTTACCTTATCTCTTACTACCATTTCGCCATCTTCAACAGCCAAATTTAATTTTATACCTAATAGCCCACCAACAAAGCCCGTTGTTTTACTAAGTCTTCCTCCCTTTACCAGGTTATCTAAAGACTGAAAGTTTAATGTACTTTTCACGTGAGACATGGTTGCTTTAACACCTTCAACTATTTCATCAACACTTTTACCCTCTTTTTTAAGGCTACACGCCTTTAATACTAATACCCCTAGCCCTGCAGTAACATTTTGAGAATCAATAACATGTATTTTATCAGTTTCAAGCATTTCCTTTGCAATACAAGCTGACTGATAAGTTCCACTCATTTTAGAAGATAAATGTAGAGTTACAATTTCATATCCTTCTTCTATATAAGGTTTAAATATTTCTACAAACTTTGCTGGAGGTATTTGACTTGTTTTTGGTGCCTCACTACTTTTATCCATTTCATCAAAAAAAGTATTTATGTCTATATCTACACCATCAAAATAAGTTTTACCATTAACAGTAACTTGGAGTGGTAAGCACAATATATCATTTTCTTCTAATAGTGCTTTAGGTAAATCACATGTGCTGTCCGTTATTATTTTAATCTTATTCAAATCGAGCCCCCCTTATTTCATATGCTTAAATCCTAGCTGTCTTAATCCTTCATAGGCGATGATAGCAACAGTATTTGAAAGATTTAATGATCTTTCAGTTGTTTCTATCATTGGTACCTTAATAAGAGTTTCCTTATTTTCTTGTCTAATATAATCTGGAAGTCCACTTGACTCTCTTCCAAAAACTAAAAAGTCCCCCTCTTTATATTCCGCTTCATGATAATACTTAGTAGCTTTTGTAGTGCAAAAATAAAAAGTACCATCTTTATATTTTTCTCTTAAAGCTTCATAGCTTTCGTGAATTTCTAAATCTAATAATGGCCAATAATCAAGGCCACATCTTTTTACCGCTTTCTCGTCTAAACTAAATCCTAAAGGTTTTATCAAATGTAGCTTACAATTGGTAAGTACGCAGGTTCTTCCTATATTTCCAGTATTCTGTGGAATCTCTGGTTGAAATAATACTATATTTAAATTCACTTCTATTGCCTCCTAAAACTAAACCTTAAGCGATGCTCCAAATCTACGATTTGACGAGCAGAAGTTAAGTGAGAGTTTAAATCTATGATTTAGCTACTCAAACTTACTCTGTGAACACTCCTTCCAATGAATATGAAAAGGAGTTTCCCTAAATGGCTTACTAAAGAATATAATACTTCAATTTCATTTCCATGTAAAGTTTATAGGTCAATTTACAACTCATTCTCCACTAATAATGTATTTTTCAATTACTTTTGCTACTCCATCTTCTTCATTAGTAGTTGTTATATAATCTGCAATATTTTTTACTGTTTCTTCCGCATTACCCATAGCTACACCCAATCCCGCAAACTCAATCATAGATATGTCATTTTCATTATCTCCTATAGAAATTATTTCATTCCTATCTATTCCATAATAATCACAAATCTTTTTTAGTGCATTTCCCTTTGATGTGCTTTTATCCATAACTTCAAAAGTGTTTTTCATAGAACTTACAACTTGAAACTTATTTAGTTTTATAAATTCATTCTTAGCTTCTTTAGTCTTTTCTGCATCATCTCCAACCGCCATAGCTTTAATTATCTTTGGATTTCTTTCTGCAAAAAGCCTACTCCAATCATCCACAACCTCAATTTTCACTTGACGATTAATTGGAAGTGTTTTGTTAGCATTTTTATAAGCCAAAGAGGAATGAACTAGTTTTTCAGTATATATTGTATCTTCTGTATAGAAATGTGGAACTATATCATATTTCTTTAATATGTCAATAATTAACTGATAATTTTCATACCCTAAACCTTTTTCATATATAGCCTTATCGCTATCTTTTTCTCTAACATAAGCTCCATTTGAAGCTATAATAGGAGCTTTAACCCCTATTATATCACCATAAAATTCTGCTGAAACAAATATTCTTCCTGTGGCTATTACAACCTTCACCCCTAGCTCATGAGCCTTGTTAATAGCTTTCTTAGCTCTTTCAGAAACCTCTTTTTTATCATTTAAAAGCGTTCCATCCATATCCATGCAAATTAATTTATATCCCATTAATATCCTCCTTTAGGTGCTGCTCCAAAAGTGATGATCCAAATCTTTGATTTAGTCAGTGTAACTTTCACAGAGTGCATCTTTGATTTGGCAAGCAGAACTTTTACTGTATGCATCTATGATTTAACTACTCGAATTCACTCTGTAAGCACACCTTACAATGAATATGAGAAGTAGTTTAATTAATTATAAAAGAGCAATACTTCCTAATCGTATACTTAATTCCATTGTTTAAACTTTTTATATAATTTTCAATATAATCCAAATACTCTTCTTTATCAATGCTATGCTTATTAATTCCACCATAAAATTCATCATAAACGCATTGAGCTAGTTTCACCATTCGAAGTCTTAGTTCTTCTACTTCTATTGCTTTTGAAAACTCTAAATCGCCTTGATTATCTTTTTTCTCTATACCTATAGTTTCTAGCCTCTTTAAACAGTAATTATATAAAGGCACTATACTATTACTAGAAACTATTCTTCTGCGCCTAATTGCAAATATACTTAGCATTATTCCTATAGATGCAATAACAAATAAAATTACACCTGACAATATAAGTGAAACCCTTACCCATAAGCTCGTTTCCTTATTTTCAGGTTCAATTTGTTCTATGAATTTATCTGATTTATTTGCATTGGGCTTATTTGGAATAGTCTCATTTTGTTGAACCTCTTCTTCTACGACATCCACCTCTTCATCCTCATCTGCAACAGCATCGGAAACTCCCCATATATCCCTATAAGGATTAACAAGAATTTCTGTCCACGCATGTGCCTCTTCATTAGTTACAATATACTCATCATTAGAATTTTTCCTATCAGCCATATTGAACCCTTCCACATATCTTGCTGGTATTCCTGCAATTCTGCACATTATGGTATTAGCAGAAGCGAAGTATGTACAATACCCTTCTTTGTCCACATTCAAAAATTGAGTAACAAAATCTACCTTTGGATCAACATTTTTCACATTTGTTTTATACTTGTAATTACCCTTTAAATAATTTCTTATAGCTAAAGCTTTATCCTGATTAGAAAGTGATTCAGTTCCTGTAACCCCCTTTGCCTTAGCAGCTTCTTTAAGAATATTTTCTACTAATGTATATACTTCTTCACCTACTACTTCAGGAACCTGCATATAATTTATATATGACCATTTAAATTTATTATATTTTTGAAGTTCATCTGGATCTGTTGTATTAACTAAAGAATCTAAATACCCGTAATAATCCAAATCATTTTGTCCATAAATTCTCATTGGAAGGGTATATTCTTCCTCATATACATACCTAATATAATCTTTATTCTCAATTCCTCCAAGATAGTTATCATAATTTCCATAAGAAACGAACTTTACTATATAAGGCTCTCTAATATAATTATCAGACATAAAAATTGGAATATGGTTATAAAACACCTTGCCTTGCACCTCTTCAATTTTAAAAGTACCATTAGGAGTAAAACAAGTTCCACTCTTAAAATTTCTTTCTGGAGTAATAACAATTGTTTTTTCCTCCGCTTTTAAATCCATATACCCTTCATACTTATTCAAAGCTTCATATAAATAATTGATTCCACCCTCATATTTAAAGGCATTATCACTCTGTTCGCTAATACTCTCCCTAGCAGCAGTCCAGGTACTTCCTGAATAGGTGTCCTTAACACTAGATCTAAGATAATATGGTTTATCAGCTTTAACTGTGAAAACTTCTCTTTTATTAATTCGAATAGGTCCACCTAAACTATAATTTGAATCACTATAGCCACTTTCTCTCATGGAAAATCTATATTTTACAGCATTACTTATATAGTCTGCATTTGTAAGTTCTTCCCCTGAAAATTGATTTTTCATACCTTTTAATATACCATTCATAGATTTCACATTGAATTCCTGCGGAAGAATATTTACTATAATTGGAAGAATTATTGTTAAAATCAATATTGTAGTTACTACAACCTTTCTATTAATATTAATTTTTAATTCTTTCCCCTCATACTCCCTACATCTCTTTATATATTCACTAATCCCAATACTAGCAACAAAAACTCCAATAAAGTATGGTAAATTTGACTCAACATTTTCATAAAAAATTAAATACCAAAATCCAATATATATAACACTTGAAAATAATATGGGAAACTTGCTCCACTTTCTTGTTATCCACGCACTTATCCATACTGTGAATGGAATAATTAAAGCAAATATATGCTTAAATGTACCAAAGTCTATATCCCGTCTTTCCAAGGCTGCATCATTTATTTTAAGAATACTTAGATATAGATAATTTACCTCTTCTACAAAAGCATGAAAATATTTATAAACAACTGCCCCTAACATTACAGCTATGACAAGAATAAAAATCAACTTTCTTTTTTTCCCTTTTAAAACTTCTGAAGTTAATAAATAAATTAATACACCAACGATTAAAAGAAATGCCGTAAATACAAAATCAAACTCCTGAATTTTAAAAGAATCTCTCAAAAGCTTAATTACAACTATTAAGTTCATTATAACCAAAAATAAGCTTAGGACTTTTTCCCTTCGTGTACCCATATAATCACCTAATCCCCTCAATATTATAACAACTTATTCCTTGTACCTTAATCTCTGCAATCAATTCTCCTTCATCCCCAAGAGCCTTATTAAGGTAAAATAAATTTACTTCATATCGCTCTTGTTTTAAGGAAACTAAATAGTCTAAATTATCTTTTGTAATATTTGAGGTTACAACAACAACTGCACTCTTTTTATTTATTTCACACAAAATTTTCTTCATATACCCTGATAAACTTTCACTACCACTACTAAATGTGGTTATCATCTGCTCTCTTAAAAATTCAAAAGAGCCTTCTCCAACTATATCAACAGATCTAACCTTATTATTAATAATAATACTTTGACAGTTTCCATTTCTTTGCACAATATATCGTACCAATGATAAATAAAATTCAACTATAGCCTCTTCCTTTTCCCCACTTTTATCAAGAACAAAACCTGATTTTCTCAAATCTAAAAATACATGTATCCGCGGACTTTCACTACTATCGTACTCCTTAACAAAAAGCTTTCCATGCTTAGCAGTTAATTTCCAATTTATTCTTTTATAGCTATCCCCTCTTCTATACTCTCTGATATTTTTAATTGTTTCAGCACTTTCAGGTCCTTTATTATATGCCTTAATGTTTTTTGTATCAAACTCTTTCAAATTAGATCCAACTATTCTCACACTATTTAAATCGTATACCTTTGGATAAACCTTTATGATCTTTTTGTGTTTATAATTTTTCTTAACTGAAAACACACCTAAAACATCACTTATATTACATGCTGTTTCACCCAAACAATAATGACCTCTTGTATTTATACTAAAAGATTTTTTTATAATTTTTTGAGAATTAATTCCTAATGAAATTATATTTCCTCTATCTCTTGGTAAAACTCTAGAAACCAATGCGTTTTTAATTTCTATATATGGTACTGAAAAAATAGAATTGTTATATACTTTAATTACAAGATTATTTGTATCTCCTGACATCATTTCATACTTTTCCGCTTCAACCTTAACGTACATGTTCTTTCCTAAAATATAGGTTGATACTCCCATAAACAACACCATTAAAAGCAAGGAATAAAATATTGAATACGGTAGATTTCCTCCCGAAAATAGAGCATACACTAAAGATAACAAAGTAAGTAATAAAAAGGACTTTCTTACCCTAATCATTTTATCTCACCTTTGGAATCATTATCATATTTAATATTTCATATAGGATATCTTCAATCTTAACTCCCCTTGCTGCTGCACTGTTTGTTAAAATAATTCTATGCTTAAGAACAAGCTTCACACAACTTTTAACATCTTCTGGTATAACATAATCTCTTCCTTCTATCAGTGCTGTGGCCTGTGAAATTCTTAAAAGGGCTAAAGACGCTCTAGTACTTCCTCCTAAGAATATATCCCTATGATTTCTTGTACCATCCACTATCTTTACTATAAACTTATTAATATCATCCTTTACCTTAATATCCTTAACAGCTTTCTGAAGTTCTTCTAAATCAGCCTTTGTAGCAACCGGCTTAAGATCTTCTAAAGGATTATTATTTCTATATAAATTTAAAATTTCTGCTTCATCCCTATTATTGGGATACCCCATATGAACTTTAATAATAAATCTATCTAACTGAGCTTCTGGCAAAGAAAAAGTTCCTTCATATTCAATTGGGTTTTCAGTGGCCATTATAAAAAATGGCTTTGCAAGTTCATAGGTTTTGCCCCCTTCCGAAACCTGCATCTCCTCCATAACCTCAAGCAATGCAGATTGTGTCTTTGGTGACGTTCTATTTATCTCATCCGCTAAAACAATATTTGAAAAAACAGGCCCCTTATTAAAGGTAAATGTACCTGTACTAGAATTATATATTGATATTCCTGTAATATCTGATGGAAGTAAATCCGGTGTGAATTGTATTCTACTATATGTTAAATCAAAACTTTGCTTAATAGCCTTAATTAAAGTTGTCTTACCGACACCAGGTACATCTTCTATAAGTATATGCCCTCCAGCAATCATTCCCTTTATGATCTCATATATATTTTCCCTTTTTCCAATAATTACTTTTTCAACATTATCTACTATTTTCTCTATTATTTCTACCTTGTGATTCACATTAACATCCCCTTATTATTTAAACTTTTTCCCCAATAATCAATATAACAACTTAATTTCATCAAATTTATATAAAAAAAGTATTGTATAGCTTTAATTATATACAATTTAAGCTATACAATACAATATTTTACATTAAATTTTCTTTTATTTAATCTTTTCCAATTCTCACTATTGTATTTTTTCCCCCATACACACTCTCTGATACTAAGATCTTTTCAACCATTTCTCCGTCTTCATATCTAACTCTGTAAGTATTAATAACATATCCATTCTTTCCATCTTGCTCAACTATAACTGTACCTTCACTCAATCCATAATCGTAAATTATTTCTTTTTTAGGTTTAATTTCCTTAGCTATCTCATTGCTAACTTGATATAAATAATCTGCTGATTCTTTGTTAGAATATATATTAAAAGTAAGCATATTATTATTAATCACAGCTTCGAAAAAAACAGGATAGTTAAAAGTATTTACAAATTTTAAATCAGATGCTCCATAAGCTATCATAGCATCTTGTCCCCTTGGAACATAATTTATTACCTTGCTATGATTTCTTCTCTCTGTAATGGACAGACTCGTCTTTAAAACGGCATTATATAAAGTAGAGGATACTTGACATATTCCTCCGCCAATTTCATCTACATAAGCTCCATTCTTTATTACTTTCGCATAGAAATATCCTTTTCCACTTGTTGTTGCACCGACAATTTTGTTAAAGCTAAATTCTTCACCCGGCATTAAAACTTTATTATTAACATAAGACGATGCTACTTCAATATTTCTACTTCTTCCCTGTGATGAGTTTTGAAAGCTTGTACTATAACTAGAAATCAAAGTATCTATAGACTTCAAATCCTCCTCATAAATTGCAGGCTCTACTTTTTTAAAAGTTGCATTTACAATAATATCTTCACCGTCTCGATTGTCTTCAATAGCTTCCTTAATGTTCCTTCTTAATTCCGCCTCGTCAATATTTCTACCAATTTGATGAGGAGTTATCTTAAATCCACTCCAATCATGTTCTATAACTGCATTAACTGCAGACATGTTCTGTTCTTTACAAATAATCTTTAAAAGGGCATTAAAACTTTCTTCATCAAAGGTAATTGAAGTTTTAAAATTTCTTTCTGTACCTTTTGTTATATACTGATATTTGTCAATGGTCTTATCTTTCTTCCCATAACTAAGAGCTACATCTACTATCTGCTCAATATTTTCTTCTACCTTTAACTCCTTAAATGAGATCTTATATTCTTCTTCATCAACGTATATTAATATATTTCTATTCTCATTAAGTTTTATAGTGTTTTCAGTTACCTTTCTCACAGCTCTTTCTCTATTTAAAAGTGATACATCTATTTCATTGATACTTATACCTTTATATATAAGTTCATCATGTACATCTACTATCCTATGTACTTTTAATATTATAAAAATCATTATTGATACAAGTATGCCTATCAATATGATGGCTGATATTATAAAACTTTTCTTCATAAATTTCACCTCCACATGTTAAACTATATTCCTCTTCATATGGAAGTATATTATACAGTTGTCCATTTTATTACCCTGAATTTGTATCAACCAATATATGACTATTAAATTTCAGTCTTTATTATCTAAAATAAAACTCCCTTCAATGAAATATCGAAGGGAGTTTTATATAACTTCAAACAACTTTTAATATATATTTTCTTGTTAATATCTATTTACTATGTTATTTTCTTAATTTTTCTCTTCCAGCTTGGAGATAATACTTCATCAATGATATCTCCCATAATTGCAATTCCACATAACTTATCTTCTTCATCCACAACAGGTACTGAATATAAATCATATTTAACAGCCATAGCTATAGCTTTCTCTATTTCATCACTATCAGATACTTTAAAAACCTTGGTATCCATTATTGATTTCAGCTTCTTACCAGGATTTGCTATAATTAAGTCCCTTAATGAAATAACTCCAAGTAGTCTTTCATAACTATCTACAATATATATATAGTGCAAAATCTCTTCTTCTGGTTTAAGTTCCCTCAATATATTGATAGTTTCTTCAGCTGTAATGTCAATGTTAAACGAAATAAATTCCGTGTTCATTATATTTCCAACAACTTCATCCTCATATTTCATTAAATCTCTAACTTCACTTTCATCCTCATCATCTAAATTAACCAGCATTTTATTAGCAGCTTCTTCATCTAAATCATCAAGCATATTAGCAATTTCATCATTAGGCATTAAATCTAAAAGCTCCTTTGCTTTATTTTCACTTAAATCTTGAAGAATTTCCTGGCTAATATCATGATCCAACTCTTCTAAAGTATCAGATGCTAAATCAATATTTAGACCATCGATAACCTTTACCCTATCTTCTGGGGATAAATCTTCTATAATTTCTGCAATATCAGCTGGATGAAGCTTGCTTAACTTATTATATGGAGTTGTAAGCTTTAAAGATGAGGCAACCATTTCAAGAGACTGGACACTTTCCCAACTTAAAATATTACTCTTTGGATTTTTGTTTATAATTTTACATACTTTTTTAGTTACACCCTCTAATCCAATTTTTCTTGCAATAGCAAGCGGGCCAGACTCAACCCCTACAACAGTTAAGTATCCTCCACTCTTTATCATCTTTAAATCCATAACTCTAACAATTTTTTTACCATCTACATCAACAATATCTTTATCTAATAAATTTTTAGATAGTAAATAGGAATACTTTCTTGGAATAATGTCCTTAACTTGAACCACCCTTATTTTACATTTTCCGTTATCTTTAAATACATCAATTGTTCTAAATTCAAAGTTTTCAATTTCTCTGCCATTTTTGATTTTATAACCTATTGCTCTTGGATATCCAAATTCTGTTGTAACATATATATCCTCTAATTTCCCTATACAATAGTTAAGTTCATCATAAACATATTTACCAAGTATGTCACTTAAATAAAATTCTGTTAATTTTTCCATAGTATATTTCCTCCCTCAATGAAGGAAAGCCTATGTACCCAATTATTTATATAATAATTTAATAAACAGCTTTCCTTCCTTCCTTCTTATTCAGTTTGTAATTATCATCATAGTCCTTATTCAAAGGCCCACTGTCCATTAAATTCTCACTCCTTTTATTCTAGAAAAAATATTTTTTATACACTTATTATAGTCTAGAAACCGCCTTAACGTAACCACTTTATTATAATATAATTATTTTTTTAATTGTTTATACTTCTTATATCACAATTTGTCATTTTAGTTTCTATTCATATTTTCTAGATTATATGTTAATATAATTTAATGTGCACTCACTATACGAAAGGAGGCGTAGACCTGGAGAATCTCTTAATTTTTAATAATTTATTTGATTTCACATTATATTATTATCAATTTTATTGAAAATTACTAACTGAGAAACTTTAGGCAAACCTATGAATATAAACGAAAAATTTTTACCAATTTCAAAAAAAGATATGGAGGCTGAGGGAATTACTCAGCTTGATTTTATAATAATAACTGGTGATGCTTATATAGACCATCCATCCTTTGGAACTGCTATAATAGGAAGATTACTTCAAAGTGAAGGATATACTGTAGGGGTAATTGCCCAGCCAAAATGGGATAGTTGTGAAGACTTTAAAAAGCTTGGAGAACCTAGACTTGGATTTTTAATTAACTCTGGTAATATTGACTCCATGGTTAACCATTATACTGTTGCTAAAAAGAAAAGACATGATGACTTTTACTCTCCTGGCGGTAAAAATGGTTACAGACCAAATCGTGCTGTAATTGTATATTCTAATAGAGCCAGAGAAGCATATAAAAACGTACCAATTATTATTGGTGGAATTGAAGCAAGTCTGCGAAGATTTGCTCACTATGATTACTGGGATGATAAGGTTAGAAAAAGTATACTTTTAGATTCAACAGCTGACCTCTTAATCTATGGCATGGGTGAAAGGCCTATAGTTGAAATTGCTAAGCTTCTTAACTTTGGAAAACCAGTTGGAAATATAACTTCTGTGAGAGGTACTTGTTATGTAGCTAAGTCCTTAGACAAAGTAAAGAATTATGTAGAACTTCCATCCTTTGAGGAAATCACCAAAAGTAAAGAAGCCTATGCTAAAAGTTACTATTTATCATCCCATGAACAAGATTCTGTCTGGGGAAAAACTATTGTTGAACCTTATGGCGACAAGTATGTAGTTCAAAACCCTCCACAAGCTCCTTTGACAACAAAAGAAATGGACAGAGTTTATAGTCTGCCTTATACAAGGACCTATCATCCAATATATGAAAAAGACGGCGGTATACCAGCATTAAATGAAGTTAAATTTTCAATTACAAGCCACAGAGGATGTTATGGAAGCTGTTCCTTCTGTGCATTGACCTACCACCAAGGAAGGGTTATTCAAAACAGAAGCCAAGAATCTATTATAGAAGAAGCAAAAGTTTTAACCGAAGATAAAGATTTTAAAGGATATATACATGATGTTGGTGGTCCAACAGCTAACTTTAGACAAAAGGCTTGTAAAAAACAAGAAGAACATGGTGTATGTAAAAATAGACAATGTATCTTCCCTACACCTTGTAAAAATCTAATAATAGACCACACTGAATATTTAAGTCTATTAAAGAAGGTTCGAAGCCTTCCTAAGGTAAAAAAAGTATTTGTACGTTCTGGTATTAGATATGACTACTTAATATATGATAAAAATCCTAAATTCTTTAATGAACTATGCGAGCATCATATTAGTGGACAATTAAAAGTCGCACCTGAACATATTAGTGACCGTGTTCTTAGCGAAATGGGAAAACCATCTAAAGAGGTTTATGAAAAGTTCAGAAAAAAATATATAGATATAAATGCTAGGATGGGTAAAAAACAATTTGTAGTTCCATATATGATGTCCAGTCATCCAGGAAGTGATTTAAATGCTGCTATTGAGCTTGGCGAATATATTAAATCCATGGGACATCTTCCTGAACAAGTCCAGGATTTCTACCCTACACCCGGAAGCTTATCAACAACTATATACTACACTGGTATTAATCCAAACACTGGAAAAAAAGTCTATGTTGCTAAGAATCAAAAAGAAAAAAATATGCAAAGAGCCCTACTACAGTTCGGTAATCCAGATAACCATAGTTTAGTAAAAGAAGCTCTTATTAGATGCAATAGAGAAGATTTAATAGGTCATGGTAAAAATTGCTTAATCACTCCTGTTCCATATAATAGAAACAAAAAGAAAAAAACTACATCTACCGAAAATACTCAAAGTACAAATAGTTCAAATAAAGGATCTAGAAGGGGAAATACCAAAAATACTTCTTCAAGAAAACAACAAAATGGTCTTTCATCTCAAAGACCTAAGACTTCCAAAAATGGAAAAGGCTCAAACAGAACTAAAAAATCTACTTCTAGACAACGTTAATAAAAAAACTCTAAGGAATTTTTTCCCTAGAGTTTTTTATTATTAAGCTTTATATTAAATACTATATTTCACTATATTATGGCCCTTAGCTTTAATTTTAAAAGTCATAATACTAGCGTAAAGACACGTAAGCCAACTTAAGTCGCCTATCAATAGATATCCTACATGTTCTACACTTTTCATGCTAATCACAGCACTCCCAATAAACATCAATGATCCCAATATAATGATAAAGCTTCCCCACTTAATACTGTGCTTAAATCTAATACTTTTAACACCAATAAAAAATGAAGCTGCATTTACACATAAAAGAATTTTATATGGTAACTGACTATTAAATACCACATTATATCCATAAGACATAGATATATAGTACTCCATCGGATAAGCAAATACACAAAATATATACCCTGCTGCTCCAATGAAGAATATTCCATAAAACCAATTAATATTTATTTTAGTATTTCTATAAAAAACATAAATGCTTAAAAAAATAACCATTGGTATATAGATTATATTTAAAAAGGTAAAGTTCCTTACTATGTAAACGAACTTAATATCATCCACCAATAATAAAACTAATAAACTCCCAATTCTAAATAAAATTAAAATAAGTGGTAGGATCACGGCTTCTTTTATCTTTATTGGACAATATTTTATTGTAGATGTTATAACTTCGTAACTCAAAAACACTAAAATCAACAAAAATGATAAATATATATAAATATTCATGTTGCACTCTCCTGTAACATATTTCACTTTATATATATTATCCCTTTAATTAGATTATGAGGATTTATTCCTTATATCCTAAGATTTTAATTGAGCGTCTTTCACAGGTTATTTCTAATGGGAAGTCCGGACCTTTTTCTCCATCAATATCAGTAACAACATCATCATCACACTCAACTCTAAGTTCACTACACTTAAAGTATAATACTCCATCCATATCTGCAAGCTGCCCTTTTTTTATTTTAATAATTAAATTGTTTAAAGCACTTGTAATAAGTTCCTTCTTCAATACAACCACGTCTAAAAGTCCATCATCAGCTTGTGATAAATCAGCAAATTTTATGTTGCCAGCTGTTTGACCATTAAATATTAATAAGGTATATATTTTCCCCTCAAAATTTACCACCGGTGATTGGATTTTAACATGTATTGTTTTTAGGTTAGTTACCTCTTCCAAAGCTTTAACATAATAAGCAAGCTTACCCATGGTATTTTTCAAACTATTATCTGTTTTCTGAGATATATCAGTAAATACTCCTGTACTAGCTACATTAACAAAATATTTATTATTTATTTTTCCTAAATCAAAACGCTTAATTTTGCTATTGATTATTTGATTGCATGCTTCTTCTATATCACTAGGCATTCCTAAGTATTTTGCAAAATCATTGGCTGTTCCAACAGGTAAAAGTGCCACTGGTAAATCTACGTTATTCTGCTTCATCTTATTTATAACAGAATCAACAGTTCCATCACCACCAGCAATAAGAATATATTTATATGTGTCATCAATACCTTCAAAGGCATCTTTTATATCTGAGTCTTTATCAATTCTGAAAGGTTCAACAGTATAACCCGCCCTTTGGTGAGTATTAATTACATCATCCATACGACTTATAATTGCGTTTTCCCCTGAATAAGGATTATAAATAAACTTTACCCTTTTCATAATTTCCTCCATATGTATCAGTTAATCCATCTAATCTTAGCACTTAAACATTTCTTTTTCAATACTTCTTTCCTTTTTATACCAATAATTTAAATAAAATTTACTTAACACGCATATATATTTTACATAAGTCAACAAAATGTATATAATATTGGAGAGGTGATATTATGAATAAATCTATTATCCCAAACACTATGACTTTAGGAAATTTAATATGTGGAGTTTTATCCATTCAATGTACTATGAATCATGATTTCACTACTGCTGGGGTTTTAATTCTTCTTGGTGGTATTTTAGACCGATATGATGGAACAGTTGCAAGATTTCTAAATACCCATAGTGATTTAGGTAAGGAACTTGATTCCTTGGCTGATTTAGTATCTTTTGGTGTTGCCCCAGCTATACTTGCATTTTCTTTATATAACTTTTCAAATCTTGGATTATTGGGTTACATACCACTAATAGTCTTTCCAGCAGCTGGTGGATTTAGATTAGCTAGATATAATTGTTCTGAATTTAATAATGTATTTACTGGAATACCAATAACAATAGCAGGAAGTTTAATGGCCATACTCGAAATATTTTCCATAGTAAAGGTAAACACAGTCCCTTTACTTGTACCATTTATATTAATGCTATTACTATCTTATTTGATGGTAAGTCGTTTTCAGATTAAGAAAAGATAATTAAAGTCAACTACATAAAAAATGTAGTTGACTTTAATTTTGCATTTAACCTACATAATAATAAGCTAAAGTAACAATTATATAACCAGCTATTAGAAGTGCCCCTTCAAACCAATAGGTTTTTCCATCCTGGAACACAAAATATGACATTCCTATCCCTATACACATTATTATTATCTGAAAAGTAGAGAAAAGTAAATTTACATAAATCCCCATTGTTGCTGAAGAAATAATTATAATAGGAATTACAAACATAGTTATTTGTATACTAGACCCTATAGCAGTTTCCAAACTTGCATCTATTTTATTCTCCATGGCACATACTATACTTGATGCATTTTCACCAAATGAACCTAATAATGGAATTAAAATTATTCCTATAAACTCTTCAGAAACTTTATAGTTCAATACAATATTATTAATATTTCCAATCAATTTTTCACTTATAAAATATAGCAAAATAGTTATGAGCATTATTAGTACAAAAATCATCCATACATCCTTTTGACTTCTTTCCTTTTCATCACACTTTTTATTAGATATAATAAACAAATTACTATGAGTATATAAAGAAAATATTAAACCTAAAATATAAACTCCAATCAATAATACAGAAATAATTATACTTAACTGTTGAAACTTATGATTATCAATAATTGAATAATGGTTCAATGCAGAAACAATGATTATTGTAAATGCTACTAAAAATATCATGTTTAAATTAGTTCTTGCTATGTTTTTATTAAAGTTCTGTTCTCTATATTTTATGCCACCACAAAAAACTGCTATTCCTAGACCTAGAAGCATGTTGGTTATTACGGCCCCAAGAAGTCCTGCTTTTGCCATCCCAATCATCCCATATCTAATAGACCATAAGCCCATCATAAGCTCTGGTATATTTCCTGCAGTAGCAGATATAAGTCCACCTCTTTTTTCACCTAGACAATCGGATATCTTTGCTGTTCCCTTTCCCAAAACTATAGCTAATGGAATCATAGCAACTGAATATATTATTACACTAACTATATCAGAATTGATTTCCAAAAATAAAACTCCTATTGAAATAAGTATCGTAATTAGCACTCCATATTTACCCCAAAACTCTTTTAACGTTAAATTATTTTTTAATGTTTGTATATTCTTCATTTTGTCTCCTGCTCTTAATTAGTTATATACTTACATTATTCATTTATTATAAAAACAGTTCCTGTCTAAATTATTGTAAAAATAAATAAGGCTTCTTCATAAACCTAGAAGAAGCCTTATTTTTCATACATTATTTATCTCCAGCTAATGCTTTCTCTTTTAATTTTAATCCACATGGTGTAACAGCCAGACCACCTAGAGCTGTCTCCCTTAACTCACTAGGAAGTCCTCTTCCTATTTTATACATGGATGCAATAGTATCGTCAAAAGGTATCTTACTAACAACTCCAGCCATAGCTACATCCGCCATAGTTAAAGCACTAACTGCTCCAGCCACATTTCTTTTTGCACATGGAATTTCAACTAATCCAGCTATAGGGTCACATACTAGCCCCTCAACATTTTTTATTACCATTGCTCCTGCATCAAAAGCCTTTTGTGGTGTTCCACCCATCATTTCTACTACCGCTGCTGCTGCCATTGCTGCTGCACTACCACACTCAGCCTGGCAACCACCTTCTGCTCCTGCCATAGTAGCATTTTTAGCAATTATAACTCCAACTCCCGAAGCTGTGAAAAGGGCATTAATCATCTCATCTTCTGACTTTTTTAGTTTTTCTCCTGCAGTTATAACTGCTGCTGGTATTATTCCGCAGCTTCCTGCAGTTGGAGATGCCACTATTCTTCCCATAGCAGCATTAACTTCTGAACATGAAAGTGCTCTTGCCATTGCTTTAACCATAAACTCTCCACAAAGAGGTTCATTATTTTCGTAATATTTTCTAAGTTTTGTTGCATCTCCACCAATTAATCCACTAATAGAAATAACCTCTCTATCCATGCCTTCTTTCGCCGATGCCAACATTACAACCAAATTTTCTCTCATTCTTTCAATTACTTCTTCTCTTGTTGATTCTGAAAGCTTACACTCTTCTTGTATTGTATATTCTGCAATAGATATGTTCTTTGCATTACAAACTTCTATAACCTCAGTTGCCTTAGATAAAAACATTTAATTACTCTCCTTTCACCGGTGGAAGAATTTGCTCAACGTTATTTACATTTTCAATTCCTCTTATTTTCTCTATAATACTTGCAGGAACAGCACTATCAGCCTCTATAACTGTTGTAGCTTCTGATCCCTTAGCTTTTCTATAAACATTCATTGATGCAATGTTTATTGTATTTTCAAATAGCAAATTGCTTATTCTATAAATCATACCTGGAACATCTAGATTGTTAATTATTATTGTTGGATGAGATCCCGTAAACTGTATACTTTGTCCATCTAATTCGAAAATAACTATATTTCCTCCTCCAATAGATGACCCTGTTACCGTAGTCTTATCTCCATTTGAATCAGTCATAATAAATTTAACTGTGTTAGGATGAACATCACCTAAATCTGCTTCTTCAAATTTATATTTTAAACCTTTTTCCTCTGCTATGCTAAAAGAATTTCTAAGATCTTCATCCCAAGGATCCATCCCTAAAATTCCTGCAACTAAAGCTCTATCAGTACCGTGGCCTCTATAAGTTTTGCCAAAAGATCCGTGAAGCTTAAACACAACTTCCTTAACATCACCTTCCGCAATTTTTGCCGCTAGCTTTGCCAACCTTGCGGCACCTGCTGTATGCGAACTTGACGGTCCAATCATTATTGGTCCCATAATATCAAATACACTATAACTCTTCATAATTAGCCTCCTAATAGATTAACCTTAAACATACTAGGTAAAATTGTCTCAAATTTATTTAAACTTATTTAGATTTCTTTTCATTAGTATGCCCCACATTATATAATATCACGACTATACTAAAAAAAATATCTCTTTATTCAACATAATTTAAAGATTTTTTATTTTCTTAAAACGACAAAAGATAGCAACCTATACTTCAGATTGCTATCATCTATACTCTACCGCTGTTATATTTATAATTTAATATATCAGTATTTAATATTGATAGAAACAACTTCCTCCAATAAATTCTCTCATCAAAGAATTAGATGGAACATAATGTTTATCAATCTCTTTAAACATTTGTAAAAATTCAAGTAGCCTAACAGCTTCGTTATAAACCGGGCTTTCTGGCTGTACTTTTATTAATTCAGCAATAGCATATTTTTTTAAAACAGCTAATTCGTATATTAATGCTGTATTGAACATAACATCAGCTTCTTCTTGGAAGGGATAAATATACTTATTTTCTCCTCTTTTAATTGATGGCCACATTTTCAAAGTATATTCTACATCATACCCTCTTGATAAATGATCTCTAACAATTCGCCTAATCATTCTAACATCTGTAGTTGAAATCCTATTATGATCGTCTATATTAATTTCTGTAAGAGGACTTATATATATTTTAAATTTATGCTCATCTTCTATAGATTGAGTTAACATATTATTTAAACCATGAATACCTTCTATAATTATTACACCATCTTTAGGTAATTTAACTTTCTGCCCATTCCACTCTCTTTTTCCTGTCATAAAATTAAAGGTTGGTAATTCTACTTCTTTTCCATCCATTAAGAGCAATAAATGCTCATTGAAGAGTTCTAAATCTAATGCATTAATAGACTCAAAATCTAATTCTCCAAACTCATCACGAGGCGTATCCTCTCGATTTACAAAATAATCATCTAATGAGATCTGAATAGGTACTAACCCATTTACTCTTAACTGGATATCTAATCTCTTACAAAAAGTAGTTTTTCCAGAGGATGATGGACCTGAAATGGTTATTAGTTTTATACTACGATTCTTATTGATTTCATCAGCTATATATGCTATTTTCTTTTCATGAAGAGCTTCCGCAACCCTTATTAAAGTAACAATTTCACTTTCTTCCTTTTCAATTTTTTCATTTAAAGCCCCAACATGAGTTACATTAAGTATGTTTCCCCACTTTTCTGCTTCACAAAATATTTTAGCTAACTTTTTATGACTTTCAAATCTTGGAATCTTTGTAGGTTCTTCATTTGTTGGAAACCTTAATATAAATCCTAGTTCATAGGAAATTAAATCAAAATACTTTAGTTGACCAGTGGAATAAATCATAGGGCCGTAAAAGTAATCGCAAGTATCTCCTAATGAATAAATTGTAACTCTATCTTGATTTACCGTACTAAGAAGTGATACTTTGTCTTCCATTCCAGCTTCTTTAAATAAATTAATAGCCTCTTCCCTTTGAAGCTTTTTACGTATAATAGGCATATCTGCACCTATAATTTCATCCATTTTCTTTTTAATATCATAAATATCGTCTATCACTAATGGTGGTTTTTTTTCTATTTCTCC
Organism: Clostridium sp.; assembly: GCA_029851835.1. Classification (GTDB taxonomy): domain Bacteria; phylum Bacillota; class Clostridia; order Clostridiales; family Clostridiaceae; genus Clostridium_J. The sequence continues at coordinate 17,350 of JARKVD010000014.1, read as the reverse complement.
AAAAAGTCCTTTACTTAAAGAATGCTCAATTGTTACCTTACTATTTGGAAATACCTCGCTAACAGCCTTAATTAATACAAACTGCAAGCTTCTAATATAACACATCATCCCAGACTTACTAGTTATATCAACAAGCTCTAATGTACAATCCTTTTGAATCCGAGTAGATAGTTCTTTTAATACTCCATTAATCTTAACTAGAACAATTGGAACCTCATTATCTAATCCGTTCATTTTAATCAAATCAATACATGAAATATCCTTTTCTACACTTATGGTCTCTTCTTTTAAATTCTTTTTTATTTTAATATTTAGCATGTTGCTTACACCTCCATTTCATAGCGAGGCTATTTCCTTTCAAAGTAATAATATATAGGTTTAATGTTATTATATTACATAACTTTAAAATAGAACCTTATTAATTGTAAATAATTTAATATATATGAGCACATAATATACATATTATTATTGGAAATAAAGGTGATGATTATGTTTATTCTTATTGCTCGAACAATAATTTTATATATATATCTAATTATAATAATGCGTGTTATGGGAAAACGTCAAATAGGGCAACTTGAGCCTGCGGATTTTGTTGTTGCCCTTATGATTTCAGAACTTGCCACTCTCCCCATGGCCGATAATAGAATACCATTAATTTATGCCATAGTTCCTATTACAACCTTGGTATTTCTCCAAGTATTCATATCATTTTTAGAGCTAAAGAGTGAAAATTTTAGAAGTATTTTAAACGGTCAGCCAAGCATTATAATTAAGGATGGTTTAGTAAATATTAAAGAACTTAGGCAGTTAAGGTATAACCTCGATGACCTGCTAGCTGAATTAAGACAACAAGGTTTTTTTAATTTAATGGAAATCCACTATGCAATTTTAGAAACAGATGGCTCTCTATCAGTTCTTCCCTATACACCTTACGAGCCACCTACAAGGCAAGACTTAGAAGTAAAGATTGAAGACGAACCACTACCAATGCCTGTTATACTTGACGGCATTATAAATCTCGAAAACTTGAAAACTATCGGAAAAGATAAATACTGGCTTGAAAAGAAGCTTGCCAATAATAACATAACCACACATAAAGAAGTTTTAGTAGCAATTGTATATTCAAATGAACATAAGTTTTATTATCAGCTCAAGGGTGAAACTACTAACACAGTTAATAATCATGAAAAATAAAGGAGAAACTGTAATGAAAAATATGATCTGGACTTCTATAATTTTTATAGCAATGTTAGTTTTTCTTTTCTTTGCAAGCAAATATATCACATTAACCTGTGATAAGATGTTAGAAGTAACATGCCAGATAGAAGATAATTTAATTGATAGCAAGTGGGATGAAAGCTATATGCTTTCCTTTGAACTTTTAAATATATATGAAGGTCATGTAAGTAACTTAACACTTTTTTTAAATCACTTAGATTTTCATAACATATATAACGAAATAATAAAACTAAGCCAATATACAAAATCTGAAACTGAAGATGAAGCTTTAGCTTCTATTCACGTTATTAAAGCTTTACTTAAAGAGGTTAAAGAAATGGAATCTCTTTCAATCAGTAATATATTCTAAATGAACATATTTAGATTTAAAAGCTATAGAACTTAATTATCTTTTAAGTCCTATAGCTTTTACTTATTTCTCCGTATAGTTTTTAATATGCTTAATAATCATATTTATACTACCATCACCAACTCTTTCAATTTCAAAACGATTTAAATCATTGTAGGCTTCTTCGGAAATATATAAATCAATATCTTTATCGATTTTAAGTCTTACACGCTTTAATTTTTTCTCAACCCATTGTTTGTCTAATTCAATATTTTCACTTACTCCACTTTCAATTGCATAGGTTCTAAAGTTTTGTTTCAATTCTTCATCCGCACCAAAAACCTCTTCAGTAAAAGTATCTAAGTTTATAGTGTCTTCTTCCTTAAGCCTTCTTTTAATCTCACGACGCACCACTTCTTGACCATCTGCATTTTCTTTCAATGCACTTTGAGTCCATTTTTCAGCAGCTTTTATAAATTGCTTTGTTTTATCTCTTCCATTTTCTATAACAGTACAACCAAGATAATTTTCTATAAAATAATTTGCTCCATAGTCATTATCATCTTTATTGTTTTTAGATTGTTTATCTATAACTAATAAGTCATAAGGATTTTCCTCCCTAAGAGGTCTTATAAATGCACATTTTTGAATTCTACCGCTACTTGTAGGCAATCCTGTAAATTGAGGTATGATATGTATTCCTATTTTTCCTTCAACAAATTCTACATTATGCATATAGTTTTTAATGTAATCCATTTTAAAAATTCCTATAAATGGACCATGTTCAGTTGTGAACGCAACTGTAAGTAAGTCACAAGATGGTATATTCCCCTTAGCTCTCATAAGAATAAACATCTGACTTGCCAATTCTTTTGATACATTAATTAAATCATTTTCACCACTTAAATATTCTTGAGATACTTCTTTAACTATATTTCTCTCTTTATTAAAAACAGCATATTTTAATTCCTCATCCTTTAAGCATTTTTGAACATGCTTAAATACAAATTCATATACTTCCTCTGTTAACTGAAGCGTATATTCATTTAATATAGCTTCATCTGAATTATTATCTAAGATATGAATTATGGCGTCCAGTATATTAATTTCATTGATATATTCCATAATTATTACCTCACTTTCTCACCCATATATGTATAAATATTTATATAAAACATTAATTTATAAAAGTATTTCTTATCTAAATATACTATTTATTATATTATCCCATTTTAATTAATTTGAAAACTCAATATTTTGCTATGCAGTAAGTGAGATTTAATTTAAACCTTTAGAATACTTTTAAATTATATATTTTTTTTTAACAATATCAATAAAATTTGTTATAATATTTTACATAGGGTATAATGACATAAACAGAAAAGATAGGAGTGTTATCCTTGCAAGAAATTGAAACAAGAATAATTAAAATAGATGTGAATAAAATTAGAGAGAAACTAATTAATCTAGGTTGTAAAAAGGTTAAAGATGAAAATCAAATTAATAACCTTTACGATTTTCCTGATAGAAGAATGCTTAATAAAAAGGGCTATGCGCGTATTAGAATTGTTGAAGATAATTTAAATAACGTAATAGTTAACTATATGACAACTAAAAAATTACTTAGCCAAGAAAAATATAAAATTATGGAGGAAAATGAAGTAATCATAGATAATAGTGCTATGGGAGCTCAAATATTTACATCTTTAGGCTTAGAATTAGTTGAGTCAATAAAAAAACATAGAGAAAGCTATAAGTATAAAACCTCACTTATAGAGATAGATATAAATGACCCTAGTTTTTGTCCATTTCCTTATATTGAAATAGAAGGAACAAAGGAAGATGAGATAAAAGAAATCGTATCTCTTCTTGGTTACACTATGGAGGATACTACATCAAAAACAATATATGAGTTACTACAAAGTGAAGGGATTGTTAAGGGAGTATAATGTTTGGATATGTAATGCCCTATAAATTAGAGCTTAAAATTAAAGATTACGAAATGTTTAAAGCATATTATTGTGGTTTATGCTTATCCATAAAAGAAAACTTTTCAAATCTTTGCAGATTATCGTTAAATTATGATATGACCTTTCTTGGTATACTTCTTGATAGCTTATCAGCAGATAAGAACTCTTATGAAGTCAGCAGATGTATTGCCCATCCTTTAAAGAAAAAGCCAAAGGTAATTAATAATAAAGCCTTGAACTATGCTGCATTTTGTAATGTAGCATTAGTTTATTATAAACTTTTAGATGATTATAATGATGATAAAGCTCTTACAAAAAAACTATTATCCATATATCTTAAGAAATTTATCGAAAAGGAAAACCTAGATTTAAAACCCCTTCTTAAAAATATGGAGGATAATCTAGCAAAACTTACTGAACTTGAAAATTCTACTGAATATGTTTCTATAGATGAATTAAGTCATAGCTTTGCAGACTTAACAGGATTTCTTATATCATTTTATTATAATGACCAAGAATTTCAACAAGACCTATATACACTTGGATATAATTTAGGAAGATGGATATACATAATAGATGCCTATGATGATTTAGAAGATGATCTTAAAAAACAAAAGTTTAATGCAATAAATAAAGCTTTTAATACAGAAAATTTATCCTTTGAAGAACTGATAGAAGCTCAACGTGACAGAATTGAATTTAATCTTATGATGAGCGCCAGCACAACGGTTGATGCATTAAATAATTTACCACTTAAAAAAAATAATGATCTACTATTTAACATATTACAATTTGGTCTTATGAATAAAATAGAAATTATAAAATCAAGGAGTGACAAAAAAGATGAAAAATCCATATGAAGTACTTGGCATTAAAGAAACTGCCACCCCAGACGAAATTAAAAAAGCTTATAGAGAACTAGTAAAGCAATACCATCCTGATAAATATGAAAACAACCCCCTAAAGGATTTAGCTGAAGAAAAGCTAAGAGATATTAATGAAGCCTATGATACTTTAATAAAGAAAGGAAATACTGCTTCAAATGGATATGGGAATTCTTCAAGTTCAAATAGCTATAACACTAGTTATAATAACAACACTAATTATGGCAACGGGAATTTACAACAAGTTAGAATTGATATAAACAGAGGAAATCTAGGAGGAGCAGAAGCTACTCTTAATAGCATAACTAATAGAAATGCAGAATGGAATTTCTTAATGGGGATAATCCATTATAGAAAAGGATGGCACGACAGTGCATTTAACTACATTAACACTGCATGTACAATGGAGCCAAACAACTTTGAATATAGACAAACTTTAAACCAGCTAACTAGAACTCAAACAACATACAGAAACACTTATTATGGTCAAAGAAACAGCTCTGATGATATGTGTAATACATGCTTAAACTTATGGATGCTTGATACTTGTTGCGAATGTATGGGCGGAGACTGCATAAGCTGTATATAAAGGAATTTCATAGATTGGGAGGGTTATTATGAAAAATTCTTCTGCTTCAAATGTAACTAAGGGCGGCTTACTAGTTGCCTTAACCCTTGTAATATTATATGCTGCAAATTTTATTACTTTTAATACCCTATTTTTACTTGGATTAACTTCTGCTTTAATACCACTTGCTATAATCATCAGTGATGTACCCACAAGCATTATGGTGTATGGAGCATCAGCTATTCTAAGCTATGTACTTATACCAGATAAAACTTTATGGCTTTTATATACAGTTGTATTTGGACCTTATGGGATAGTTAAACTTTTTATTGAAAGACGTAGAAATACGGTGTTAGAAATCATTTTAAAATTGGTGTATTTTAACTTAGTCATTGCTGCTACCTTTTTCCTTTATAAAAGTTTTTTCATGCCAAATGTAGAATTAGAATACTCCATAGCATTAGTTATATTGGTTGGTAATGTTGCCTTCTTTATATTTGATTATGTCCTAACAGTATTTGTTAACAGCATACGAAATAGGAGATTTAAATAACTTGACATAAACTTTAGGTTTATGTATAATTTTAAACAAACTAAATAAATTATTGCAGTGATTAGGAGTAGTAATATAATTTTCACTTTCAGAGAGCTACAGTTTGGTGTGATGTAGTAGTGCACTTATATGAACTTGCCTAGGAGCTTACTTGTTAGAAGCAAGTACGGATACAAAGCCGTTATTTTATTAAGTGAGACCTATTCATAGGTCTAATTAGAGTGGTACCGCGGAACTATAGCTTTCGTCTCTGTTTTAACAGAGACAAAAGCTTTTTTTATTTTGTAAAACATTTTTATTAACGAGGAGGATTACTATGGCTAGATACGGAACTGCTACCGATAAAAAGTGGCAGCAAAAATGGGAAGAAACTAACCTATACAAATTTGACAAAAATAAAATGGATAAAAAATTATACGTTCTTGAAATGTTCTCTTATCCATCAGGAAGCCAGTTACACGCTGGACACTGGTTTAACTATGGACCAGTAGACTCATGGGCAAGAATGAAAAGAATGCAAGGATACAATGTATTCCAGCCAATGGGCTTCGATGCTTTCGGATTACCTGCTGAAAACTATGCAATAAAAACTGGTATCCATCCAAAGGATTCAACAGATCAAAATATCGCTACAATGGAAACTCAATTAAAAGCTATGGGTGCAATGTTCAACTGGGAAAATGAAGTAGTTACATGCAGACCTGATTACTATAAATGGACACAATGGCTATTCTTAAAACTTTATGAAAAAGGTCTTGCTTACAGAAAGAATGCTCCAGTAAACTGGTGCCCTAGCTGTAGCACAGTTCTTGCAAATGAGCAGGTTGTTGAAGGCCACTGTGAAAGATGTGACAGCGAGGTTACTAAGAAAAACCTTACTCAATGGTTCCTTAAAATCACTGACTATGCAGATGAGCTTTTAGAAGGTCTTGATGGTCTTGACTGGCCTGAAAAAACAAAGGCTATGCAAAAGCACTGGATAGGAAGATCAACTGGTTCTGAGTTGACTTTCAAAGTTGTAAATTCTGATTTAGAGTTCAACACTTTCACAACAAGAATAGATACTCTATTTGGAGTTACTTATGTTGTTCTTGCTCCTGAAAACGATCTTGTTGATAAACTTACTACTTCTGAAAATAAAGAAGCAGTAGAAGCTTATAAAGAAGCTTCTGCAAAGCAGTCTGATATTGAAAGACAATCTATTTCAAGAGAAAAAACAGGTGTGTTCACTGGTTCTTATGCAATAAATCCAATTAACGGACGTGAGATTCCAATCTGGGTTGGAGACTATGTTCTAAACACTTATGGTACTGGTGCTGTTATGGCTGTTCCAGCACACGATGATCGTGACTTTGCCTTTGCAACTAAATATAACCTTCCAATAGAAAGAGTTATTGAAGGTGGAGAAGGTCTTCCATTTACTGAATTCGGACCACTTGTTAACAGCGGAAAATTTGATGGGCTTGTTGGTGAAGAAGCTAAGGATGCCATCGTTGAAGAACTTGCTAAAGATGGTCTTGGTAAGAAACAAGTTAACTACAGATTAAGAGACTGGCTTGTATCAAGACAGAGATACTGGGGTGCTCCAATTCCAATGATTCACTGTGAAAAGTGTGGAACTGTACCAGTACCAATGGAAAATCTACCAGTAGAACTTCCATATAACGTAGATTTTGCGCCAGACGGAAAATCTCCTCTTGCAAAATCAGAGGAATTCATGAACACAACTTGTCCTAAGTGTGGCGGCCACGCACACCGTGACCCTGATACTTTAGATACTTTCGTTTGTTCTTCATTCTATTATCTAAGATATCCTGATAACATGAATTCAGAGAAAGCCTTTGATACAGAACTTATCAATCAAATGCTTCCAGTAGATAAATATGTAGGAGGACCAGAACATGCTTGTATGCATCTTCTATATGCGAGATTTATCACTAAAGCACTTAGAGATATGGGACTTTTAAACTTTGATGAGCCATTTAAATCTCTTACTCACCAAGGATTAATTCTTGGACCAGACGGACAAAAAATGAGTAAATCTAAAGGGAACACAATCTCTCCTGACGATTACATCAAGACTTATGGTTCAGACGTATTTAGAATGTATCTAATGTTTGGATTTGGATACACTGACGGTGGAGCTTGGAGTGATGACGGAATCAAGTCTATAGGTAAGTTTGTTGATAGAATAGAAAGAACTCTTGATAACTGTATTGAAGTTATTAAAGGTGAAAATGTTAAATCTACAATAGACAAAGCTGAAAAAGAGCTTAACTTCTGGAGACATACTGCTATTAAAGGTGTAACTGAAGATAGTGAAAAACTTCAATTCAACACTGCTATAGCTAGAATGATGGAGTTCACAAACGCTCTTAATAAATACCTTGGTGAAGAAGTTAAAAATAATTCCTTCTTAAAAGAAGCTATTGTTGATTACGTAAAACTTCTTGCTCCATTTGCTCCTCACTTTGCTGAAGAACAATGGGAAAACCTAGGCATGAACTTCTCTGTATTCAATGAAAGCTGGCCAGTATTCGATGGATCTGCTTTAGTTAAAGATGAAGTTGAAATAGCAATTCAAATTAACGGTAAAATAAAAGCTAAGATAAATGTTTCTACATCTGCTAATGATGAGGAAATTAAAGAAGTTGCCTTAAATGATAATAATGTTAAAGCTGCCCTTGAAGGAAAAACAGTTAGAAAAGTTATCGTTATTAAAGGAAGACTTGTAAATATCGTTGCAAACTAATAATTCTTAAAGTTAAAATGGTTAAGCCAAAATAGGCTTAACCATTTTCTTTATCTAGTAAAAAAGTACATAGGCTATCTGCTATGTACTTTTTTACTATTATTTATATCTATTAAGTACTCTCTTAGTTTCTTCTAATAAGCTTGTAAGTTCAAATACTTCTCCGCATTCTAAAAGTTTATTAAGTTCTTCAGTAAATCTAGATGCTTCACCTATTTTACCTTGTGATGATAAAGTTAGAATATTTTCAACTATATTGCTTACTAAAGATGATTTTACCTCGAAAAGTTTTTGAGCATCCTTTATTTCATCCTTTATTGTTAACATTTCTTGGTCAAGGTTAAATGCTGCATCTGCCGCGTTCTTTAGCTTAACTCTAATATCAGAAGGTATGTCATGCTTATATTTATAGTTAAGTGAATGCTCTACAGTTGCCCAGAAGTTCATAGCTAATGTTCTGATTTGAAACTCTGCTAAAACCTCACACATTCCCTCCGACATATTAACTGGATACTTAATAATCATATGATAGCTTCTATATCCACTAGATTTAACATTAGTTATATAATCCTTCTCATAAATTATCTGCATGTCTCTTCTATTTCTAATAATATTAACTACCTTGTCAATATCATCAACAAACTGACACATGATTCTAATCCCAGCTATATCTTCCATTTCAAACTGAATTCTATCAAGGGGAATATCAAATTTATTTGCCTTCTCTAGAATACTTGAGACTTCTTTAACCCTGCCAGTAACAAATTCTATAGGCGAGTATTCACTTTTTCTTCTAAGCTCTTTTCTTATACTTCTAAATTTAACCTTTAATTCCTCCACAGCTTGGTCGTATGGAATTAAAAAGCTTTTCCATTCAATAACTGCCATATACTCCATTCCTTTTCATACCAATTGCTCAAACCCAAACTAATTATATCATATACTCCTTTGTTGTGCTAGTTAAGAAAATTCTATATTGTCAATGATTAAAATACCACCACAAATCCTTGTGGTGGCATCAAAATACATTGAATAATTATATTAAAAACTTTAATAAAAATACTGCTCCTACAATAATAGTAGTAAAGCTTATATCTTTTCTTTTTCCTGAGAAAACTTTTAAAACTATATATGATATAACTCCAAATACTATTCCTTCTGAAATACTGTATGATAAAGGCATCATTATTATTGTTAAGAAAGCTGGTATCGCTTCAGTAAAATCAAATAAATCTATCTCTTTTATTGGCTCTATCATAAATAATCCAACTAAAACTAAAGCAGAACATGTTACTGCTGGAGTTATAGAAGCAAATAATGGTGAGAAAAATAATGCTAGTGCAAACATAATTGCTGTTGAAATTGCTGTTAATCCAGTTCTTCCCCCTTCAGCAACTCCCGCTGCACTCTCAACGAAAGTACTTACTGTACTTGTTCCAACACAAGCTCCAAAAGTAGTTCCAATAGCATCTGCAAATAGCGCTTTCTTTATATTGGGAACTTTACCGTTCTCATCTAACATTTTAGCTTTAGTAGCAACTCCAACTAAAGTTCCTATAGTATCAAACATATCCATAAATAAAAGTGTAAATAAAACTATTACCATATCTAAAGTAAATATATTATGCCATTCAAACTTTAAAAATACTGAACTGATTGATGGAGGCATACTAACTATACTTCTTGGTACTGGTGTAACCCCCATTGGGATTCCAATTACTGCTGTAGCAATCATTCCAATAAATAAAGCTCCCTTAATATTCTTAGCTAAAAGAATACCTGTTATAAGAATTCCTAATATAGCAAGTAATGCAGCTCCTTCAGTTATATTTCCAAGAGCAAGAATTGTACCACTTCCTTCTGGATGAACAATAATACCTGCCCCTTCAAGACCTATTAATGCTATAAATAATCCTATACCAACTGATATTGCCTTTTTTATATTTGATGGAATTGAATCTACAATAGCTTCACGAACGTTAAATAAAGTTAAAAGTATAAATATAATACCTTCTAAAAATACTGCTGTTAATGCAAATTGAAATGAATATCCCATACCAAGAACTACTGTAAATGCAAAATATGCATTTAATCCCATACCTGGAGCTTGAGCAAAAGGTAATTTAGCATATATCCCCATAACTAATGTTGATACTACCGCTGACAATGCTGTTGCAGTAAATACCGCTCCGCTATCCATTCCAGCCGCCGATAAAATTGATGGGTTAACAATTAAAATATATGCCATAGTCATAAAGGTAGTAATACCTGCCACCATTTCTGTTCTTACATCTGTTCCATTTTTTGAAAGTCCGAAATAACTATCAACCATTCCGTTCTCTTTAAATAAGTTTTTCATCGAATCCCTCTTTCGTAAATAAAATCACTCCGGGTCATATAATAATTGAATTTCTTATGTTTTGCAATAGTTTTTGTGAACATTTTTTAATTTAATTTACTTTTTTATCGCTTTTAGTCCTTTCCACGGAGCTTTAAAGTCGAATTTTGTATGCAACGTTCGTGTTTTCTCACTAGCATCTATTTCATTTTCAAGGTCTAAGCAATATCACATTTCTTTTTTTATAGATCTTTTTTATTCATCCTCTCCCACCTCCACAAAATCCCACCTTAGATTAAATCTCTATAATCTAAGGTGGGATTTTATATCAATTATCTTGCATCAAACATATAAAGTGCTTGAGCTAAGAAATTATTATTTTCATCTTCATATACTAGATACATACTATGAAGATATTTATCAAAGTTTGAAATATCAAAAGAAATAACTCCATTTTCATCTATTAATTCTTCTAATGTTAAATTAACAGCTTCATCACTTCTATTACTTCTTATAATTATTTCTTTTGGTGCTAATTTCTCACCGTTTCTGTTTAAAACCCTGTAATCTAAAGTTATTCTATTATCTTTTGCATAAAGCATCCCCTCTGTTATTATTTGAGGATTTGCATTTAAATTAGTTAATTTTTCAAGATTCTTAAGTGGTGATAAGTCTTTAATTTCGTTATATGATATGTCTAATGACTCTAAGTTTTTAGCATATTCTAAGCCTTCTAAACTTGAAATCCAATTACTTGAACATGATAACTTTGTTAATTTATACATATCACCTATAGTTATATTATCACTTGATAAATTAAGCTCTTTCTTTATACTATCTTTAAGATTTTCATCTTTGATAGTTATAACCTCATTTAAGTCTACACTTTTCTCTAATTTAGCTATTGCTTCATTTAATTCTGAAATCATAGAACTTATGTCATCTTGAGTACTTATTTTATCTGTTAACATAGCTTCAGCTTTATTTAAGGCTTCTTCAAATTCCTTAAATGATTCTTGAGTATAGTCATTTTTCTCATACTTCTTAGCATCCGATACCAATGCCTCTAATTCTTCATAATTGACTTCTACTTCCTTTGCAAAATGAAGTTTAGTATCTCCCCATGTAGCATGGTCTGATCCAATTCCATTTCCACCATCAGTTACTACAAGTTTTAATTCTTTAGCTCCATTTATATCAACTTCTACATACTTCATAGGCTCTCTTGATGTCATTAATCCACTCTCAAACTTCTTTTCACCGTCTACATATACTTCAAACGTAATTGATCCCACTGAACCAAACATTTGTCTATCTACACCAACATATGAACTGAAGTATGCATAATCCTTATCTGTTAAGTCGTATATTATGGTTGAAGTTGCATGAGCACCTATACCTCTTTCAAAGGATACTTCATTACCATATTCATTAGTTAATCTTAAAGTTTTACCGCTTGCTGATATATCTTTTTTAGGGGCAGCATAGTTATTTTGAGTAGATTTCCAATCATAATCTGTTAGGTAACTATAATCATTCATATCTACTACTGCTATAGTTCTAGTTTTAACTACTTCATTGCCATCACTATCTGTTACTTTATAAGTTACTTTATACTTTCCTGTTTTATTAAAGTTTACTTTACCAGTTACTTCAACCTTTTCAGTTATATCCCCATCTTCAGCATCTATTGCAGTGAATTCTTCATTCAAATCTATTTCTTGTCCAACCTTAGTTGATATTGATGCTGGTATAGTTAATTCCGGTTTTACATTTGTTGCATATAATTTAGTATCTGCCCATGAAGCAAAATCTCCAAGACCATTTCCATCTGCATTATCTGCAACTAATTTAAGTTCTTTTACTCCAGTAACATCTAGATTTACAAATTCTGCTTCACTATCTTTTCTTATTACATCTGAAGTATAAACTTCTTCTCCATCTGCAAATATTTTAAATATTATAGTAGTTCTATTATCATCGTAGTTTTTATCGGTACCTACATAGGTTGAGAAATTAGTATAGTTTCCATCTAATTTATATACTATCTCTGCATTTGTTGCAGCTCCTATACCTTTATCAAACTCTTTTATTTCACCATTAACTTTAAGTTTAATTTTGTTACTTAAATTAACTGCTGAATCTTTATTTACATTTTTCCATCCTGATACCGCTGATTGCCATTCCATATCAGATAAATAAGTACTCTCACTATAAACCACAACTTTTCTATCTTTAGTTGTAACATTATTATCCCTATCTGTTACAGTGTAAGTTATAGTATATTGACCGGATTTACCTATATTAAAGTTATTATTATTAACTTTAACATTTTCAGTTATATCACCATCTTCTTGGTCATTTGCAGTAACACCAGAAGTTAAATCAAACTCACTATTTAATTTAACATAAGTTACTTCTTCAACATCTATTGTTGGGAACTTAGCTCTTATTATTTCTTCTGCTTTGACTAAGTCTTCTTCAAATAAATTAGTTGCTGGGTGATCTTTAACTTCTTCTCTTAAAGCTTGTACCTTTTCTAATGTATTGTAGCTATCAGAAACTTCAGTTTTACTGCTATCTGTAAATAAGTTCTCAATTTTATCAGCTAATTCATCTGTTTTATAGAAAGATATTTCTCCTATACTCGCCCAATTTTGATTAGCCTCTATAAACTTAAATTTAACCCTTCTTGCCTTTGTTTTAGCAATTTTAAATTCAACAACATCAGTAATATTTCCATTATATTCACCTTTTCCAGCTAAAACAAAGTCGTTTCCTTCTGCATCATCTGAAACATATATTTCAAATTTTCTAGCGAATCCCTTTCCACCAGCATCTCTTCTAGCAGCATAGGCTATTCTATTAATTTCTTTGCTTTCTCCTAAATCAAATATAACTTCATTTTTGAATGTATCACTATTTTGATTATAAGTTTCCCAGTGTTTATTTAAGTTACCATCAATGGCATTTCCAATAGCAGTTCCTGGATAACTTCCACCATTATTAGTTACTGATAATACTGGTATCTTGAACACTTCGTTATATTTATCTAAATTATCAAATTGACCAAACTTAGACTTAACAACTGTAAAATCTTCATATACTGTAACATAAGATTTCTTTTCTGTAATATTATTATCACTATCAGTTACTCTATAAACAACTTCAAATCTTCCTGTCTTACCCTCTTCATAGGAATTTGATACTATTTCTACCCTTGAAGTTAAATCTTCATCTTCTGCATCTATTGCAGTAACACCTTCATTAAAATCTATAGTCTCACCTATTTTATAAACTTTATCATTAACTATTATTTTTGGCTTAGCATTAGTTGTAGTTAATTTCGGATTAGCTATTACTGCATGATCTGAAGTGTTGTGATTTCCGGCATCTGAAACTTTTATTACTAATTCTTGTACTCCATTAACAGGTACATTTATATATACCATATTATCAGCATGTTTTAAAACTTCAGTTGTTGATAGAACTTTATCATCACCTATTACTTCAAATTTTATACTAGAGTTATTTTGTGCTGGTATATCTGTATCAACTCCAAGTAAAGCTTCAAAATTATCGTAATCTTTACCAGATAAGTCATAAGTTATTGTACCATTTGCATGGATTCCAAAACCTTTCTCAAATTCTTTTATATCCCCATTTACTCTACCTTTTATATTAGTATTTCTTCTTGGTTTTCCCCATTCTGTTTTTACAGATGTCCACTCTTCATCTGATAAATAATCATAATCACTTACCACTTCAACTTCTATAGCTTTTTCTGATGTTATTCCTTCATCCGCTACTGTGTACTGAACTTGATATACACCTTTTTGATTAATATCTACATTATGTATAGCTTCAACTTTAGAAGTTATATCATTTCCTTCATAGCTTAATCCCTTTATATAAGTCATAGGATCAAATGCTTCTCTTAGTTTTAGGGTTATCTTATTTTGTTGAATGTTGATACTTGGTGTAAAGGAGTAAATTTTAATAACATCACCAGTTCCTAAGTTAAGATCATAAGGTATTACTTCATACTTAGAATTCTTAGTTTTATCTGCATTGGTATCTACAAAGGAATTACTTGAAGTAAATCCTATTAACTCACCATCTCTTAGTATTTCATATCCTAGTAAGTCTGATTTAACATTCTCATCTATATTAAATGTTAATTTAACTCCATTTTCTACTTGAGCTAATGAAACCTCTAAATTAGTATCTTGAGTAAATCCATTTCCTTCATAATTAACCTTGCTGTTATTTAGGTACCATATCTTTTTATCTAGTTTTTGATATTTGCTAGTTTCCTTTTTAGTTTCTTCATTAACCTCAAATCCATGTCTAGCAAAATATTCACTTAAATCTGATCCTACTACTTCTGATGAAAATTTAATTAAATATTGCATTTTAACGTTATTAGTATTTTCATTTCCTAAGCTAACATTTCTTTCTCTATATAACTTATTTAATTCTGCCCAATAACCTGGTTTGTACATTTCTAACTGCCAAAATACAGCTAGCCTCTCAAAATATCCACCTTCCATATATTTATTTGAATTTTCGCTTATTACATTTTTATAAGTATGAGATTCATATGGTATTCTATTGTCTATCTTGTTGTAAAATGCAGACATATGCATAGGTAGCATATTATTTGTAACTTCACCATATAGTCTTATATTTACATCCATTTTATGACCTATTTCATGAGTTAATCCCCAAGATGGACCTCTTTCTTCAAATGGAATTAAGTGATTTGCCATTACATCACCTTGTACTCCTATATGGCCAGCAGCTGCATACATATATCCAAAAGGTTGCGCTAATCTAACATTTTCTCTTATATACTTAGGATCATTTTGTTCACTACTTCCATCTAAACCATAGTATCTAAAAATTTCTTTCATATGAGTATTATAAGACTCTATTGTGTCTAAAGGATTTACATCTTGTTCTATATAAGTCTTATATGCTCCTGTTGCAGTACCTGTCCAAACTATATGATCACTTACAAATTCAAAGACATCTAGTACCTCTCTATCTAGGACATTAGGATTTTTTGCTACATCTTCATCTATTGCCTTCTTATACTCTATTAAAAATTCTTTAAATTCTTCTACATTAGTATCCTTTGTAAGGAATGGAAACTTATCTCCTGAAGCAAATCTTAAAATTGGTGCTTTAGATTGCTCTTCACTAGTATAAGGATTTACTATATATATTGCTCCCCCTTTGATTACATCATGATGATACCAGTTATCCTTTGATACTTCTGGAACAGTTATTACATTCTTACCTGGTACTAATTTCACAGTTCTTATCCAGTTAGCAAAGCTTCCCTCTTGTTGAGAAAATGCTAAACTTGGTAGTGGCTGTGTTGGGTCTGCATCTACATAAACAGTTATTACTTCTCCTGGTTTTGCAGATATTCCTGTTGGTTGATTATTATTACCAAATCCAAACTTTAAATTCTTCTCAGCATGTTTTACCATATTTCCATGTTGCTCTGCAGTAATAATTTTTACAGTTTCTAACTCACCATTAAGTATTTTATGTGCTAACTCAAATGCTTCTGTAAATGTACTTTCTAAAGGATGTCCCTTCACTTCATTTTCTAAAGCCTCTAACTCTTCCACAGTGTTAAATTCTTCTGATAACTCATTCATTAAACCATTTGTAAATAGCTTATCAACTTTATCATTTACTACATCTTGTTTATAGAATGCTATCTCTGATAATGTAGCCCAACTTTGATCTGAATTCTTAAACTTAAATTTTATTCTTTTAAATTTAGTTGGATTAAACTTTGCTTCAACTAATCCAGACACTTTATCATGAGTACCAGTTGCTACAAGCTGATATGTATCTCCCTTAGATGTGGTAGATCCATATATTTCAAATTCTTTAGCAAATCCTTTATTATCAGATTTTCTTGCTCCGTATACTATTCTATTTAATTCTACAGCTTCTTTAAATTCTATCTCTACTTCATTGGTAAAGTCCTTTGAATTCGCCCTATTAGTTTCCCAATAAGTATCCAACTTCCCATCTATAGCATTAGTTATTACTTGTCCCAAATAATGATTTCCATTATTCTTAATACTAATTATATTGTTATTGTCCATCTTGAATAACTTTGAATACTCTTCATTAGCATAATGGTCAAACTTTTTTGTAATTGCTACTGAAGCTTCTATCTTTTGTTGATTTACTAATTCTCTTGCATTTATTATATCCTCTTTAAAATCTTCATAAAACGGATGATTTCTTACTTCTTCTTCTAATTCATTTATTTTCTCAACAGTATTAAATTCTTCACTAACCACACTCATTGTACTATCTGTAAATAATCTTTCAACTTTTTCTGCTAATTCATCTTGGGTATATAGTCCAAATTCCGCTGCACAAGCCCAATTTTCATAAGCTTTTTTAAATACAAACTTAACTCTCCTAAATTCCGTTGGATTAAATCTAATTTCTACAGAATCTTGTGTTAGTGCTGATGAACCACTTGATACTAATTCAAAAGTATCTCCCTTAGTAGTTCTTGATGCATATATATCAAATTGTTCTGCAAACCCTCTATTAGTTCCACGAGGTGCAGTATATACTATTCTATTTAACGTAGTAAGTTCATTTAGTTCTATTACTACTTCATTAGTAAAACTTGTACTATTTTTTTCGTTTGAATGCCATTTTGTGTTTA
>JARKVD010000012.1 GCA_029851835.1 Clostridium sp. | reverse complement strand
TGTGTTAGGCACGCCGCCAGCGTTCGTCCTGAGCCAGGATCAAACTCTCAATTTAAAAGTTTGAGCTGCGCTCTAATTTGTTTCGCTGACTTGTTAAGTCATTTATTTGATAGATTAATTTCTATCGGAATTAACTGGTTTTACCTTTATTTCTCTGTTTAATTTTCAAAGACCAATTCTTGCTTTCAGCTGTTCGGCTGACTACTTTTATTATTTTATCAGAGGCTTTCGCATCTGTCAACAACTTTTTTTATTTTTTTATTTAAAATTTATTAGTTGTTTTGTTGTTTTGCTGATGTATCTCTCAGCGACAAGACATATCTTATCATGATAACTTAATCACTCATTTTTTATAATTATTTATTCTGATAAGATTATCTTTTCATATCTATTATATTCTTTTATTTTCTTATAAATTCATATAAAGATACACTTGGATATGTTTATACTCTATTATCTTTTATAATGAATGATATATGTTTTTTCACCTTATTTATTTCACATTTAATCAATTGTAAAGTTAGCTAGTTAATAAAAAACTATTAACTTAAATCTATAAATGTAAAAAGAAGTTTAACCTAATAATAATGGATTAAGCTAAACTTCTTTTTCTTTAATTAAATATAATTAGTCTATTTAATATTTACATATCATCATTTTCCTCGTAAGTGTTATCTACATCCTCTACATCCTCTACAGCTTCTACATCAGATTCTAATCCCTTATTTTTGCTATTAATTTCATCTATACTAAGCTGCTCATCTTGAGGTTTTTCACTATTGTAATTAATTTTAGCTACTGCAACTATATTTACATCTTCACCAGTTTTCATTAAAGTAACACCCATGGCGTTTCTTCCAGTTGTAGATATATCACTTACATTTATTCTTATAACTATACCATCGCTGTTTATTAACATCATCTCGTCAAGGTCTTTAACAACTCTTCCACTTACAACATTTCCAGTCTTATCTGTTATTTTATAAGTTTTAAGTCCTTTTCCACCTCTTCTTTGAAGAGTATAGTTAGATATTGCTGTTCTCTTACCAAAACCTTTTTCACTAACTATTAGAAGTTCCTCTTCTTCTTTGGCAATAACCATAGATACAGCTACGTCACCATCTCTAAGAGTTATAGCTTTAACCCCAGTTGTGGTTCTTCCCATATTTCTAACTTCTTCTTCTCTAAATCTTATTGAGTATCCATCCTTAGTTACAAATAGAACTTCATCGTTACCCTTAGTTATTCTAACTCCAACTATTTCATCATCCTCTTTAAGATTTATGGCATTTAATCCATTCTTTCTTATGTTTTCAAACTTGTCTAGTGATGTTTTCTTAACCATACCAGACTTAGTTCCCATCATAAGATAGTTATCACTGTCAAAGGTCTTTATAGCCATAACTGCTTGTATATTCTCTCCAGCTTCTAATGGAAGTAGGTTTACTATGTTCATTCCTTTTGCAGTTCTTCCTGCTTCAGGAATTTCATAAGCCTTAAGCTTATATGCCTTACCTTTGTTAGAGAAGAATATAATGTTCTGAAGAGTCTTGGTTACTAAGATATGTTCTACAAAGTCATCTTCCTTAGCTGCTACACCTTGTATACCTCTTCCCCCTCTTCTTTGAGCATTATAAGTATCTGCTGGTAATCTCTTTATATAACCACCATGGGTTAATGTTATTACAATTTCCTCATCATCAATTAAATCCTCATCTTCAAAGCTATATGGATTCTTTTCAATTTGAGTTCTTCTTTCATCACCATACTTAGTCTTTATCTCAATTAATTCATCCTTTATTATTCCAAGAAGGATTTCTTCACTGTTTAGAATTGACTGTAAGTAAGTTATAGTTTTCATTAATTCATTATACTCGTCTTCAATCTTATCCCTTTCTAAACCAGTTAATCTTTGAAGTCTTAAATCAAGAATTGCCTGAGCCTGTTTTTCAGTTAAATTAAACTTACTCATTAATCCATCTTTAGCTTCTTGCGTAGTCTTAGATCCTCTTATTAAAGTTATTACCTCATCAATATGATCAAGAGCTATTCTTAAACCTTCTAGAATATGAGCTCTAGCATTAGCCTTATCTAACTCAAATATAGTCCTTCTAGTTACAACATCCTTCTGATGATTTAAGTAATTAACTAATATTTCTTTTAAGTTAAGAACCTTAGGCTCATTATTAACTAAAGCAATCATTATAATACCAAAGGTATCTTGCATCTTAGTGTGTTTGTATAGTCTGTTTAGAACTACGTTTGCATTAGCATCTCTCTTAAGTTCTATAACAATTCTCATACCATCTCTATCTGATTCATCTCTTAGATCAGATATGCCATCAATCTTTTTATCCTTTACAAGGTTTGCTATATTTTCTATTAGATTAGCCTTATTAACCATATATGGTATTTCAGAAACTATTATTCTATTTCTACCATTATGCTCTTCAATTTCAGCTTTTGATCTAACTAATACTCTCCCTCTACCAGTTTCATATGCACTTCTAAACCCACTTTTACCAAGGATTATTCCCCCAGTTGGGAAATCTGGTCCTTTAATATGAGTCATAAAATCAGAAACAGTAGCTTCTGGATCATCAATTAACATTATTACAGCATTTATAACTTCCACAAGGTTATGAGGAGGTATATTGGTTGCCATACCAACAGCTATACCTGAAGAACCATTAACAAGTAATGCTGGGAATCTAGCTGGTAAAACTACAGGCTCTAACTCCTCACCATCAAAGTTTGGAATAAAGTCTACTGTATTTTTATTTATATCACGAAGCATCTGGCTAGTGATTTTACTCATCTTAGCCTCTGTATATCTCATTGCCGCTGCCCCGTCACCATCAACTGAACCAAAGTTTCCGTGCCCATCTACAAGCATATATCTTATAGAAAAGTCCTGAGCCATTCTAACTAAAGCGTCATACACTGAACTATCACCATGTGGGTGATATTTACCTAGTACGTCTCCGACTATTCTAGCACATTTTCTATATCCTTTTTCATAAGTAATACCAAGTTCACTCATAGAGTATAGTATTCTTCTGTGAACAGGCTTAAGTCCATCTCTAACATCTGGCAAAGCTCTACCAACAATAACACTCATGGCATAATCTATATAGGATTTTTTCATTTCATGCTGTATATCAACGGGTATTATTTTATCTATAGTATCCATTTTTCCACCTACCTTAATACTAGCTCAATACTATATATCTAGATTGCTAACTTGGTTAGCATTATCTTGGATAAACTCTCTACGTGGCTCAACTTTATCTCCCATAAGTATTGTAAATATCTCATCTGCTGCCATTGCATCTTCAACTGTTACTTTTAAAAGAATTCTTTGTGCTGGATCCATTGTAGTTGACCATAATTGTTCTGGATTCATTTCCCCAAGACCTTTATATCTTTGTATATCAGTATTGCTGTCTTTTCCACCAAGTTCATTAAGAACTTCTTGAAGTTCTGGTTCACTATAAGTGTACTTTTCAACCTTACCTTTTTTTACTTTAAATAGAGGAGGTTGAGCAATAAACACATGACCTTTGTCAACTAGCTCCCTCATATATCTGTAGAAGAAGGTCAATAAAAGTGTTCTTATGTGAGCTCCATCTACGTCGGCATCTGTCATTATTATTATCTTATTATATCTTATTTTAGTTACGTCAAAATCTTTTCCAACACCAGCTCCAAAAGCAGTTATCATTGATCTTATTGAATCTGAAGCTAATATCTTATCAAGTCTTTGCTTCTCAATATTCATTATTTTTCCTCTCAGTGGAAGAATAGCTTGGAATTTTCTATCTCTTCCTTGCTTTGCAGATCCCCCCGCTGAGTCTCCCTCTACTATGTATATTTCACATTCAGAAGGATCCTTAGATGAGCAATCTGCAAGCTTACCAGGTAAACTTGTGCTTTCTAAAACTGATTTTCTTCTAGTAAGCTCACGTGCCTTCTTAGCAGCTTCTCTAGCTCTTGCAGCGTTTAGTCCCTTATCTATTATAGCTTTACCTACTCCTGGATTTTCTTCAAGGAATGCACTTACTACATCCCCCATTATTGATTCAACAATCCCTCTTACCTCACTGTTTCCAAGCTTAGTTTTTGTTTGTCCTTCGAATTGAGGCTCTGTAATTTTAACAGATACTACAGCTGTAAGACCTTCTCTTACATCTTCTCCACTTAAGTTTTTATCATTTTCCTTTAGGAATCCAAATTTCTTAGCATAATCATTTAAAACTCTTGTTAGTGCAGTTTTAAATCCAACAAGATGGGTCCCCCCTTCTGCTGTATCAATATTATTGGCAAAAGAGAATATATTCTCGTTGTAAGTATCATTATATTGAAACGCAATTTCCACTGAAGTTGTATCCTTTATTCCCTCAATATAAACAGGTTCACTATGAATTTTACCTTTGTTTCTATTTAAGTATTCAACAAAAGACTTTATTCCCCCTTCATAATGGAATTCATTATGCTTTCCGTCTCTCTCGTCTTTAATACTTATGTTTATTCCTTTGTTCAGGAATGCTAATTCTCTAAGCCTTTGAGATAAGGTTTCATACTCAAATTCTGTTGTTTCAAATATTTCATCATCTGCTACAAAGTGAATTGTTGTACCGTGGTCATCGGTGTCCCCAACTTTCTCTAATGTTGTTAGAGATTTACCT
Source organism: Clostridium sp. (assembly GCA_029851835.1). Lineage (GTDB taxonomy): Bacteria > Bacillota > Clostridia > Clostridiales > Clostridiaceae > Clostridium_J. Next base: position 92,141 of record JARKVD010000012.1, on the reverse strand, counting down.
TTACTAAAACTTTGGCACCAAATATGGCCTTCTCTTTTTACAGTTACTTCACATAGAGATGAAAGTGCATTAACAACAGATGCACCTACCCCGTGAAGACCTCCGGATACCTTGTATCCCCCGCCTCCAAATTTCCCACCAGCATGAAGTACCGTCATTATAACTTCAACTGTTGGTATTTGCATTTTAGGATGTATACCTACAGGCATACCTCTTCCATCATCTGAAATAGTTATTGAATTGTCCTCATGTATAGTAACCGCTATATTTTTACAAAACCCAGCTAATGCTTCATCTATACTATTATCAACTATTTCGTATACTAAATGATGAAGACCTCTACTACTTGTACTTCCAATATACATTCCAGGTCTTTTTCTTACAGCTTCTAACCCTTCTAAGACCTGAATCTGATTTTCATCATATCTTTCATTATTGCTCATAGTTCTCCTCCTAACTTACCCTAAAGTTCACAGTATGATAAATTTGCCCTTTTACATAGAGTTGTTGATGATATTGGGGACATATAAATCTTACTCATCTTATCAACTTCAGCTATAATAAATGATTTAGGATTTTCGTTAGTTACTCTCTCTACAAATCCATCTTCTTCTGCTAATCTTATAAATTGATTAGTATCTGATCCATATCTTGAAGATTCATAATCAAAAATACCTATTATGTCCTTTACTGGCACAACTATATTCTCTCCTAGATGTAAAAACATGGTTTCCCCCCTAACTACCTTATTTAATTTCTCCTAAACTTCCTTGATCCACATTAAATATTTTCATATTGTTATTTTTTAAATGTCGTTTAATATCTGCAATTCCGGTACACGTAATTAAGGTTTGTATACCATTTATAGACTTTAATATATATTCTTGCCTTTTTGAATCTAGTTCAGACAATACATCATCAAGTAATAACAAAGGGTATTCGCCTATTAAATCTTTTATAATTCGTAATGATGCAAACTTTATAGTTAACACTGAAGTTCTTTGTTGTCCTTGTGAACCATAAGTTTTTACATCTATATTATTTATAAAAATTGAAAAATCATCTCTATGTGGTCCTATTGACGTAACTCTTTTTTCTATATCTTTTTTTCTATTTAATTTAATTAGCTCATAAAGTGACTCTTTTAAGTTTTCTTCACTTTTAAGCTGCATTAAATATTCAAATTTTATTTCCTCTTTACCTTGAGTTATATCTCTATGAATATCTTTAGAAAAATCATTTAATTTTTTAATATATTTCAATCTCTTTGAAATTATATAACTTCCAAACTCAGCTAATCTTATATCATAGATATCGATCATATCTTCATTGCCACTAAATTTTTTTAAAATTACATTACGCTCATTTAGCACTTTTTTATAAGATGACAGGCAGTAATAATACTTTTTATCAAGCTTACATAATTCAATATCCAAAAATCTTCTTCTATAGGACGGTGAATCCTTAACTATATCTAAATCCTCTGGTGAGAACATAACTACATTAAGAACTCCCATAAGATCTTGAAGTTTAGATATTTTTATGGAATTTATGTTTATAGCTTTCTTACCATTTTTAAAAAGTTTTATATTAATTTTTTTATCTAGGCGTTCCTTAACTATATAGGCGCCAATATAAGCTTCTTCACTGTTCCACTCTATAAGTTCCTTATCCTTATTCGTTCTATGTGATTTTCCTATACTGGAATAATATAGTGATTCAAGAATATTTGTCTTTCCTTGAGCATTATCTCCTTGAAAGACATTAGTCCCACTACATAATTCGATAGTCATATTTTTATAATTTCTAAAATTTATTAAGTTTAAATATTTAACGTACATAAAAACACCCACCTAAAATTATATCATAATATATATTCTAAGTGTGAATATTACCTTAAAAATATAATTCGACCACTTACCCCTAAAGTGTGTTAAGTCTATATAAAGACTCAAAGGCTGATTTATTTCTCAGCCTTTTTAATCTATAAAACAGTATAAATTTCCCCTTGGAACTCAATATTGTCTCCTGGGTAAAGTTTTTTTCCTCTTCTAAGTTCTACTTCACCATTAACTTTAACATCTCCATTTTGAATAAAGAATTTAGATTCTGATCCTAAAGTTGTAGCTCCAGCAAACTTTAAAAACGAGTCTAGCTTAATAAACTCTGTGTCGATTTTTATCTCTATCATAATTTTCCCACCTTAATTGTGATTTGCAACTCTAACAGGAAGTAATAAGTATACACTATTATTACTTTCTAAATTTTTTATAACGCAAGGTGTAACTGGTGAAGTAAACTCCATTATTATAGTTTCCTCATCCATTATTTTAAATACGTCGATTAAATATTTAGAGTTAAATGCAATTTTAAGCCCTTCACCTTGCAAAATTATTTGCATTTCTTCCCTAGCCTTTCCCAATTGAGAATTAGATGTAACGACTAAAGTGTCATCAGCTATATCTAGTTTTACCAGGTTAGTATTTCCATCCTTAGCCATTAATGAGGCTCTTTCAATACAACCTAAAATTTCATCTCTTTTAACAGTGACCTTTAAATTATGTTCTTTAGGTATGATAGCTTCGTATTTAATGAAGTCACCTTCTAATAACCTTGATATAACCTTTGTATTTCCAAAGTTAAATAAGATTTGATTTTTAGTAAACGTAATTTGAACATTATCATCATTATCTTTAAGTATTTTAGATACTTCATTAAGAGTCTTCCCTGGAACTACAGATTCTTTATTAAATGAACAATCCATATTCTCACTCTTAAGAGCAACCCTAAATCCATCTAAGGCTACCATATTTAATTTGCCTTCTTTAACTTGAAGAAGAACACCTGTTAATATTGGTCTTGTGTCATCCTGAGCAATTGCAAAGATTGTTGATTTTATCATGTTTTTCAAGGTTTTTTGAGCGACAGTAAGCACAACATCTTCGTCTATACTAGGTAAGCTTGGATATTCACTCGGATTTAAGTATACTAGTTGAACATTTGATTTTTGGCATTTTAACTCAAGTTCAGAATCATTAATAGTAGCTAATTCAACTGTATCATTTGGAAGTTTCCTTACAATTTCACCAAATAACCTAGAATCAAGAACCACTTCTCCCTCCTCAACGATATTAGCAATAACCTTTGTTTCTATACTAACTTCGATATCAGAACCGATTAAAGTAACCATTCCATTTTTTGCAGAAATATATATACCTTGAAGTATCGGTAAAGTGGATTTACCCGTGATAGCTTTTTGAACATCTGATATTGCTTCTTGAAGTACATTTTTTTCTATTAAAAATTTCATTTTAAGTCCTCCTTTATACACATGAAAAATAGCGTCTAATAGCTAAGATATATTAATATTATTTAGTAGTAGTAGTAGTAGGGGCTGTTAGTTTGTTAATAAGTGCCTCAACCCTTACTAATTCAACGTTTTTTGAGGTAAAAATATTGTGGATAAAAGATGCAATGATGTTATCAGTTATCCACAATATCAAGTATCATATATGTTTTTTGTTAATAATCCACAGAAATTTATCAAAAAGTAATAACAGTTGTGGTTAACTATTTTTGATTAATCCTTTTTGTAAGCTCAGCTATAGCTGTTTGAAGGCTTTCATCCTTCTTTAAGTTTTGAGATATTTTTTCGTAGGCGTGGATAACTGTTGTATGATCCCTGCCACCAAACTCTTCACCGATTTTAGGAAGAGAGGTATCAGTAAGTTTTCTTGAAAGATACATTGCAATTTGTCTTGGAAAGGCAACATTCCTTGTTCTTCTTGCTGATTTGAAATCTTCAACTTTTAAGTTATAGTAACTAGAAACTATATCTTGAATCAACCCGATAGTTATTTGTCTAGAATTTTTATTTGAAATTATATCTTTTAATGCTTCAGAAGCTAGGTCGACGCTTATTTCTTTATTAGTCAATGAGGAATAAGCGACTATTCTTATTAGAGCACCCTCAAGCTCCCTAATGTTTGATTTGATTTGAGTAGCTATATATACCATAACCTCATTAGGAATGTTAAGATTTTCGACATCAGCCTTTTTCTTTAATATGGCTATTCTTGTTTCAAAATCAGGTGGCTGTATATCAGCAATAAGACCCCATTCAAATCTAGATCTAAGTCTATCTTCTAATGTAGGTATTTCTTTTGGAGGTCTATCACTTGAAAGAATGATTTGTTTATTTGCATCGTGAAGAGCATTAAAGGTATGGAAGAACTCCTCTTGAGTTGATTCCTTACCGGCAATAAATTGAATATCATCTATTAAAAGAACGTCTACATTTCTATATTTATTCCTAAACTCTACATTCTTATCATCCTTAATTGAGTTAATTAGCTCATTAGTAAATTTTTCTGAGGACACATAAACTACTTTTGACTTAGAATTTGCTTGCTTTATATAGCTTCCAATAGCGTGCATTAAATGTGTTTTACCAAGTCCAACACCACCATATATAAATAATGGGTTATAAGCTTTGGCTGGAGATTCAGCTACAGCTAAAGAAGCTGCATGGGCAAATCTATTGCTATTGCCAATGACAAAGGAGTCAAAGGTATATTTAGGGTTTAAAGTTGCAGACATCTCATCATTTACAACCAAATTTTGTTTTCTAGGGTTTACTTTTGGCAGTTCATCAGTGGCCTCTTCTGATATAATTACAAAATTTATAGCATAAGACTTATTGCATGCTGCTTGAATTGAATTTTTTATTAGATCTTTATATCTATTTTCTAATATGTCCTTAGTGAAGTCGTTACGAACACCAAGAGTGATAGATGAATCTGTTATATTAAGTGGGTCAATGCTTTTTATCCAAGTATTAAAACTTACTTCAGTTAATTCAGCTTTAAGTATTTCTAAGGCCTTTTCCCATATTTCCTTTACAAAGGTGTTCATTCTGTATCCTCCTATTAAATATTTATATATGATATATCGCATATAATTTGTCGCAAAAACATATAAAAATTCACAAGAGTATCAACAACACTAGATATATACATTAGAGTTGTTTACTATTGTTAAAACTTTTATTCACATGTTTATAATTTACTGGGCAATTGATTAGTAAATATATATATTCACAGCAGACAAAATAAAGTTATACACAGACAAATCAGCTTTAAAATGGCATAAATACGTTAAAAATATCAAAAAAAGAACATTTTATTTGGGTTATGCACAATTTAATCAACAGGCTGTGAATAACTTGTACGAAAAATAAATTATCAACAATACTCTCTTTATGATATCAAAAGATAGAGAGAGGTTCAATAAGTTATCCACAAAAAAATGAGTTTTGTGGAAATTTTAATAACAATGTGGTTTAAAAAATAAAAAAAATGACATATTACTAATGTAATAAATTGTTTAAATTAGCTATCTTGACATTGAACTTACGAACATTTATAATCTAATAGTGAAACTTACAAGGTAGTTATAAGTTAATTACTATAAATAACTTAGGATATAAAGAAGGGGGTGCAGCATATGTTCATGACTTACCAACCTAAGAAAAGACAAAGAAAGAAAGAACACGGATTCAGAAAGAGAATGAGTACCGCTTCTGGAAGAAACGTTCTTAGAAGAAGAAGACTTAAAGGAAGAAAGAAATTGACAGCATAAGGGCCGCTTTTGTGGCCTTTTTCTGTAATCTAAGAAAGAGAGCAACGGAACCGATGAAAGAAGAAAGGCTAAGAAAGAATCCTGAATTTAGATTAGTATATAGAAGAGGAAGATCTTTTGCTACAGCCACACTTGTATTATATGTATTTAAAAATAATAAAGGCATAAATAGAATTGGTATATCTGTAAGCAAGAAGGTCGGAAAAAGTGTAGTTAGAAGTAGGGTCAAAAGACTTATTAGTGAAAGTGCTAGACTTAATAAACAAGATTTGAAGCAGGGATACGATTTAGTTTTTGTTGCAAGAAGTGCTTCAAGGGACAAATCTTATAAAGATATTGAAAATTCGGTGAAGTATCTATTCAAGAAATCAGGGCTTAATAATGTTGAAAAAATTATTACTAATAGTAATTAAATTTTATAGAGAAAATATATCTCCTATGAAGGCACCGTGCTGTATATATACTCCGACTTGTTCTGAGTATGCTGTGCAAGCGATTGAAAAATATGGGGCTTTCAAAGGAGGTTTTATGGCTATTAAGAGAATTTTACGGTGTCATCCATATCATAAAGGTGGCCATGATCCCGTTAAATAGAAAATTTAGGAGGGGTTAATTTGACTGACTTTTTATCCGGCATATTTAAGCAGGGGTTTGTAGCTGTACATCAGTTTGTAGAGATGTTTACTTCTAACCCAAACATATCATTTGGTATTGCAATAATATTATTTACGATAATTGCGAGAATATGTTTATTACCATTATCTTTAAAACAAAGCAAAACTACTGCTAAGATGAGTGTCATTCAACCGGAACTTAAAAAACTACAAGACAGGTACAAGAATGATCCACAAAGACAGCAGACTGAAATGATGAAATTATATAAGGATAATGATATTTCGCCACTAGGTGGATGTCTACCAATGCTTATACAATTCCCATTAATAATCGCGCTATTCTATGTATTCCAGCAATTTGATTATCAAGGTGCAGGATTCTTATGGATGAAGGACTTAATGGCACCAGACCCAACATATATATTACCAATATTATCAGGTCTAACTACTTACTTCTCAAGTAAGATAATGGCACCTTCAACAGGAGATGCTGCTAGCTCTACAAGCATGATGACTACTGGTATGGCTATTTTCTTTGGATTTATGTCTATTAAGTTCCCAGGAGCTTTAGTTCTTTACTGGACAGTTTCAAACATATTCCAAATGATACAGTCATATGTTTTAAATAAAATTTACGCAAAGCCTAATTCTAAAGCTGCATAATAAAAGATTTTATTATTGAAAGGCGGTATCTAAATCATGAAAAATATAGAAACCATGGGGAAAACCACTGAAGAAGCTATACAAAACGCTTTGAAGGAATTAAATGTTACCTTAGATAAGGTTGAGGTTGAAATCTTAGAAGAGGGTAGCAAAGGTTTTTTAAACATAATAGGGGTTAAGCCGGCGAAGGTAAGAGTGACTTTAAAGAGAGATAGTGTTGGTGATTCAATTAAATTCCTTAGAAGTGTATTAAACGCTATGAAAATAAAGGCTGAAATTCATGCTAAGGAAGAGAATGACGAAATAAAAATCGATTTAGTAGGACCTAATATGGGTGTTTTAATTGGTTATAGGGGCGAAACATTAGATTCACTTCAATATTTAGTAAGCTTAGTTGTAAATAAAAATCATGATGAAACTTATAAGAGGGTAATTCTTGATACTGCTAACTATAGACAGACTAGACAAGACACACTTAAGAGGTTAGCAAATAAAATGGGGGATAAGGTTAGGGTAAGTGGAAAAACACTTAAGCTTGAGCCGATGAACCCATACGAGAGAAGAGTTATTCATTCTACACTTCAAAACAATGAATATGTAACGACTCACAGTGAAGGTGATGAACCATACAGAAGAGTTGTTATTGAGTTAAAGAAAGCCTAAATGGCTTTCTTTTTATTTTATGCACTATGTGATACAATGAATATTTGTGGGTACAATTTATATTAAAAGTATTATAATATGTTTAATTATATAAAACAAATGAGATCGATAGGGTATATTATTCTTTAATGGGAGGTAATGAGATGAAGGATTTTGATACAATAGGAGCTATATCAACCAGTATTGGAGAAGGTGGATTAGCTGTAATAAGAGTTTCTGGCGATAAAGCTAGAGAGTTTATAGATAAAATATTTAAAGCTAAAAACGGAAAGTCTCTTATGGACATGAAGAGTTATACTATGAGATATGGACACATTGTAGATGAGGATGGAAATCATGTTGATGAAGTTATAGTTTCATTTATGAAAGGTCCAAGAAGCTTTACAGCTGAAGATACCATAGAAATTAACTGCCATGGTGGAGTTATTGCAACTAAAAGAGTTTTAGAACAGGTAATAAAGCAAGGGGTTAGGCTTGCAGAGCCTGGTGAATTTACTAAAAGAGCGTTTTTAAATGGAAGAATAGATTTATCACAGGCAGAAGCGGTTATCGATATAATAAATGCAAAAACTGATTTAAGCATGAAGTCTGCTTTAATGCAAAGTGAGGGTATTATTTCCAAGGAAATAGGAGCTTTAAGAGAAAGTCTTATTTCAACTATAGCTCATATTGAAGCTACTGTAGATTATCCAGAAGATGATTTAGAGGAAGTTACAGCTGAGATGGGAATTAAAGATTTAGAAGTTGTTAAGGGAGAACTAAAAAGACTAATAGATACTGCAGAAGAAGGTAAGATATTACGTGAGGGTTTAAGCACAGTAATTGTAGGTAAGCCTAACGTAGGTAAATCGTCATTACTTAATGCATTAACAAGGGAAAATAGAGCTATAGTTACGGATATACCAGGAACTACAAGAGACGTTATAGAAGAATATATAAATATTTCAGGTGTACCTATAAAAATAGTGGATACTGCAGGAATAAGAGAAACTGAAGATGTAGTGGAGAAGATTGGCGTTGAAAGATCGAGAGAAAAAATAAAGGAAGCTGACTTAATTATACTTATATTAGATTCCAGCAGAGGGTTAAGCGAGGAAGACAAGGAAATTATTAATCATATAAGAGATAAAAAATATATGGTATTATTGAACAAGAGTGATTTAAACAGCAAAATAAATAAAGATGATTTAGCTAGTTTAAGCAGTGAAAATATTTTTAGAATATCAGCTAAGACAGGTGAAGGAATTGATGAAGTTAGAAATGCCATTAAGGAGCTTTTCTTTAAGGGCGAGATAGCATCAAATAATGTTATAATAACTAATACAAGACATAAGGAATCATTATTTAGAGCCTATGAGAGTATTGTTAGTGCAATAGATATTCTAAAAAATACATTTGCAATAGACTTAGCATCTATTGATATAAGAAATGCATGGACATTTCTAGGTGAGATTACGGGAGATTCCCTAGAAGAAAATATAATAGACAAGATATTTAAGGATTTCTGTCTAGGTAAATAGAGGTGAAAATATGAAATATTTTGCAGGAGATTATGATGTAGTTGTTATAGGTGCAGGACATGCAGGATGTGAAGCTGCATTAGCAACTGCGAGAATGGGGTTAAAGACACTTATGTGTACTTTAAACTTAGATAGTGTTGGATTTATGCCATGCAACCCTAATATAGGGGGAACAGCTAAGGGTCATTTAGTTAGAGAAATTGACGCTTTAGGTGGAGAAATGGGTAGAAATATAGATAAGACGTATATTCAGTCAAGGATGCTGAATTTATCAAAAGGACCAGCTGTGCACTCATTAAGAGCTCAAGCCGATAAAAGAAGATATTCAGAAAGCATGAAACATGTTATTGAAACAGAACCTAACTTAGATTTAAGACAATTAGAGGTTACAAGTATTGATGTTGAAGATAACGTGGTTAAAGGAGTAATGACTAAGTACGGCGCTTACTTCACTTGCAAAGCTATAATTTTAACTTCGGGAACATATTTAAAGTCTAATGTAATCATTGGAGAAATAGTAGTAAATGAAGGTCCGGCAGGTTTATTCCCAGCAAATGAGTTATCTAATTCACTAATAGATTTAGGAATTTCGTTAAGAAGATTTAAAACTGGTACACCTGCTAGGATTAATGCTAGATCAGTTGACTTCTCAAAGATGGAAATTCAAAATGGTGATGAAAAAGTAGTTCCGTTCTCTTTTATGAGTGGAGATATTACTAGAGACCAAGTAAGCTGCTATTTAACTTATACTAATGAGAGAACTCATGAAGTTATACTTGCTAATATAGATAGATCACCGTTATATAATGGGTCTATAAAGAGCACAGGTCCAAGATACTGTCCGTCTATAGAAGATAAGGTTATGAGATTTAGAGATAAAGACAGACACCAGTTATTTATAGAGCCAGAGGGTGAAGGAACAGAAGAAATGTATGTTCAAGGTATGAGTAGTTCACTTCCTGAAGATGTACAAATAGCATTTTTAAGAACTATAGATGGACTTGAGAATGTTGAGGTTATGAGAACAGGATATGCTATAGAGTATGATTGTATAGATCCTACGCAATTAAAGTTATCTTTAGAATTTAAGCACATAGATGGATTATTCTCAGCAGGCCAGGTAAACGGAAGCTCTGGATATGAAGAAGCCGCGGGTCAAGGTATTTTAGCAGGGATAAATGCAGCTTTAAAAATTAAGGGTAAAGATCCTCTAATATTGAAGCGATCTGATGCCTATATAGGAGTTCTAGTTGATGATTTAGTTACAAAGGGAACTAATGAGCCTTATAGAATGATGACCTCAAGATCAGAATATAGACTGCTTTTAAGACAAGATAATGCTGATTTAAGACTTACGGATATTGGATATGAAGTTGGTCTTGTTACTGAGGAAAGATATGCTGCATTTACGAAGAAAAGAGCGGAAATTGAAGCTGAGGTTGAAAGATTAAAAAATGTTCAAGTTACAAATAAAAAAGAAATAAATGAGTTTTTAGAGAGCAAGGGATCAGCGCCATTAAAGAAACCGACTTCTTTATATGAGCTAATTAAAAGATCAGAATTAGATTATTATAATGTTGCTGAAATAGATACTGAAAGACAGCCACTAAGCGATCAAGTAACAGAGCAGGTTAATATAATTTCTAAATATGAAGGGTATATTACTAAACAGCTAGAACAGATAAATCAATTTAAGAAATATGAGACAAAGATGATACCTGAAGGGCTTGATTATTCAACAGTAAAAGGTCTTAGAACGGAGGCAATACAAAAGTTGAATAACATTAGGCCTACTAATATAGGTCAGGCATCAAGGATATCAGGTGTTTCACCAGCGGATATTACAGTTTTATTAATTTTCTTAGAGCAGCAAAAAAGAAATAATAGTGAAGAAAACTAAACTAAGTTAGTTTATTAGTTTAATTTGGAGGTTAACATGGAATATTTCGATATGTTAAACGAAGCTTGCCAAAGTATGGGGTTGAGCTTTGAGGAAGAGAAGTATAATAAATTTATTAAATATAAAGAGCTTATACAAGAATGGAATCAAAAAATAAATTTAACTGCCATTACTGATGACGAAGAAATAATAAAAAAGCATTTTATTGACTCAATAAAGGTTTTTAATTGTGATTATGTAAAAAATGCAAAGTCTATAATTGATATTGGAACAGGAGGAGGATTTCCTGGAATTCCAATGAAAATTGTAAAAGAAGATAGTAAAATGGTCTTATTAGACTCTTTAAATAAAAGAATAAATTTTTTAAATGAGGTAATAAATGACTTAAACCTATCTAATATAAAAACAATTCATGGAAGAGCAGAGGATTTTGCACAAACGGTTGAGTATAGGCAAAGATTTGATCTTGCTGTATCAAGGGCAGTAGCAAATCTAACTGTATTATTAGAGTTCTGTTTACCATATGTAAAAGTTGGAGGATACTTTGTTGCATTAAAAGGGCCAGCTATAGAAGATGAAATTAAGGCTGCAGAAGTAGCATTAAAAGTTCTAGGAGGTAAAATAGAAGAAATAATAGAAGTAGATATTGAAGATAGCGATTTAAAACATAATTTGTTGGTAGTTAAAAAGGTAAAGGATACGCCTAAAAAATATCCTAGAAAAGCAGGAATGGTAACTAAAAACCCAATAAAGTAAGACACATAAAATATTTAGGTGAAATTTTGATATATAAAGAGGATTTTAACATTGTATATAGAATAGTATATAGAGGAATTTCATAAAAGGATGGTAAAAAATGGGAAATAATATTAATTATATAGCGGTTGACTCAATACAACCTAATATTTATCAACCAAGAATAGTGTTTAATGAGGAAGCTATACAAGAATTAGCTCAGTCTATAAGAGTATATGGGATAATTCAACCATTATCTGTTAGAGAAACGGAAAATGGTTATGAATTAATTGCAGGTGAACGTAGGTTAAGAGCGGCCAAGGAAGCAGGTTTAACTGAAGTTCCAGCTATTATAACTAATATTAATGATACTGATTCAGCAGCTATTGCACTATTAGAAAATTTGCAGAGAGAAGATTTAAACTTTTATGAGGAAGCATTAGCATATAACAATCTTATAAAAGTACATTCATATACTCAAGATCAGCTATCAGAAGTAATAGGTAAGAAGCAATCAACTATTGCAAACAAACTTAGAATTTTAAAGTTAAATCAAGATATAATTGATACTTTAGTTGAAAATAAGCTTACAGAGAGACATGCAAGAGCTCTGTTAAAATTACCGGATAGTGAGTTACAGTATAAAATTTTAGATAAGATAATTAAAGAAGGCTTAAATGTTAAAAAAACTGAAGAAGCTATAGATAGAGAGTTATTAAAGTTACAACATAGTGAAGTTGCAGCAGATGGCAAGAAAAGAATTAAAGGTTCTTTTAGTCCGGCCATATATGTTAATACTGTAAAACAAGTATTTGATAAATTTGGAATAGATGCAAAGTATCGTTCTAAAGAGTTAGATGATTCTATTCAAGTTACGATTACTATAAAGAAGAAGTAAGGTAAAAGTCTAAATGTTTCACGTGAAACATTTAGACTTTTTTATTTTACAATGAAAAATTTAAATATGTGCTCATTTTATACTAATAATTACTTTAAATAAAATCTATATCAATATATAATATAAATACATAGTTGAATTTACAAGATTTGCAGTAGAAAAATAACATAAATATGTTTAAATTAAGATTAATTGAACAAAATAAATATATTACAAATTTTTCATAAAGGGGGGGAATAAAATGAAGGTAATATGTATATTTAATCAAAAAGGCGGAGTAGGAAAAACAACTACAAACATTAATCTATGTTCATATCTAGCTATGAACGGATATAAAGTTTTAGCCATTGATATAGATCCACAAGGAAATACAACTAGCGGATTAGGACTCGATAAAAGAAAAATTAATTATTCAATGTATGATGTTCTAACTAGTAATGTATCATTGGGTGAAGTTATTAAGAAAAGTGAAATAATAGATAACTTTTATATTGCACCATCAAATATGAACTTAGCAGCAGCTGAAGTTGAAATTGTTGGTCATGAAGAGAGAGAAAAGGTATTAAAAAATAAAATAGATGAAATTAAAGATCAATATGATTTTATATTTATCGATTGCCCACCATCATTAGGAGTTTTAACTTTGAATGCATTAACAGCATCTAATTCTGTTTTAATTCCAATTCAATGTGAATTCTATGCACTTGAAGGGGTTGGACAATTAATGAGTACAATTCAACTTATAAAGAGGTATTTAAATACTGCTTTAGAAATAGAAGGTGTTATCATGAGTATGTATGATAGCAGAACAAGATTATGTAATGAAGTTGTAGATGAAATTAGAAATCACTTCAAAGATAAAGTATATGATACATTTATACCTAGGAACGTTAAGTTGGCGGAATCTCCTAGTTTTGGATTACCTATTATGCTCTATGATGATAAATGTAGAGGGGCAGAAGCCTTCGAGGCTTTAACTGAAGAATTTATTCGTAGACAAGGAGGAAACTAGGATGAAAAAGACAAGTGCGTTAGGCAAGGGATTAGCATCACTTATACCTGAAAGCGATTTGAAATTTAATGATAGGGAACAAGTATTAACTATTGATATTAATTTAATTAAACCTAATAAGGATCAACCAAGGAAAAACTTCGATGATGAAAAACTTATGGAATTAGCTAATTCTATTAAAGAGCATGGTATTATACAACCTATTATTGTAAAAGAAGAAAATAATATATATACAATTATTGCAGGTGAACGTCGTTGGAGAGCTGCAAAGCAGTTAAATCTAAAAGAGGTCCCTGTAATAGTAAAGGATTTAACTGAAAAAGAGGTAGTAGAAATTTCTTTAATTGAAAACATAATTAGAGAAAATCTTAATCCAATAGAAGAAGCAATGGCTTACAAAAGATTATTAAAGGAATTTGATTTAACACAAGAAGAAATAAGCAAACAAGTTTCGAAATCAAGAAGTACAATAGCAAATGCGTTAAGACTTTTAAATCTTGATGAAAGAATTCAAGGATATCTAATTGAGGGAGTTATTTCTGAAGGTCATGGAAGAGCAATTCTTGGTTTGGATAATAAAGAGAGTCAATATATTGTTGCACAGAAAGTAATTGATGAAAATCTAAATGTAAGACAAACTGAAAGTTTAGTAAAGAATTACGGCAAGCATCAAGAGGATAAAGAGCCAATTAGAAAACCAGTAGAAGATATATATTATAAAGATATTAAGGTAAGATTAGAGAATCACTTTAATACTAAAGTAAATATAAATAACAATTCTAAAAACAAAGGAAAAATAGAGATAGAATATTATTCTCCAGAAGATTTACAAAGAATAATAGAAATCCTAGAAGCTTAATGTTTCACGTGAAACAAATTTAGGAGGATAAGTATGCAAGAGATAATAAATTTAATAAATAATTATGGTACATATATAACTTTAGCATTAATAGTTTTAGTATTTATACTTATTATAGTTGTAATATCATGTATTGCATCTACAAGTAAAATGAAGAATAAATATAGAAAAATGATGAGAGGCACTAACAGCAAAAATCTTGAGGAATTAATAGTGAAATCATTAGATAAAATTGATAGCATGCAAGATACAACAGATAATGTAAAAGAGATATGTGAAAACACTTCAAAGTTAATCAATTCATGTGTTCAGAAGGTAGCAATGAAGAGATATAAAGCATTTGAGGATGTAGGAAGTGATTTAAGCTATTCAATTGCAATGCTAGATGGAAATAACAACGGAGTTATTATAACAAGTATATATTCAAGAAATGAAAGCATTACTTACGCTAAACCTATAGACAATGGAATTTCTAGATATGATTTATCAGAAGAAGAAAGTAGTGTATTGCATCAAGCAATACATACAAATAATTAAAATTTTGAAGATAAGGTTAAACTAATTTAATCTTATCTTCTTTTCATATAAAAAAAGTATAAATAATAAGTGTTTCACGTGAAACATTTATTATTTATACCTTTTATAAAATCTTTGATATATCTAATAAAAAATCCTCTTTAGTTATGGATGATGACTTTCTACCACCAATTGTTTTTAAAATTGCATGATATAATCCAGATGAAATTGTTTCCGCCAGCTTCATTACTATATAAAGCCTTGTATTTTGAAGTACCATAAACTCAAGTGAACCAGAAATGTTAACTACTCCCGTTATACTAAGATTACCTACAGGAGGAAGTTTTTTGTTTAAAGCTAAACCAGGGCTTAAAGGTTTAGACTCAATTATAACTTTTCCTACATCCTGAAGATCTCCTAGAGATGCATCAATTGCAATTATATAAGGGTTTGAGTAGGTTTTAAGAATTAATTCATTAATTTCGGTTATGTTTTTAGCATGGACTGGATTTTCAAGATTTCCGTAAAGATAAACATTATCTCTTATTAAAAAATTAAGTTTATCTCCTACAATTGGACCAAGGCTATCACCAGTTGATCTGTCAGTGCCTATACATAAAATTATAATTTCTTTATTTTCTTTTATAGCCTGAACAAGTTCTTGAGATACTACTTCCCTAATGTTATAGATGCAGTTTTCTGACAATGCATCAAAGATGACTTTTTTAACCATAAAAAACATACACCTCCTTAGTAGTAAGTATTACCAAAGAGGTGGATTTAATACATGAATATATATTAAATTATAAACTTCTTTTTACAATTTCATCTATTGATTTTAAAATATAATCAACGTCCTTTTCATCGTTAAAATAACCAAAGCTAAGTCTTAGTGTACCAGAAGGATAAGTTCCAATAGTTTTGTGAGCTAAAGGTGCACAATGAAGTCCTGTACGTGTAATTATGTTGTATTCGGAATCAAGAATATAACCTAACTCACTATTATCTAAAATTGATGAATTTACAGATACAGTTGAAGTTCTGTTTAATGCCGAAAAATCTCCATAAACCTTCATAGATTTTATATTTAGTATTCCGTCGATAAATCTTTGGGTAAGGTATTCTTCATGTTCTTTAATAGTACTAATACCTTCTTTTTGTAAAAACTTAATACCTGCTAATAAACCGACAATTCCTGGAGTATTTAAAGTTCCGCTTTCAAATTTATCAGGTAAAAATTTTGGTTGCATAATATCAGAAGAAGAACTGCCTGTGCCCCCTACAATCAGCGAAGAGCAAATATCATTAAGGGCATCGTCAATTATAAAGCCGCCAATACCTTGAGGACCTAGTAAACTCTTATGTCCAGTAAATGCTAGAGCACTACAATTTAAAGATTTAAAATCAACATTCAAAACTCCAGCAGTCTGAGCAGAATCTACAATGAAAAATATATCTTTTTCATTGCATATGGAACCAATCAATTCTAAAGGTTGAATAGTTCCAATAATATTTGAAGCATGGGATAGGACAACTAGCTTAGTATTTTCTTTAATAGTATTTTTAAATTGGGTGATATCAATTAATCCTAAAGAATTACATTGTAAAATATCAAGTTCTATAATTCCTTGAAGTTCAAGTTCTTTTAATGTTCGTAGAGTGCTATTATGATCCATAGATGATGTAATTACATGCCAGCCAGGTTTAACTGAACCTTTAATAAGCATATTTAAAGACATAGTTATATTAGATGTAAAAACAACATTTTTTGTATCTTCATAATTAAATAATTTACAAAGAGCGTGTCTACATTGAAATATAAGTTTATTACCTTTTAGAGATGAAGTAGATGCACCCCTTCCAGGATTACCACCTATAGTGGTCATATAATTCATCATTTCATTATAGACACTATTTGGTTTCGGGAAAGTTGTTGCTGCATTATCCACATATATTTGCATTAAATATACCTCCTAATTCATATTGAAATACATAATAGATTTATGAAATGTATTTAAAAATTAAATTTAATATAAGTTTCTATTTTGATATAATTACTTTAGGGTAATTTGTTATAATAAAATATAGGTTCAAATCATGTTTTGGATTTATTTTTTATATGGAATTAATTTATTTATATTAATGGCCCATAACAATTTAATAATACATCATAATGATATAAATATACAAAAATATAATTAGTTAAACAAATTTACTAACAAGAAAATAATTATGGTGGCTTAAAAGGGGGAATAGTGATGAAAAATATTAAAAATATAATTGATTGTAAAGGTCTTAATTGCCCTATACCAGTTATAAATACAAAAAAGTACTTTGATGGTATTGAAAGTGGTACAGCAATAGTAATAGTTGATAATGAAGTTGCAAAAAATAATGTTGAAAAATTTGCAGGTTCTAATGGTTATAGTTTTGAAAGTGAGAATAAAGATATTAATTTGTTTGAAATAAAAATTACTAAGGGTGAAGCTAAAGGGATTGAGAAAGAAAATGAATACCCTATAAATGAAAAGCAACCACTTACTATCATTATATCTTCAGAAGAATTAGGTAGTGGATCTAGTGAATTAGGTACAGCCCTTATGAAGAGTTATTTATTTGCTTTATCAGAAGCTGAGGTTATACCAGAGAATTTGATATTCATAAATGGTGGGGTTAAATTAGTTGTAGAGGATTCACTGGTATTAGAAAGTATAAAAAAACTAAAAGAAATGGGAACGAATGTTCAAAGTTGTGGTCTATGTCTAGACTTTTATAAGTTAAAAGATAAAATTGCGGTTGGGGAAATAACAAATATGTATGCTATTGTTGAAATAATGAACAGAAGCAATACAATAAAACTTTAAAATATGTTTAGGAGATAATTGCAATGAAAGAATTTTATATAGTGACCTTTAATAATACCCATGAGGCCATGTCAGCTGAGTCACTTTGCTTAGAAAAGAGGTTAAAGGTAACAATGATGCCTACACCAACATATATAACCAAAAGTTGTGGTATAAGCTTAAAGGTGGAGTTAAAAGACTCGAATGGGTTAAGGGGCATAATTAATCAAGAGAAAATGGCTCATAAAGCAATATATGAATTAAAGGATAATAAAATTAAGGAAGTAACCTTTAATAACAATTAAGATTACAATTAAATATTAATGTCAATAATGTTATATAGGAGAGACTATGAAAGAGTTTGATTTAAATGATATAGTAGAAACCAAAAAGACACACCCCTGTGGAAGTAATAAGTGGGAAGTTATAAGAGTTGGTGCAGATATAAAAATTAGATGCCTTGGATGTGACAGAATTGTTATGATTCCTAGAAGCAAATTTGAGAAAAGCATAAAAAAGGTAATTAAGGTAACTGAAGAGAATAACTAAAATCATGAATTAGTTACTTGACTTAAAATTTGTGGTGTGATAAAATTTATTGATGTAATCCCTGCTGTGAAAATCACAGCCGTTAGTCCGGGGGGAGGAGGTGAAACTAATGAGATCATATGAAACTATATTCGTATTACACCCATCATTAGACGAGGAAGCTGTTAAAGCTAACATAGAAAAGTTTAAAGGTGTAATAGAGAACAATGGTGGAGAAGTTGAGAATGTTGACGTTTGGGGTAGAAGAAAGCTTGCTTACGAAATCGCTAAAGTTAACGAAGGTACTTACACTCTAATCAACTTCAAAGCTAGCACTGAGTTACCTAAAGAGTTAGACAGAGTATTCAGAATTACTGATGGTGTTATAAGACATATCATAATCAATCCAGAAAGCAAGTAGGTGTTATTTATGAATAAAGTTGTTTTAATCGGAAGATTAACCAAAGACCCAGAGTTAAAATTTACTCCAGGTACAGGTACAGCTGTAGCAACGTTCACACTTGCAGTTGATAGAAGATTTAAGAAAGAAGGTCAACAAAGTGCAGATTTTATTCCTATAGTAGTATGGGGAAAAACTGCGGAAAATACAGCAAATTACATGAGTAAGGGTAAACTTATGAGTGTAGCTGGTAGAATTGAAACTCGTTCTTATGAGGCTAAAGACGGCGGAAGAAGATATGTAACTGAAGTAGTGGCTGATGAAGTAAGTTTCCTTGAATGGGGAGGCAATAAATCATCAGGAATGAATACAGGTATGGGATCTCACATGGAACCATCAATTCCATCAGATTATTTTGGTGGCGGAGATATGACTCCAATTGATGACGGTGAGGATATGCCATTTTAATAAATTTAGGTAAAAGGAGGTAAGTGCACAATGGCTTATGATAGAAATGATAAGAGAAAAGGCGGAAACAGAAAAAGAATGAAGAGAAAAGTTTGTTCTTTCTGTATGGATAAAGCCACTTCTATAGATTACAAAGATATCAATAAATTAAGAAAGTATGTTACAGAAAAAGGTAAAATATTACCAAGAAGAATTTCTGGAAACTGTGCTAAACACCAAAGAATGTTAACAGTAGCTATTAAGAGAGCTAGAAACATAGCATTATTACCATTCACAACTGAATAATATAATACTAAGTTTTAGTTAATAACTTATGGTTAAAAAAGACTAGCAAATAAATTATTTGCTAGTCTTTTTATTATTAGAGTGATAATTATCAAATATATGCAAAAAAAATTACTCATATGTGAAATAAATCCAAATATAACCACTAGATTGTTGCATTAAAACTAAAAAAAATTTACAATAGATTTATAGCCAAATGGAAGGGGGAGTTCGATGAAGCGTGAAGATTTCAATATTATGTCTAACATAAAAATCATTGAAAGTCTTAAGGCAGATTTATTATGTATTATAGGGGATTTTTTCAAAGTTTTAAGCAAAGGAAGCAATATAGCACATGATGCGATTTTAGATTGTATTTCTGGGGCTATAATAATACTATATATACTATCAGAAAAACTTGGATATTCTCATTTGGCAGTGGATGAAACTATGAAGAAGAAGCTCAAACTAGGTATCATGGAAGGAGATCCGTTGGAGAAAAATGGAAAGGAGTTATCTAAATTACATGATCATATTAGAGAGCGAAATCAGTAGGAGGATTTTATGGAACAAAAGATTAGTACTAGAGGATTAACAGAGTCTGCAATAATGGCTGCACTTATATCTGTAATAGTAATACTATCATCATATTTTTCATTTTTGTATGGAATAGCTATGATGATACTTCCTATAATAGTAGCAGTAGTTCATTATTGTCATGATTTTAAATATTCTGCAGGCTGTGTAATTGTAAGTATGGTTATAACTTCAATAATGTTTAATCCTATTACAGGAGTTACAATGGGGGTAAGCTATGGAATTGTTGGGATGGCCCTAGGATATGCAGTAAGAAAGCAATATAAGCCATACAGAATATTGATTTATACAATTTTAGCTAGTGGTATAGCAATTACACTTGATTTTACACTAACGGGTATACTTATTAGCGGGCAAAATATATTTGAATTTGTGAAAAGTCAAGCGGTAGAGCTTTCAGATATTTTTGCTGTTTCTATAGATCAAAGTGTAAAAATGTATGAGTCTATTGGAGTTACCGGTAAGCAGATAGAAATGATGAATCAGATGAAGTCTGTAATAACACCAGAACTTATATTAATGATTTTCCCTTCAGTAATTGTAATAGCTTCATTTTTACAGGGTTATGTATGTTATTTACTGTTTTCAGTAATATTAAGTAAGTTAAGATATGCAAAACTAGAAGTTATAAAGTTTAGCGATTTTTATGTTACTAATTTAGTTGGAGCAGCTTTAATTGGTATTATGTGTATAGCGCTTATATTATATGGACGTGGATTTCAATGGGGTATTACAGTATATAATTCTGTATACATGATAACTTTAGTTATATTAGGAATAAATGGTATTGCAGCTACTCAGTATTTTTTTACAAAGAGACTGATGTTGCCCAAAGCAGCTAGAGTATTAATAATTATAGCCGTATTTATGATGGGTATGTTTTTTATATTTGGAATTATTGGATTTGTGGAGATGCTATTAGATTTTAGAAGGCTTGACCCACATAGACTAAGAAAGGTGTAGCATATGAAAAAGAGATACGTTAGTGATAAGATAGATAAGCTTATGAATAGCAAGATAGCTTTAATCTTATTTTCCATAATAAGTATTATTCTATTTATGGCAAAGACATTTTTTATTCTTAGTTTACTTCTTATGGTTTGGCTAGCTTTAATGATTTATAACAATTTAAATATAAAGTTAAAAAATGAAGCTGAAATTAATGATGATGAACTGATTACCTCGAGAATTAACTCCGTAAAAACAACGGTATTTTCACGAGTACCATTCCCTATATTATTTTTAATGGAAAATGGTAATATTATTTGGTATAACGAAGAATTAAGAAGAATAACAGATAATAAAACTATTGTAAGAAAAAATATTAAGGAGTTTATAAAAGAAATAAATGTAAAGCTTATACTAGATGGAAGAAAATCTGAATATAAGAAGGTTTCTTTTAATAATAGGATGTATAATATATATACTAATGTAGTTAGTGATGGAACTTCGGATAAGTACAACAATTTAGTAATGATGTATTTCTACGATATTACTGATAGTATTGAGTTAGAGAAGCAAATTGGTGAAACTAAAGAAAGTGTAGTTTTAATTGAAGTAGATAATTTAGATGATGTTATCAAGACCACAGAAGAAGGCTTAAGGCCACAGCTTATAGCAGACATAGATAGAGCTATAAATAATTATGCAAATGGCTTAGAGGCAATGATAACGAAATATTCATCTAACAAATATATATTAGTTACAAAAGATATAAACTTAGATAATGAAATTAATAAAAAATTTGATATACTTGATATAATGAGGGAAATTAGCACAGGTAACAAACTTGCAGTTACTTTAAGCATTGGTATAGGAAGAGGTGGTAATACCCCAGCAGAGAACTATGAATTTGCATCGACTGCACAGGAACTTGCTCTTGGCAGAGGTGGAGACCAATGTGTAATTAAAAGCTT
This sequence comes from Clostridium sp., assembly GCA_029851835.1. Lineage (GTDB taxonomy): Bacteria > Bacillota > Clostridia > Clostridiales > Clostridiaceae > Clostridium_J. Next base: position 70,105 of record JARKVD010000012.1, on the reverse strand, counting down.
TGAAAAAATTTCTTTCTATGGTGGAAAGACAAAAGAAGTTGAAAAAAGAACTAAGGTTAGGGCGAGAGTAATAGGGCATGCTCTATTAGACTTAGTAAATGAGAGTAGTAGAATCTTTATTATGGGTCACCATAATCCTGATATGGATTGTTTAGGAGCTGCAATTGGAATGTACAGCACTATAAAGTCCTTAAACAAGGAATGTTATATCATTCTAGGTGACCAACATGATGCTGTTGATTATATGGTTGACAGGTTAAAAGAGAAAGAGGAATATAGTAATACTTTTGTTAAACCGTCTGAAATAAATAATCTTAAGGATGATAAAAGTTTATTAATATTAGTAGATGTTCATAATGAAAGTTATGTTCTATCTAAGGATGTAGTAAAAAGTATTAGTAGGCTTGTAATTATAGATCATCATAGAAAGGCTAAGGATTTTATTCAAGGATCCATAATTAATTATGTTGAAACTTATGCTTCTTCTACATCTGAGTTAATTACTGAATTAATTCAGTATATGGTAGAAAAGCCTACATTAAAAGAAATTGAAGCTGTAGCACTTTTAGCAGGAATATGTTTAGATACAAAAAACTTCTGTTTTAAGACAGGGGTAAGAACCTTTGAGGCAGCAGCATTTCTAAGAAGACAGGGTGCAGATACCGTTGATGTAAAGCGAATTTTTAGCGAAGCATTAGACGTATATATAACTAGATCTGAAATAATAAGAACAGCAAAATTAAAAGAAGGAATCGCCATAGCAAAATGTCCACCCAATTTATCAAATTCAGTTTTAGCAGCACAGGCTGCTGATGAATTGCTAAATATTACAGGTATTCAGGCATCCTTTGTTATTGCTAAAATAGAAGGGGAAACATATATAAGTGGAAGATCCTTAGGTGATATAAATGTTCAAGTTATTTTAGAAGATTTAGGTGGTGGCGGTCATTTAACAATGGCAGCAGCTAAATTAAAAGAAACCTCACAGGAAGAGGCGGAAGAATTATTAAACAAAGCAATAGAAAAATACTTAAGGAAGGGTGACTAATAATGAAAGTTATTTTATTACAAGATGTTAAATCAGTTGGAAAAAAAGGAGAAGTTGTTAACGTATCAGATGGGTATGCTAGAAACTTATTATTTCCGAAGAAATTAGCTCAAGAAGCTAATGATGTTAATATGCATATATTAAATAAAAAGAATGAGGCTGACAGAAAAAAGAAAACAGCAGAGATAGAAGCAGCGCAAAAGCTTGCTAACGAGTTAAAGGATAAAGAAGTTGCGATATATACAAAAGCAGGAGAAGCTGGAAAGTTATTTGGAGCAATTACATCTAAAGATATTTCTCAGGAAATGGAGAAACAATTAAATGTTTCTATAGATAAAAAGAAAATCGTTATGAACACAATTAAAACTTTAGGAATATATACTGCGGAAGTTAAGCTTTACCCAGAAATATCTACTAAGATTAAAGTTGTTATAAAAGAAAAGCAATAAAATTTAATAACCGAGGGGAGGAAAGCATAGAAGAAGCTCTTCTTCTATGCTAAATAATTTTGGAGATAAATTCATTAGATAAATTAAAAGAACTAGGAATTGAAGAAGAAATGTCAATCGAAGTTGAAATAGATATTCTATATGATGTTATGTACAAGCTTTTAGATGAGGGAACTATAAGAGGCAGAGCAGTTAAATTTAAAGTACAGAAACATCTTAACAGCAAGGATAAATATAAAAAATTATATGCTATAAATAAGATAATAACTAACGGAAAGGGAATTGAAATAATTCCTGATGATAATACTATTGGGAATGTGTTAGAAGCCACAAGCAAGGAAGTAAGCGAACTTATGGCTAAAAGATATATTCAAAACAGGATAGATTCTGAAGTCGAAAAGCTTATAATGGAAAAGCAAGATAAATATATTGATGATATTAGACTTGGAATCGTAAAAAAGCAAAGAGGTGCTGAAAACAGTAAAACTTTAAAGAAGTATGAGCAACTTGAAAAGCTTGACTCAAAGCGTCTTACTCAAAATATAATGAGTCTTTTAAGACCAGAAAGCTTTTCAGAAATAGTTGGTCAAGAGAGAGCAATAAAATCCTTAATATCAAAAATGGCATCACCATACCCACAACATATAATTTTATATGGACCTCCTGGGGTTGGTAAAACAACAGCAGCAAGGATTGCTTTAGAAGAAGTTAAAAAATTAAAACATACTCCATATGAAGAGGGTGCTAACTTTGTTGAAGTGGATGGAACTACCTTAAGATGGGATCCAAGAGAAATTTCTAACCCATTGTTAGGTTCAGTACATGATCCAATATATCAAGGGAGTAAAAGAGACTTAGCAGAAGGTGGAATTCCAGAGCCGAAGACAGGTTTAGTTACAGATGCTCATGGAGGAGTTCTCTTTATAGATGAAATTGGAGAACTTGACTTTACACTTCAGAATAAACTTTTAAAGGTTTTAGAAGATAAAAGAGTAGAATTTTCATCATCATACTATGATCCTGATGACGAACAGACACCTAAATATATCAAATACTTATTTGATAATGGAGCACCAGCAGATTTCGTTCTTATTGGAGCTACAACAAGGGAGCCAGGAGAAATTAATCCTGCATTGAGATCAAGGTGTACAGAAGTATATTTTGAGCCTTTATCTGCTAAGGATATAGAGGATGTTGTATTAAATTCAGCCAAAAAGTTAAATATAAAATTAGAAGATGGTTTAGCAAAAGAAATAAGCAGTTATACTATAGAAGGAAGAAAAGCTGTTAATATTCTTGCTGATGTCTATGGTTATGTGTTGCTTAATAACCCAGATGAAACTGACATTACAATAACATTAAAGGATTTTAATGAAGTAGTATCTAATAATAGGTTAACACCCTATGAGGATGGCAGTAATTTAGATAGTAAGGAAGTTGGACAAATATATGGTTTAGGAGTATCTGGCTTCTTAGGTTCAACTATAGAGATTGAGTGTGCTGCTTTTGAGGCTAGGGAAAAAGGAAAAGGAACTATTAGATTCAATGATACTGCAGGCTCCATGGCAAAGGATTCAGTATTTAATGCTGCATCAGTTATTAGAAAAATAACTGATAAGGATATTAAAGATTATGATATTCATGTCAATGTAATTGGTGGAGGAAAGATTGATGGTCCTTCAGCGGGGGGCGCTATTACAGCATGTATAATAAGTGCTATTTTAGATAAGCCTATAAGACAAGATATAGCAGTTACTGGTGAAATTTCATTAAGAGGAAGTATTAAACCAGTTGGAGGAGTCAGGGAAAAGATCTATGGAGCAAGAAGAAAAGGCATAAGAAAGGTACTAGTTCCAATTGATAACAAAAAAGATATACCTAATAATCTAGTGGATATAGAAGTTGTACCAGTATCAAACATAGAAGAGTTATTAGCAATAGTATTTTAAAATTATTAAATTAAAACCTTGTGGCGCAACATTACAGGGTTTTAATTTTTATTAAATATAGCACAAAAGAGGTGAGGATGTGAGTGAGTCGCTTAGAACAATGCCACAAAACATAGAAGCAGAGCAGTCAGTAATAGGTTCTATGCTTATAGATAAGAATGCAATTGCCCAAGCGGCAGAAGTCCTTGAGGCGGATGATTTTTATAGGGATGCACATAAGACTATGTTTAAGGCTATAAGGGATTTATATAATAAGGATATACCCATAGATATGATAACTTTAGTTGATTACTTAAAGTCAAATAATATGCTTGATCAAGTAGGGGGAATTACTTACATTACTGAGATAAGTACATCAGTACCATCTACTGCCAACTTATCTTCATATATAAAAATTGTAGAGGATAAATCTACGTTAAGAAGATTAATAAGAAGTTCTACAGAGATTATAGAGGAGTGTTATGATAAGCAAGATGATGTTGAGTCTGTTATAGATGCAGCAGAAAAAAAGGTATTCAATATTTCAGAAAAAAGAAGCTCAAGTGATTTTGAAGCTATGAGTACGGTCCTTGAAAGAGGATTTTTAGAGATAGAAAAAATATTTAATAATAAAGGTCAAATTAATGGTGTTGCAAGTGGTTTTAAGGATTTAGATGCTAAAACCTCAGGTTTTCAGCCAGGAGATATGATTCTTCTAGCTGCGAGACCTTCCATGGGAAAAACAACATTCTGTCTTAATATAGCTCAGAACGTTGCAATAAGAAGCGGTAAAAAGGTTGCTATATTTTCTTTGGAAATGAGTAAGGAGCAGCTTGCATATAAGCTTCTTTGTGCAGAGGCTAATGTTGATATGGGTAAGCTTAGAAATGGAGATCTTAGTGACAGTGATTGGGAAAACATTGCAAGGGCGTCTGGACCATTAGCAGCGGCCGGTATATATATTGATGATACTGCTGGTATATCTATAATGGAAATGAGATCTAAGTGTAGAAGGCTTAAAATTGAGCACGGTATAGATATGATCATAATTGACTACCTTCAGTTAATGACAGGAAGTAATTCAGATAATAGACAGCAAGAGGTTTCAGAGATATCAAGAAGTATAAAGGCACTAGCAAAGGAAATGAAGTGCCCTATAATTGCTCTATCACAGTTATCTCGTGCTCCAGAGCAAAGAGCAGACCATAGACCAATGCTTTCGGATCTTAGAGAGTCTGGATCTATAGAACAGGACGCAGATATTGTTATGTTCCTTTATAGAGAGTACTATTATAGTAAAGATAAAGAAGATGAAAGTTTAGCAGAATGTATATTAGCTAAACACAGAAATGGTGAAGTAGGTACAGTTAATCTTGCATGGATAGGTAGGTATAGTAAATTTGGTGATTTAGACCTTGTTCATCAAGAATAAAGTAAGCCCCTCATAAATTAGGGGTGTTGCAATAAAGACAACAACAAGAACAAGAATCGTATTTGGTGCATAGACTATAAACTCTTTACATAAAGATATACTAGGTATATTTTATGTGAGGTGAAAGTAGAATGAGCATTTATGAAGACGATGGTAAACTTAATAATAAGTTATTAGATGAAAATTTATTAGAAGAAAATTCAGCATCGGATAACTTATCAGAAGATGTTGAAATAAACTATGGTTTTAATAAAGAAGTTATAGCTTCAAGTAATGAACAAAACATGATAAAAGATGAAGTTAAAGAAGATGTAAAAAATAAAGTAATTATTAAAAATCCAAGGATGAAAAAAGACAAGAAAGCTGTAGAATATATTGAAGATGGTGATTACAGCAGTAAGGCTTGGGGTATTACTTTAGTTTTATGTATTCTTCTTGGCTTTATTGGATTTCATAGATTTTATGTAGGTAAGGCTGGTACGGCTATACTTATGCTATTAACCTTTGGTGGATTTGGTATATGGATTCTAGTTGACTTGATTAGAATTATAATAAATAATTTTACTGATGAAGAAGGAAAGATAGTTAAAAGGATTAGCTTAGCCAATTAAGGAAGAAATGGTTAAGGAGAGCGCTACTTATGGAGAATAAGAAGATCGGTGAATTTATTAAAGGTGATAGAATTGAAGGCTTTTATTTAGTAAAAAGCTCAGATTGTAAAATTACTAATAACAGCACCACAAATAAATATCTAGACTTAATGCTTATAGATTCTACTGGAGAAATCAATGCAAAGTTATGGGAGTGTAATAATGGTATAGAAACAATTATAAAGGAAAATATTCTTGTAAAAGTAAGAGCTGTTGTTACAGAATATAGAGGCAAATTACAGTTAAAGATAGATAAAATTAGATGTGTTGTTGAAGAAGATAATATAGATATAGATGAATTCATCATGGCTGCACCCTATAAGTCAGAAGATATGTTTGAGGTTATATTAGATTATATTGAAAAAATTGAAAATCAATATATAAAAGGTATAACTGAATCTATTGTAAGCAAGGTAAGTGATAAGCTTATGCATTATCCCGCAGCGAAGTCTAACCACCATGCTATTAAGGGAGGGCTTTTATATCATGTTACTACTATGCTTAAAGTTGCAGAAAAGTTAATGGAGATATATACTTACCTCAATAAGGATCTAGTTTATGCTGGAGTAATTTTACACGATATAGCAAAGATTAAAGAAATGGAATCAAGTGAATTAGGCATTGTATCAAGGTATAGTGTAGAAGGTCAGTTGTTGGGACATATAATACAAGGAATTAACATGATTGATGAGGCAGGTAAGAGCATTGGAGCTGATAAAGAAGTAATAATGCTTTTACAACATATGATTTTAACCCATCACTATGAACCAGAGTATGGAAGTCCTAAAAAGCCTATGATTCCAGAAGCTGAGCTATTGCATCACTTAGATGTTATTGATGCAAGAATGTATGATATGCAAAAAGCAATAAAAGATGTTAAGCAAGGTGAGTTTTCAGATAAAATATATAGTTTAGATGGAATAAGTATTTATAAATCTATTTTATAAATTGATGTAATAAATAAAAGAGATATCATTTTTAATGATATCTCTTTTATTTATATAGAATAGATTTTATTAAGGCACAAATACGAACGTCTAAAAGAAGTAAACTTTTAATTTTTGAATTATACAGGTTAAATATGAATGTTTTTTTAAGAGTCAATAAAAATATTCGTATTTTCGTTGAAAAACATGAATCACTTTGATAAGATATCTATGGGGTGATTAAACATGAATAATAATTATGACATTATAATAGTAGGGGCTGGAGCTAGTGGTATTTTTACTGCTTATGAATTATCAGTTCTTCAATCAAAAGCTAAAGTATTAATAATCGAAAAGGGAAACAGTTTAGAAAAACGTAAATGTCCTATCGATGGAGTGAAGATAAAATCTTGTGTTCACTGTAAATACTGTAATATTATGAATGGTTATGGTGGTGCGGGAAGTCTTTCAGATGGTAAATATAACATCACTAATAACTTTGGCGGGGATTTATATAAGTACGTAGGGAAAAAAGAAGCTTTAGATTTAATGTATTACGTTGATAAAGTACTTTGTGATAATGGTGGAAGTGATGCTAGATTATATTCTACAATTGAAAGTACTTTAAAAACAGAAGCATTAAAGCATGACCTTCATTTATTAGATGCAAAGGTTAGACATCTTGGTACTGATAGAAATGTTAAGATACTAGGAAACATGTACGATTATCTTAAAGATAAAGTTGAAATGAAATTTAACACTGAGGTTATAAATATAGAAAAAGAAAATGATGAGTTTGTTTTAACAACTGATAAAGGTGAATATAAGTGTGAAAATTTAGTTGTTGCAACAGGAAGATCAGGATCTAAGTGGATATCAAATGTATGTAGTAAACTAGGAATAGAAAATCAAAGCAATAGAGTTGATATTGGAGTTAGAGTAGAACTTCCAGCAGCGGTATTTGAACATATAACTGAAAAAGTATATGAAAGTAAAGTTGTTTATAGAACTAAACAATATGGAGATTTAGTTAGAACTTTCTGTATGAATCCACATGGAGAGGTAGTAGAAGAAAACACTAATGGTATAGTTACTGTTAATGGACACAGTTATTCTAATCCAGAGCTTCATACAGATAATACAAACTTTGCACTACTTGTTACTAATAACTTTACAGAGCCATTCAAAAACAGTAATGAATATGGTGAATCAATAGCTAAACTAAGCAATATGCTTGGTGGAGGAGTTCTAGTTCAAAGATTCGGTGATTTAGTTAAGGGAAGAAGGACTAATGAACACAGAATGGATAAGAGCTTTACAGTTCCAACATTAAAGGCTACACCTGGAGATTTAAGTCTTGTTATACCTAAGCGTCAATTAGATGCTATAATAGAGATGATTTATGCTCTAGACAAGATAGCACCAGGAACAGCTAATGAAGATACACTTTTATATGGTGTTGAGGTTAAATTCTATAACTCAATTATAAGTGTAGATAGCAACTTAGAAACTAAGGTTAAAAATCTTTATGTATTAGGAGATGGATCAGGAGTTACTCACTCTTTATCACAAGCATCTGCTAGTGGAGTTCATGTTGCTAGAATATTAAATGAAAAATTAAACAAGATAAGATAGAATAGAATTTTTAATTTATATTAAGTGAAAGAAAGCGAGGAAAAGTATGCCATCATTTGTAGTACTAGGAGCACAATGGGGAGATGAAGGAAAGGGAAAGATGACTGACTATCTTGCTGAAGAAGCAGATGTAGTAGTTAGATTCCAAGGTGGAAATAACGCAGGTCACACTGTAGTTGTAGGAGAAAAAGAGTATAAGTTGCACCTAATTCCATCAGGAATACTTTACAGTGATAAGCTTAACGTTATAGGTAATGGAGTTGTAGTAGATCCAGAGGCTTTATTTAAAGAAATGGACTACTTAAGTGGTCTTGGGGAAAATATAACGCCAGAAAGATTACTTATAAGTGACAGGGCTCAGGTTATAATGCCATATCATAGAATACTAGATTCTTTAAAGGAAGAAGCTAGAGGAAAAAATGATATAGGAACAACTAAAAAGGGGATAGGACCTTGTTACACAGATAAGGTTGAAAGATGTGGAATAAGAGTTTGTGACCTTATAAAGCCTGAAGTTTTAAGAAAAAAGCTTGAAGAGTATTTACCAGGAAAGAATGATCAAATAGTTAAACTATATGGTGGAGAAGCTTTAGATTTAGAAACGGTTTATAATGCGTATAAGGCTTATGGTGAGAGAATGAAGCCTTATGTAGCTGATGCATCGGTTAGAGTGTTTGATAGCATTAAGGCTGACAAAAATGTTCTGTTTGAGGGAGCTCAAGGTACTTTACTGGATATAGACTTTGGAACATACCCATATGTAACTTCATCAAATACTATATCTGGTGGAATTTGTACTGGAGTTGGAATTGGACCAACTATGATAGATAGCGCTGTAGGTATCGTTAAGGGGTATACTACAAGGGTTGGTAAAGGACCATTCCCAACAGAGCTTGATGATGAAATCGGTGAGTGGATAAGAGAGAAAGGCCATGAGTATGGAGTTACAACTGGAAGAAGTAGAAGGTGTGGATGGTTAGACCTTGTTATCTTAAAAACTGCAGCTAGAGTTTCTGGTTTAACAAGCTTTGGAGTAACTAAAATAGATACTCTCGCTGGTCTTGAAAAGTTAAAAGTATGTGTAGGTTATAAGTTAGATGGAAAAGTTATTGATTACTTCCCAGCAAGCTTAGAAGACTTAGCAGAATGTGAACCAGTATATGAAGAGTTCGATGGATGGGATGACAGCATAAATGATGCTAGAAGCTATGAAGAGCTTCCAGAGAACGCTAAAATATACCTTAAGAAGATAGAGGAGTTTACTGGAGTTAAGATATCTATAATTTCAGTAGGTCCAAAGAGAGACCAAACTATGAGAGTTGGAGAACTTTAATGTAAAGTAAGTTTAAGCCTAGCAGAAGTGCTGGGCTTATTTTTATATAAAAATTTAAAGTGAAGAATAAGCCATTAATAATATAATTCGCAAATAATTTTATCAAATGAAGATTAATTAGATTAGTTTACTAAAAGGAAACTAATAAGAGATAAAATAAGAAAGACTATCCATTGTTTTCGGTATTATTAACTTCTATAATTTAACTAGGGTACCTAATAAATTTTAGGAGATGTTTATATGGATAAGATAAAAATTGGAGAAAGTATTTATAACTTAAGAAAATCAAAGAAGATAACTCAGGAGCAGTTAGGTGAGTACATAGGGGTATCCAAAGGGGCCATATCAAAGTGGGAGAGCGGTGTATCCTATCCAGACATAGAAATGCTGCCTGTTCTGGCTAGATTCTTTAATATTTCTATAGACGAGCTTTTAAACTATGATGCGGAGCTTTCAGAGGAAAGAGAAAATGAAATATATGAAGAAGTAAAAAAGATAATTAATGAAGAAAATATTGACGAAAGCTTAGAATTATGCAAGGAATATATAAATAAATATAATAGAAATTATAAATTAAAGTTTAAATTAGCAACCTTAATGACTATGAGTTGTGCATTAATTAGAGATGAAGAAAAAATAAAAAATATTTATGGAAAAGCTATTAGTATATACGAGGATATAGTAAATAATTCTACGGATGATGAAATACTAGAAGCTTCAAGGCTTCAGCTTAGTATGTATTATGCATCCTTTGAGGATTATGATAAGGCTTTAGATGTACTTGATAAACTAAAAAGGCCTATTGGTAATACAAATATAATGAAGGCTAGCATGTATATCAGAAAAAATGAAGTTCAAGAGGGAAGAAAGCTATATCAGTGGGAGTTTTTACATTCTATAACAGAAGCACAGGCAATCCTTCATGGATTAGCTGCATCATACTACAAAGAAGACTTAAATAAAGCAGAGCAGTATATGGATATTTCATACAATATAAATCAATTAGCAAAGCATAACAAGTTTAATAATGTGTTCAATCATTTTATTCAGCTTGCAGGTTTTTATGCATATTATAAAGATGAAAATAGGTGCTTAGAATCTATAGAGAAAGCTATTGAGGGGCTTGAGATAAGTGTAGAGGATATAGAGAATCCATGGTATTTTAATGAGTTAAAAATTAATGGAGAATACTCTACAATGATAAAAATGAGCAAAGCGGTTGTTAATTTATTAGATATGGATGAGTATAGCTTTTTAAAGGAAGATTCTAAGTTCATAGAGTTAAAAAAAAGAGCAGGAAAGATCAAGTTATAAAAATATAATAAGGTATAAAGTATTTCAAAGGCTGATAAAAGTAATAAATTTTATCAGCCTTTGAAACATTTTAAGTTATTTATTAAGAGATTCATAAATACCATTTATGGCGGCACTAGATGAGCTCCAGCACCATTGAAGGTTGAATCCACCACAATCACCATCTACATCAAGAATTTCGCCTCCAAAGTACAATCCTGGCTCTACATATGATTCCAGGGTTGAAGGATTAACTTCTTTGGTATTAATTCCACCAATTGTTACTTGAGCATTCTCAAAGGTGTTAGTATTGGTAACCTTAAACTTCCAAGATGTAAGTAGTCTATAGAGCTTAAATCTGTTTTCATAATCCACGTCATAGGTCGGCATATGGATATCCATAATCCCGACTTCTTTTAAAACTATAGGAATAAATTTTTTATTTATTAAGCCTACAAGATTATCATGAATACTTCTGTGAGAGAAGGTAGCAAAGTGGGTTTCTAAAGACTCCACAACCTGATCATATTCAGAGTTTGTTAGATTTACATCTATAATTACATTATCATTGTTTAAAACACCTCTAGATGCAACACGGCTTAATTGAAGAATTGGAGGACCGGAAATGCCGTAATCAGTAAATAGTATTTCACCAAATTCAGTTCGTTTTACTTCATCGTTAATGAGTATACTGCAATGGCTTGTAAATTTTACTCCAGATAGAGCCTTAAGCCTGTCGTACTTTAATTTAAGTTGGACAATTCCAGGAGTAGGTTGAATAATGCTATGACCTAAGGATTTTGCTAGTTTGTAACCAGAGCCATCTGAACCAAGTTTGGTATAACTCTTTCCACCAGTACAAAGTAGAACTTTTTTACAAGTATAAGTAGTATCATTTGTTTTTATTTCAAATAAGCCTTTCTTGTTCTTAAATATATTAGAAACTTTATTTTCCATATACAGTGGAATTTCTCTTTCAGATAAATTTAATCTTAGTATATCTATTACAGATGATGCTTGAAGAGATATTGGATACATTTTCCCTGATTCTAAGGTACAGGTATAAATTCCAATGGACTTAAAGAAATCTAAGGTATAATCTAAATTATATTTTGTAAGTATTTCATTAAAAAAGGTTGTATTTTCACTATGAAACCTACTTAATGATAAATTTTCATTAGTAATATTGCAGCGACCATTTCCTGTAGTTAATAATTTTTTGCATATTCTATCGTTACCATCAATAACAGCCACATCTATATTTAAATCTTTTGCCTTAATTGCAGATACAACTCCACAAGATCCAGCACCAATTATTATTAAATCATGATACAAATTATTCACCTCATAATAAATTTTTAAAAAAAAACTAAAAAACTTTTTTAAAAAAAGTTTTTTGTTTTTTATATTTTTTAGTATTTATCTAATATTATATACCAAAATATCATATAGTATATAGGGGAATATAATATCTGGGGAAATATGATAGACATTAGTAATACCAATGGATTTCAAGGTTTAAATGCAATTAATAAAAAGGAAAATAAATTAACATAAAAAGTAAAATAAAAAAATAAAAATAAATTTAATAAAAGTTGTTGACAAAGGGTTAATTATTTTGTATTATAATACATGTCGAGTGGCTCGAACGAAACAAACGAAAGAGAAACGAAGACGAGAAACAAAGACAAGAAACTGATGTTAAATGACATATGGCTCCTTGGTCAAGCGGTTAAGACACCACCCTTTCACGGTGGTAACAGGGGTTCGATTCCCCTAGGAGTCACCATATAAGGTCGCATAGCTCAGCTGGGAGAGCACCTGCCTTACAAGCAGGGGGTCACAGGTTCGATCCCTGTTGCGACCACCATTTAAACTTATAATGTGGCCCAGTGGCTCAGTTGGTTAGAGTGCCGGCCTGTCACGCCGGAGGTCGAGGGTTCGAGTCCCTTCTGGGTCGCCATGTTTGCTTCCATGGCTCAACGGTAGAGCAGCTGATTTGTAATCAGCAGGTTGTTGGTTCGATTCCGACTGGAAGCTCCATAAAGATTCTGAATTTATTCAGGATCTTTTTTTATGTTTACAATTAAACGTATGTTCGTTAGGATTATATATAATAAATATAATTTTAAGTCTATTTACAAAGGAAAAGGCTTAAATGGGTATTAAGGAAACTCCTTCTCACATGATTTTGAAGGAGGAAGTTAACATTAGATAGATCATAGATTTGGATGTTCACTTAAGGAGGTTGAAAAAATGAATGAAATACCAAGGAGAATTATATTTCATATAGATGTTAATTCAGCCTTCCTTTCATGGACGGCTATAGAAGAGTTGAAAAGGGATAAGAACTCTATAGATATTAGAACAATACCATCTGTAATAGGTGGGAGCCTGGAGGAGCGAAGAGGAGTTGTTTTAGCAAAATCTATTCCCGCTAAAAGGTATAACATTATTACTGGAGAACCTATTGTAGCTGCTATTAAAAAGTGTCCTAAATTAAAAATATATTCTCCTGATAGAAAAATATATATAAAATGCAGTAATGCCATGTATAAATTATTGCAAGAGTATTCTTCATCAATTGAAAGGTATTCTATAGATGAAGTGTTTATGGATGTCAGCCATTTTAGAAATGATTATATGGAAAAGGCCTATGAAATAAAATCTAGGATTGAAAGAGAGTTAGGTTTCACTGTAAATGTTGGAATAGGAGATAATAAGTTATTAGCTAAAATGGCAAGTGATTTTCCAAAGAAGAATTCCGTGCATACTTTATTTAAATATGAAATAGAAAAAAAGATGTGGCCAATGCCTGTTGGAGAATTATTTATGGTTGGAAAAGCCGCAGAGAAAAAACTTTTAAACCTGAATATATGCACCATTGGAGATTTGGCTAAGTACAATTTAGATATTCTTAGAAACTTATTTAAATCTTTTGCAGATGTAATTTACAATTATGCCAATGGAATTGATGATTCGCCTGTGAATGAAAATAGATATGATGACACAAAGGGAATAGGAAACTCTACAACCACAAGGGAGGATATATATTCAGGAAGAGATGCTTTAAATGTGTTACTATCTCTTACAGAGAGCGTGGCTAAGCGGTTAAGGGCTAGTAATATGTTATGTGGTGTAGTTGTAGTATCGATTAAATCAAGCTCTTTTAATTCATATTCTCACCAGAAAACATTGTTAACTACTACAGATTCCACTGAAGAAATATATAAGAATGTAAGTAAAATATTTAAGGAGATGTGGAAAGGTGAACCTATTAGGCTGCTAGGGGTTAGATTAACAAAGCTCACTAGCAATGAGGTTTATCAAAGTTCTATATTTGATACTGATAAAAATGAAAAGCAGAGGGTATTGGATAATGCTATTGATAAACTTAGAGCTCAGTATGGAGATAAGGTAATAGTTAGGTCATCAGCTTTAATTGATAAAGAAAAGGAAGATTTAAGAAATACTGTAAAAGAGAATAATGATGATTATTTGTTTATGGGCGGACTTTATGAATTTTAGTTTAAACATTTAATATAAAGAAGCCCCTTTTCACATTCATTCAGAGGAGTAAGTTCATATTTTCAAATCATAGAATTGTAAATTTGCTTAATGAAAAACCACAGTTAAAGATAACTGTGGTTTTTCATTAATTTGATAGTTTTTTCTGGAGTCTGATATCTTTTCCGTAGAACTTATATAAAGTAAAGTTGCCAAACAATCTAGAGGTAATTCTTTCAGAATAAAGAGAAAGAAGTTCATCTAAAGAGTAATTTGTTGAAATAAGCATCTTTTTATTTCTTAGAAGCTTGGTGTTTAGTAAGTTAAATAATTCAGATTTTGAAAATTCAGAGGATATTTCAGTCCCTAAATCGTCTATAATTAGAAGGTCGCAGTTTATTAAGTGGTCTTCTAAGGTTGAGTTATTATTAAATCTAACATCTCTAAGATTTTTTATTAATTCTTCAGCAGTTTTATAAACTACAAAGTGTCCACTATCAACTAATTCTTTTGCCATGCAGTGAGATAAAAAAGTTTTACCTGTTCCCGAATTTCCATAAAACAAAATGTTTTCATCGGTATTTTCAAAGTTGGATAAAAATTTTAAACAGCCGTTTACTATCTTTTTCATATTTTCTCTAGGACTATATTTTTCAGGACCTTCATTTTGGGTGCTGTAAAAATCCATACTAAAGTTTGCAAAATTATTTTTATCTGAGACATTAAATAGGTCGCTATTTCTATAATATAGTTTATTTAACTTCTGTTTGTAACAGCTGCACTTTTCCAAACCAATGTATCCTGTATCCTTACACTTATTGCAGGAATAATGTAAATCAAGGTAGTCTACTGGATAGCCATTAGAAACTAAAAGCTCTGTTTTTTTTATTCTTAAGGTTGTTATGTCTTCTCTTAAAGTTTTAAGGTGTTCTTCTCTATTTGGAATGTCCTGTAGTGCATTGATAGAAACCTTTATGCAGAGTTTGCCTATTTCACGCTCTATGGATTCTACTTCAGGTATTTTTTTTCGCACTTCTTCCTTTCGTCCCTCAAGAGATCTTTTTTGACTTTCTTTTATATCGTCATAGATTTTCATAACTTGTAAATGATGATTATTAATCATTGTTATCCCATCCTAAAAGTTTTCTTTCTAAATCGTCGAAGTCATAGCTTCTTTGTTCATAGTTATTAAATTTGCCCTTGCTTTTTTTCATTGAGGAGGCTTCTGTGGAAATTGTCTTGGCATTAATTTTTTTTCTATCTTTTAATTCTATATCTTGAAGAGTTTTTATATTGTCTTTGAACCAGCTGTTTAGTATACCATCAATATACTTGAAATCTGCTCTATTTAGCCTTTCGAAACAGATATCACATGCCTTGTAGATAATTTCTAGGGAGAATTTGTATACATTTAACCATTTTTCGAGCATATCCTCCTGAGGTTTCATTACCTCGCCATTTTTTATTCCCAAGTAAGTCAGTATTTTTCGTATGTTTATCCATTTATCTTCATGTTTTTTGATATAATCCTGGGCCTGATCAATGTTAGTAATTCCATTATCGTGCCATGATAATGCAATTTTTTCGATGTACCTGTAATCGGATTTACCTTTAGATACACAATATTCTATGAGAAGAAGTATAAGCTCAGGGGAAAAGCTAAAGTCTTGCTGCCAGCCTAAATAAGTTTCCATTTCTTTTGATGAAAGAGGTCTTGCTAAAAGACGTTCAATGTCCTGAAGCATATCTTTAACTAAAGAATTACCTAATTCTTTGAGGAGATTTATGGATTTATTGTTATTAGGAGCTTTAATTAAATCTATAAATTCAATATTAAAGTTACCTAAATTATCAATAGGTGTAAGTTTTATGACTCCTTCGTCATTCCAATAGTTCCAGGCATTTATTACGTCTGTTTCTAGAAGTGAAAGAGCTGAAGCTATTAGAGAAGAGTTAACTCCTATTTCACCACTCATGCAATATTTAAGGCCTAGTAAATAAACTTTTACATATTCGCCTCTTGCATTTGCCATATAGCTATCTATAAATACATTGCTGACTGGTGTATAATCTAAAGTTTTTGTTTTAAACATAAAAGTACTCATTTTATCGCACCTTTCTATTTTATCGACAAATAATGATATTAATCGAAGAAAAAGTATACAATGTGATTACATTAGATGTATACATAATATACTGTTAAAAATCATTATTTAATAGTTTAGTTTTAAATAATAACTTTAAGCAAAATTTTATTATACCTTTAGTATATCACATAGTAAACCTATTAAAAGTAAAATTAAATAAACTAAAAGTAAAATTAAAATGGACTTGATGTTTATAATATAAATTTAGAGAAGTGATTAAAAAAAGAGGAATGGGGTATATTATCACTGTAGTAAGGAGGAAATACTATGAAAATTAAACTATGGAAAGAAATAGTCATAGTGTGCGTATCAACCTTATGCATTATTACAATGGTTACCATGAACGGATTACCAGAAAGCAAGAGGGGAGCCCTTGAAGAGGATGCAGTAAATGCTTTAGTCATGAAGTCTGACGGAGTAAATATAGGGATTGTTGCAAATGAGGAAGTTGGTAGTGATGCTATCGAAATTGTTAAACATATCTATATTGGAAGTTCGGGAATCGACAAAATCAAGGATGTAGAAGTAAATAATAAAATATCCTACCAGGAGATTAAATGTGATGAAAAGGATATTTTAAATGAGGAGGAAATTTCAAATAGGATAATAGAGTATAATGATAAAAATAAGGAAGGGTTAGTGAGCTTTACAGTAAAAAAAGAAGCTGATATAAAAGCTGTACCTGAAAGTTTAAAAACTAATGAAAAGGTAGCATTTAATACTCTAAGTAGTGGTAGTTCAGAACTTTATAAAGAAGTTTTTCTTCATAATTCTTTGAATACACCTATTAAGGGAATATTAACATCTACTTTTGGAGAACAAAGAAGTGGATATAACCATAAGGGCATTGATTTAGCTGCTAATTCAGGAACGCCTATTGAAGCTGCCTTAGACGGAACTGTATATTTTTCAGGAGTTGCAAGCGGTTATGGTAATGTTGTAATGATTGATCATGGTGATGGTACAGAAACAGTATATGCACACTGCAGCACATTAAAAGTATCTACTGGTGAAAAAGTAATGAAGGGTCAAATTGTAGCTGAAGTTGGAAGTACAGGTGACAGTACGGGGCCTCATCTACATTTTGAAATAAGGGTTAATGGAGTTCCAGTAGACCCATTACAGTATACCGGTTCAAGAGAATATTAAAGTGAATTGGGCTTGTGATAAGGTTCACTAAGCCCAATCTCAAAATATTAAGAAAGTCAGATAAATAAAAACAAAATGTTAAAATCAAATTTATTTATTGACTTTACTTTTTTTTAGTAATATACTTTGACTATCAAATTATTTGAAAATCAAACAAAAGGGGAAAATCGCGATGAAAACCTTAAATCCTAACAGGAAAGTTATAAATGAACTATTAGTAACATTATTTAATGATATTTTGGAAATCGAGGAGAAAGCCTTAAAACAAGGTGAGCTTAATGATTTATCAGTTACGGAGATACATACTATTGAAGCTATAGGAATGTATAAACCAAGAACAATGACAGAAGTAGCTAATGATTTAGGTATTACAGTTGGTACATTAACTACTGCTATAACTAAGCTAGTGAAAAAAGGATATGTAGAAAGAACTAGAGGAGAAGAAGATAGAAGGGCTGTAATGATAGCTTTAACTAGAAAAGGTAAACTTGCATATAGAATTCATGAAAAATTCCATCAGGAGATGATTAATGAAACTGTAGGTGGATTATCAGAGGTGGAAGAAGAAGTGCTAATTAAGTCTTTAGATAAAATAAATAAATTCTTTATGGAAAAGTATAATTTGAAAAGTAGATAAGGAGTTAAAAGAGTGAAGGGTTCAAGAATACTAGGTACTGGATCATATATGCCAAGCAATGTGATGTCTAACACAGCAATTGAAGCTCTTGTTGATACATCAGATGAATGGATTAAGGAAAGAACTGGCATAGTAGAAAGAAGAATATCACAGGGTGAAACAACTTCAGACTTAGCTGCAGAGGCGGCTATAGGTGCATTAAAAGACAGTAATATAGCTGCTCAAGATATAGACCTAATTATAGTTGCTACCGTAAGTGCTGATAGTATAGTACCTTCAGCAGCTTGTAAGGTGCAAAAGAATATTGGAGCAGATAATGCAATGGCTTTTGATATTAATGCAGCTTGTAGTGGATTTATATTTGCTTTAGATATGGCTAACAACTATATTGCTACTGGAAGAGCAACAAAGGCTTTAGTTATTGGTGCAGAGGTCCTATCAAAGATAACAGACTGGAAAGATAGAAATACTTGTGTGCTATTTGGAGATGGGGCTGGAGCTGTTGTTTTAAGTGTTGATGAAGAGAGCCACATAAATTACATTAGTTGTAAAAGTGTAGGTGAAAAATGGGAGTCATTAACTTGTGAAGGTTCACCAGTTAATAATCCATATACACATTTAAAAGAAAAGGCTGAAGGCAAATTAAAAATGAATGGCAAAGACATCTATAAATTTGCAGTTAAAACTATGGATGAAGAATTCACTAGAATATTAAATGAAAGCAAATTGGAAAAGGAAAATATAACTTTTATCCTTCCTCATCAAGCGAATATGAGGATGATAGAGAGTTTTTCTAAAAAGGTAGAGATGCCTTTAGATAGATTTATTATTAACTTACAGCATGTAGGTAATACATCTGGAGCAAGTATTCCAGTAGCGTTAGATGAAGCAAATAAGGCTGGAGTTCTGGCTAATGGGAGCAATATTGTAATCATTGGATTTGGCGGGGGGTTAACTTACGGAAGTGCTCTATTAAAGTGGAACAAATAATAAAATTATATATATTTAGGAGGAAAGTAGAATGGTATTAGAAAGAGTTAAAAATGTAGTGGCAAAGCAGTTAGGTATAGAGGCAAATGAAGTAAATATAACAGCTTCATTTACAGATGATTTAGGTATAGACTCATTAGAAATATTTGAAATAGTTATGAGTTTAGAAGAAGAACTTGATATAGAAATTCCAAATGAAGATATTGAAGATATCAAGAGTGTAGAAGATATATCAAAATATATCGAAAGCAAAATAAACTAAGGAAATATAAGAGTTCAGGTTTTACGGGGTCAGGTAGTTAACTATCTGACCTTAACCATAGGAGGTATATATGTTTAAATCGGATATATGTGAAGCTTTAGGAATTAAATATCCAATTATTCAAGGGGCTATGGCATGGATAGCAGATAGTACATTAGCCAGTGCAGTTTCTAATGCTGGTGGGCTTGGGATTATTGCAACAGGTGGAAACACACCAGAGAATGTAAGGGCTGAAATAAGAAGAGCAAAGGAGCTTACAGATAAGCCTTTTGCAGTAAATATAATGCTTTTAAACAGTAATGCAGATGAGGTTGCAAAGATTGTATGTGAAGAAGGCGTTAAAGTTGTTACAACTGGAGCAGGAAGTCCAGGTAAATACATGGATATGTGGAAGTCACATGGAATAAAAGTAATTCCAGTAGTAGCGTCCGTTGCTTTAGCAAAAAGAATGGAAAGAAGCGGAGCAGATATGATAATAGCAGAGGGGTGTGAAGCAGGTGGACATATAGGAGAGCTTACAACAATGGCTCTTGTACCTCAGGTGGTTGATGCAGTAAATATTCCTGTTATAGCAGCGGGTGGAATTGCTGATGAAAGAGGAATGATGGCAGCATTAGCTTTAGGAGCAAAAGGTTTCCAGGTTGGAACTAGATTTTTAGTTGCTAAGGAATGTACAGTTCATGAAAACTATAAGCAAAAGGTTATAGATGCAAAGGATATGGATTCTGTTGTAACAGGCAGAAGCACTGGGCATCCTGTAAGAGTTTTAAGAAATAGATTAACAAGAGAGTATATAAAGCTTGAAAAGGGAGGAAATTCACCAGAGGATTTAGAGGCAATGGGAATTGGAGCTCTTAGAAAAGCTGTTGTAGATGGAGATATAAATAACGGAAGTGTTATGGCTGGTCAAGTTGCAGCTTTAGTTAAAAAGCAAGAAAGCTGTGAAGAGATAATTAAAGACTTTGTTGAAAAGACGGAAAAGTTAGTCAAAGCTGTTGGAGAGTATTTTTAGGGAGTGGTTTAATAATGAAAAAACTAGGATTTATTTTCCCAGGTCAAGGATGCCAGTATGTTGGAATGGGAAGAGAGTTATATGAGAACTTTGAAGAAGCAAGGATAATTTTTGATAAGGCAAGTTCAATCTTAAAGAAAGATATTGCAGATCTTTGTTTTAACGGTCCTCTTGAAGATCTAACTTCTACTGAAAATAATCAGGTGGCAATAGTTACTGTATCAATGGCCGTTTTAGAAATCTTAAAGTCTAAGGGAATAAATCCGTCAGCTATGGCTGGATTAAGTCTTGGAGAGTACTCAGCTTTAATTGGAAGTGGCGCTTTAAGTTTTGGGGATGGATTGAGTTTAGTTAGAAAAAGGGGATTTTTCATGAAGGAGGACAGTGATAAAAGCAAGGGTGCAATGGCCGCAGTAATAGGTGGAAACATGGAGGATATTGAAGCTGTTTGTGAAGAGTTAAGAGAAAGAGGGATTATTGCAGTTGCAAATTATAATTGTCCTAATCAAATTGTAATTTCAGGTGAAGAGCCTTTAATAGATGAAGCTATAGAAGTGTTAAAGAGTAAAAAGGTGAAAAGATGCCTTAAGCTTACAGTAAGCGGTGCATTTCATACTAAGCTTATGGGAGAGGCATCAAAGAAGTTAAGAAAAGAGTTAGATGAAATAAAAATAGAAAAAACAGATGTTGTTATACTCCCAAATGTTACAGGGGAAGTTCTAAGTGACTTTAGTAATTTAGCAGAGCTTTTAGAAAATCAGGTTAAATCTTCTGTTCAATGGCAAAAAACTATAGAGTCTATGCTGTATATGGGGATTGATACTTTTATAGAGGTAGGACCAGGAAAATCCTTAAGTGGATTTATAAAGAAAATTAATAAGGACGCTAAGGTATTTAATGTGGAGGACATAGCCTCTTTAGAAAATACCATAAAGAATTTAAGTGAAGGTGCATAGGAGTGAATTAATATATGTTTAAGGGTAAAAATGTTGTTGTTACAGGGGGAAGCCGAGGCATAGGCAGAGCAATTGCTTTGGAATTTGGAAAGCGTGGAGCTAATGTAACAATAAATTATGTGAGCAGTGAAGGTGAAGCACAGGCAGTAGCAGATGAGATTAAAGCTTTAGGTGGAGATGCTTTGCTAGTAAAAGGTGATGTGAGCTGCTTTGAGGATGGAAAAAGATTAATTGATGAAAGTATAAAAGAGTTTGGGTCTGTAGATATACTTGTAAATAATGCAGGAATAACTAAAGATGGCTTACTAATGAGAATGAAAGAAGATAGCTTTGATAGAGTTTTAGATATAAATCTTAAGGGTGTGTACAACACTTGTAAAAATGTAATATCACATATGATTAAACAACGTGGTGGAAAGATAATAAACATTTCATCAGTTGTAGGAGTCATAGGAAATGCTGGACAATCAAATTATGCCGCATCAAAAGCTGGAGTTATAGGGTTTACTAAATCTATAGCTAAAGAAGTAGCTAGCAGAGGAATAACGGTAAATGCAATTGCACCTGGATTTATTCAAAGTGATATGACAGATGTGTTAAATGATAATGTAAAAAAGGCAATGTTAGATGTAATTCCACTTCAGAGATTTGGAGCTGCAGAGG
Organism: Clostridium sp.; assembly: GCA_029851835.1. GTDB lineage: Bacteria > Bacillota > Clostridia > Clostridiales > Clostridiaceae > Clostridium_J. The sequence goes on along the minus strand of JARKVD010000012.1, from coordinate 48,088 downwards.
ATATTGCAAAGGTGGTAGCATTTCTTGCATCAGAAGATGGTGCATATATTACAGGGCAAGTTATAAACGTTGATGGCGGAATGGTTATGTAGTAATAGGAGGAAGTAACTAGTGAGTAAGAGAGTTGTAATAACAGGCATGGGAGCAGTAACTCCAATAGGAAATGATGTAGAGAGATTTTGGAATGGAGTTAAAGCAAGCCAGTGTGGGATAGATTTTATAAAATCAATGGATACAGAAAATTTTAAAGTAAAGGTTGCAGCAGAAGTTAAAGATTTTAATCCAGAGGTAGCTATAGATAAAAGAGAAGCTAGAAGAATGGATAAATACTGCCAATATGCTATGGTGGCAACTGAAGAAGCTATAAAGGATTCTAAAATAGATTTAGAGACAATGGATAAATACAGACTTGGAGTATTAGTAAGTTCAGGTATTGGTGGTCTTGGGACTATGGAGAATGAGCATAAAAGAATGATAACAAAGGACACAACAAAGGTTTCACCATTCTTAATACCTATGATGATTGAGAATATAGCTGCAGGAAACATTGCAATAAAGTATGGAGCTAAAGGACCATGTATATCTGTTGTAACAGCTTGTGCTACTGGAACAAACAGTATTGGAGAAGCCTTCGAAATGATAAAGGCTAATAGAGCAGATGTAATAATAGCTGGTGGAACAGAAGCATCTATAACAGGAATAGGAATGGCTGGATTCACTGCTTTAACAGCGTTAAGCAATAGCCTGGACCCTAAAAAAGCTTCAACTCCTTTTGATAAGAATAGAAGTGGATTTGTTATGGGTGAAGGAGCGGGAGTTGTTATATTAGAAGAATTAGACCATGCAATAGCAAGAGGTGCAAAAATATATGCAGAGGTGGTTGGATATGGAGCTACTTGTGATGCATACCATATTACATCACCAAGCCCAGAGGGAGAAGGGGCAGCAAGGGCTATGAAGCAGGCTATTGATGAAGCAGGAATAGAATTAAATGAAGTATCTTACATCAATGCTCATGGAACAAGTACACCTTATAATGATAAATTTGAAACAATAGCAATTAAAGATGTATTCGGTGAGGGAGCATATAACATACCAGTAAGTTCTACTAAATCTATGATAGGGCACTTGCTTGGAGCATCAGGAGCAGTTGAGTCCATAGTTTGTATAAAAGCACTTCAAGAGGGCTTCATTCCAGCAACAATTGGCTATGAAGAAAAGGATGAGGAGTGTGACTTAGATTATGTTCCTAACGTTGGAAGAGAAGCTAAACTTAAGTATGCTTTAACAAATTCACTAGGCTTCGGAGGACATAATGCTACACTTTTATTTAAGAGATGGGAGGAATAATCCATGGATTATACAGCTATAGAAAAATTAATAAAAATAGTTAATGAATCTAATCTTAGAGAACTTGAACTAGAGGAGCCAGGACTTAAAATAAGGATGAGCAAAAACGTTTATAGCGATAGAAGTGAGAAGGCTAAAGAGGTTAATACAATTAATGTACCTGTTGTTGCAAATGAGAGTGTAGTTACAAGTGAAGTAAAAAATCAAGTTAACATAGTAGATAAAAAAGAAGATGCAGTTACAATAGAAAAGAATTCATTAGAGGACTGTATTATGGTTAAGTCGCCTATGGTAGGAACATTTTATGCAGCACCAAGTGAAGGTGCAGAGCCTTTTGTAAAGGTTGGCGATAAGGTTTCTAAGGGTGATATCCTTTGTATAGTTGAGGCCATGAAGCTAATGAATGAAATTGAATGTGAAAATGATGGTGTTATAGCAGAAATATTAGTTTCAAATGGTGAAGTTGTTGAATATGGTCAGCCATTAATAGCTATAAGAAATAAGTAATAATTAAGGAGAGTTATTTATGGAGGATAGATTAAGATTAGAGAACACAATATCTTTAAATATAAAAGAAATTCAAGAAATAATACCTCATAGATATCCATTTTTATTTGTGGATTCAATAGAGAGTTTAGAACCATTAAAGAGAGCAGTAGGATATAAAAGTGTAACTGTGAATGAGTACTTTTTCCAAGGACATTTTCCACAAGAGCCAGTGCTTCCAGGGGTAATAATAATTGAGGCATTAGCACAGGTTGGAGCAATAGCATTATTATATGATGAGAAATTTAGAGGTAAAATTGCTTACTTTGGTGGAATTAAAAATGCTAGGTTTAGAGAAAAAGTTGTACCAGGCGATAGATTAAGATTAGAAGTAGAAATTATCAAAATGAAGGGACCAATGGGAATTGGTCAAGCAACTGCTAAAGTTGGTGACAAGGTTGTTTGCCAAGCTGAGTTAACTTTTGCTGTAGGAGTATAAGGGTAAGGAAGGTAACTATATGTTTAAGAAAATATTAATTGCAAATAGGGGAGAAATAGCAGTTAGAATAATCAGAGCGTGTAGGGAAATAGGAATCAAAACTGTGGCAGTGTATGCAGAGGGAGATGAAGAAGGACTACATGTTCAGCTTGCAGATGAAAGTATATGTATAGGACCTAAAGCCTCTAAGGATAGTTATTTAAATGAAAATAGTATTCTTAGTGCAACAATTTTAAAAGAAGCAGAAGCTATACATCCTGGGTTTGGTTTTCTTTCTGAAAATAGCCGTTTTGCTAAGATGTGTGAAGAGTGCAATATAAAATTTATTGGACCAACCTCTGAAAATATAAAAGCGATGGGTGATAAATCGAGAGCTAAGCAGTTAATGGAGGCTGCTGGTGTACCAGTTGTTCCAGGTTCTAAGGGGTTAGTTAAGAATGAGGATGAAGCAGTGAAAATTGCCAAGGAAATAGGCTACCCAGTGATTATAAAAGCATCAGCTGGAGGCGGTGGTAAAGGAATAAGAATTGTACATGATGAAACCAGCTTAATAAAAGATTTTGTAGCAGCGAAAAAAGAAGCTATGATTTCCTTTAAAAATGACGATATGTATATGGAGAAATTTATTGAAAAGCCAAGGCATATTGAAGTTCAGCTTTTAGCTGATGAACATGGAAATACAGTTTATCTTGGAGAGCGTGAGTGCTCAGTTCAAAGAAAAAATCAGAAGCTTCTTGAAGAAGCACCTTCTGTTGTAGTTGATGAAAAGTTAAGAGAACGTATGGGTAAAATTGCAGTTGAAGCAGCAAAATCTATAGGCTATGTAGGTGTAGGAACCATTGAATTTTTAGTTGATAAGAATTTAAATTTCTACTTTATGGAGATGAATACAAGAATACAGGTTGAGCATCCAGTTACTGAAATGGTTACAGGAATAGATCTAATTAAAGAACAGATTAAAGTTGCAGCAGGTAAGACATTATCTTTTTTACAGGAAGATATTGAACTAAAAGGACATTCAATAGAGTGCAGAATTAATGCTGAGAATCCAATGAAGAACTTCATGCCTTGTCCTGGTGAAATAACAAGATTACACATTCCAGGGGGAAATGGCATTAGGCTAGATTCAGCGGTTTATCAAAATTATGTAATTCCCCATAGCTATGACTCAATGGTTGGTAAACTTATCGTTCATGGAAAAACTAGAGAAGAAGCCATAAATAAAATGAAGAGTGCTTTAAGTGAATTTATTATAGAAGGTGTAGAGACTAATATTGATCTTCAACTAGAGATTTTATCTAACCAAAAGTTTGCAAGTGGGGATTTTGATACAAGTTTCTTAGCAAGTGAGCTTGGATACTAAGTATTTAGCTAACCTAAATGAGGGATAAAAATGAAAGAGTTAAAGGCGTTATTTAAAAAGAATGTTTATATAGAAGTAAAACCTGAAAGAATGGAGCAGACCAATAAACCTCAAATACCAGATGGTATGTGGGTTAAATGTCCTAGTTGTGGGAAGATACTTTATAGAGGGGACTTAGAAAATAATTTAAAGGTTTGTTTTTCTTGTGAATGCCATTTTAGAATATCAGCAAAAGAGAGAATTAAACAGGTTGTTGATGAAGGAACCTTCAAGGAGTTATTTTCAAATATTACCTCTACAAATCCATTAGATTTCCCGGGATATGAAGAAAAACTTCAGATTTCTAAGCAGAAGCTGAATATAAATGAAGCTGTAGTAACAGGGGAAGGGAAAATTGAAGGCTATAGAACTGTTATATGTGTTATGGACAGTAATTTTATGATGGGGAGCATGGGAAGCGCTGTTGGCGAGAAGCTTACAAGAGCTATTGAATACTCAACAAAGAAGAGGCTTCCAATAATAATTTTTACCTGTTCAGGTGGAGCAAGGATGCATGAAGGAATATTTTCATTAATGCAGATGGCAAAAACCTCATCAGCTTTAGCTTATCATAATGAACAAGGACTTTTATATATTACTGTTTTAACAGACCCTACAACTGGTGGAGTTACGGCAAGCTTTGGAATGCTTGGTGATATAATTCTTGCAGAACCTAAGACGCTTATTGGATTTGCGGGAAGAAGGGTTATTCAACAAACCATAGGAGAGGAGCTCCCAGAAGATTTTCAAAGGGCAGAGTTTTTATTGGAGAAGGGCTTTGTTGATAAAATAGTTCATAGAAAAGAAATGAAAAAGACCTTAGGAAAACTATTAGACCTTCATAATATTTAGGAGCAAAGCAGGGAGGTGTAGTAAATGGATGAAAGAAATGCTGCATGGGATAAGGTAACTATATCTAGAAATACTAAGAGACCTAGGGCATTAGATTATATAAACAGCATCTTTGAAGATTTTATAGAACTTAAGGGTGATAGATATTTTGGAGAAGATGGAGCAATAGTTGGTGGGATTGCTAAGTTTAATAACAGAAGTGTAACTGTTATAGGAATTCAAAAGGGAAAGTCAACAAAGGAAAATGTTGATAGAAACTTTGGAATGCCAAAGCCGGAGGGCTATAGAAAAGCTTTAAGGTTAATGAAGCAGGCTGAAAAGTTTAAAAGACCGGTTGTTATATTTGTGGATACTCCAGGAGCTTTCTGTGGCATGGAGTCCGAAGAGCGAGGTATTGGAGAAGCAATAGCTAAAAATCTAATGGCTATGAGTAACTTAAAGACACCAATTATATCCATGCTTATTGGTGAAGGTGGAAGTGGTGGAGCTTTAGCTTTAGCAGTAGCAGATGAAGTTTGGATGCTAGAAAACTCTATTTACTCTGTCTTATCACCTGAAGGATTTGCATCTATATTATACAGAGATGCCTCTAAGTCAAAGGAAGCTGCAGAAAGAATGAAGATTACTGCAGAACATTTATTACAATTTGGAATTATAGATAGAACCATTAAAGAACCAGCAGGTGGTGCTCAAGAAGATTTTGATGCCATGATACACCGTATATCTGTTAACTTAAATGAGGCAATTGAAAGATTTGAAAAAGAATCAATAGATTCACTGCTTATAAAGCGTTATTATAAGTTCAGAAAACTAGGAAGATTTATTGAAAATTAAAATAAAATTTTATAATATTAGACTAATTAACTTGATTATACTGGAAAATTACTTAAAATATAGTAAAATTATAGTATGTATCATAATTAATTAGTCTTATTTTATTTTCGTGAACTTATTGTATTTTATTTTAGTAACATGATAAGAATTATAACTGAAGGGGGTATGAGATATGAGAGAAAATTTAATACTTATGGTAGATTCAGGGAGTGATTTACCTATAGGTTTTATTCAGCAGCCTAACGTAATGGGCTTAGCTTTAAGTTGTAACATAGAAGAAAAAACCTTAGAGGATTACTTTGGCCAGACTCTTGATTTAAAGCGGTTTTACGATAATATGAGAAAAGGAGAAATATATACAACATCTCAGGTAAATACTTATAAATTTGAGGAGGCTTTTGAAAAGTTAATTTTAGAAGGAAAGTCAGTTATATACTTAGCTCTATCATCAGGACTTTCAGGTACCGCTAATAATGCTGTTGTTGCTGTAAATAATCTTAAGGAGAAGTATACAGATTGTGATATTAACGTAATAGATACCTTATCAGCCAGCATGGGAATTGGATTTATAGCTATAAAGGTTTATGAGATGATGAAGGCAGATAAAAGTAAGGGTGAAATAGTAGATTATATTGAAGATGTGAAGTTAAAAGTAAATCACTATTTTACTGTAGATGATTTGCATCATCTAAAAAAAGGAGGTCGTGTTTCAAGTACAGCAGCTACTGTAGGAACTCTCCTAGATATTAAACCAATACTTCATGTTGACAATTATGGAAAGTTAATTCCATTATATAAAGCTAGGGGAAGGAAGAAGTCCATTCATGAGCTTGCTAAAATTTTTACAGAAAAGTCTTCAGATGAAATGCAACTGATAACTATTTCTCATGGGGATTGTTATGAGGAAGCTAAGTATTTAGAGAAGCTATGCCGTAAAAAAGGGAATGTGAAAGACTGTGTAATAAATATACTAGGACCTACAATTGGTAGTCATACGGGTGCTGGAGTTTTAGCTTTATTCTTTGAAAGTGATAAGAGATAATGTTAAAAGGTTTTAGACACCATATAATTAGTGCATTAGTATAATAAGTATATGGAACAAGATGTATTATTAATAATCAGATGAATGCTGATTAATACAACTTAAAATGTTTAAGCAGGGAGGTTATGATGAAGAATAGAAATATATTTCGTAAATTCCAAAAAAGCTTAAGAAAAACCCTACTTAAAAGTAAAAGAGTACGTGAAGTAAAATACTCTTATAATAGAGAAGCTGCCATAGCATATGCACAAACTTATGCTGAGGCGCCAAATACAAAGGAGTATCCTCTTTACAAGGATAATGATTGCACTAATTTTATTTGCCAGGCATTAGTTGCTGGTGGAATGAAGATGGTTGGATATGATTATGAAAAGGAAACAGCCTGGTTTTGTTATACAAGAGACCCAATGAACCTTAGAAAATGCTCTTTAACATGGAGAAGTTCGGAATACTTTAGGTTATACTGGGGCTATAATGGAGATATAGGGAACGGTATGGCTAAAGGATATAAGGAGTATACGGTTGAAGAAGCGATAGATAGATTTGATGAATTGTATGAGCACTTAATGGTTGGGGATGTTGTGCAGTATGCAGATGAAAGAAGAAAGCCATATCATACACAAATTATAACGTCAAAGGAGTTTAATATTACAATTGATAAACATGATATTTTTGCTGCACAGCATAGTGCAAATAGGAAGCATGTTTCTCTTAATGAGTATTGGAGATTGTTGAGGAATGGTAAAGGAAGATATATTTATACTTATCACTTTTAAAGAGTCAACATATAAATTTATAATGAAAATATAGACATAAAATAAATTTAATAAATTAGAATAAGTGATATAATATATGTAAACCCACTTCAGGTTGATTCAGGGAAGTAAGTTCCACTGATAAAATCAAAGATTTGGAGTCTCACTTAAAAAGATAAATTTATAAGGTGTTTATAAGTCGTGGATTTATATACTTTAATCGGAGGTAAGTTATGAATAAAATAAACAGAAATGATGCTTGCTGGTGTGGAAGCGGTATTAAATATAAAAAGTGTCATATGGATCAAGATATGTATTTAGAAAAACTAAGTCAACAAGTAGGTTATGAGATACCAAGAGATATTATTAAATCATCTAAGGATATTGAGGGTATAAGAAAAGCATCGGCTTTAACAAAAGAAATTTTAGATATGGTAGAGGAAAAAATATGTGTTGGAATATCTACTGAAGAAGTAAACAAGTGGGTGCATGAATATACTGTAGCTAAAGGGGCATATCCAGCACCACTAGGATATCATGGATATCCAAAGAGTACTTGCATTTCAATAAATGAGGTTGTATGCCATGGAATACCAGATGAAAATACTATTATCAAGGATGGAGATATTGTAAATGTTGATGTTACATGTATTTTAGACGGATATTATGGTGACGCTAACAGAACATTTATGATAGGAAATGTAAGTGATAAGGCAAAGGACTTAGTTGAGACTACTAAGGAATGCTTAAGAAGAGGAATTGAGGAAGTTAAGCCTTTTAATACTTTAGGAGACATAGGTTTTGTTATTAATGAATATGCCACAAGTAAAGGATATTCAGTAGTATATGATTTTGGTGGACATGGAATAGGAAATGAGTTCCATGAGGATCCATTTGTACCTCATATAGGTGAAAGAGGGGAAGGCATGATTTTACTTCCAGGCATGACTTTCACAATTGAACCTATGATAAATGAGGGAGTTGCAGAAGTTGAAATATTGGAAGATGAATGGACTGCAGTTACAGCGGATGGAAAATTATCAGCTCAGTGGGAGCATACAATTTTGGTAACTGAAAATGGATATGAAATTTTGACATAAAAAATAATATCTCTTAGGAGATATTATTTTTTTGAGATTAAGGGAAATAATGCTAAAAATATGTATTATATACCATAAAATTACAAGGTGTGATATAATATTATATCTAAGTATATAAAAATTAATGGGGTTAATTTTTATTATTTATTATTTGTATAGGTGGTATTACTATGAGATTAATTAATGGGAAATATAGGATAGACAAGCTGCTTAGCAATAGTAGATCCTATTCTATGTATGAGGCTGTAGATATTACAAAAAATAAGAAAAAGGTAAATGTGTATATATTAAATTCTATTCATGTTGAAAAAACACTTTTAGAAATATGCATTAATGAGTTTGAAAAGATTAGCATTTTAAAAGATACATGTGTAAATATACTTGAGTTTGGTTCTACTATGAATTTAAGTAGTAAAGATAAAAAGATTGAGTATTTCTACGTTACAGATTCAATTAGCGACTATAAATTATTAATGGATATATTTGATGAAATTGAGGAGTCTGTATTATTAGATATATTTGTAGACATATGTAGATTAGCTCAAGAGCAATGTTATAGTTATATAAAAATAATGCCTTTTAGTGTAGAGAGTATATATGTTTCAAAAGATAATAGAGTTAAATTAAAGGATAAGATAACTGCCTTGTTAGATTGTAGAGAGCTGGGCATACCTATACATTATGAGTCTAGTGATAATTACAAGGATACCATTTTTACCAGTAGTAAAGCTCCTCATGAACCATATTATGTTGAAAAACTGAAAGAAATACTCATTAGTATTGTTCTTCAAAATAAAGGAGTAAGATTATATGGAAGGATTCAGCAGGATATAGACGAAACTCTTAGTAGTGAAAAGAAGCATCAATATTTACAGTTAATTGGTGAAAAAATGAGCACCCTTATTTATAATTTGTACAAGAATGTTAAAAGTAAAGATTATAAAATTCTTGATATTATAGATGAAGTAAATAAGGTGTTTGACACAACATATTCATTTGTAAGTAATAAAAAGGAGAAATTAAATTTTAATACCCCATTGATAGGAAGAAATGAAGAAGTTTCTAATATAATTAAATCAATAAGTGAAGGTATAAATGAAAAAAGTAATCAAAGTGTTATTCTAATTCACGGAGAAATTGGAATCGGAAAAACTAGATTAATTACACATATAAAGCATTTGATTCAGACTGATTATAAAAATTATTTAAGCTGTTTTTATGTTACTGATTATGGAAGTAGCATTGCTATCAGTAATTTATTAAAGCAGGTAGTTACAAATGCAGATAAAAGTCTTTTAAATAAATATAAAAAAGAGTTATCTATGGTAATTCCAGAAATGTATGGAGAAGATACAACAGATAACTATGGAAGTGTAGAGTTCAAGATAAAAAATAATGTGGCTTTAATGATTAAAATATCCTTGTTTTTGTTAGAGTACTATGCTGATAAGCAAGGAATAATTATTTTGGATAATATTCATATGTATGATACCTTTACGCTAGGTATTATCCAATATATTTTAAGTAGATCGAGATGTTCTAGAAATCTTCTTGTTATTATTTCTTATCGAGATGGAGATTGTCTTGGAAATTCTGATTTTACAGAAATGTTAAGTAAAATAAAAAACAAAGTAGATTTAGAAATCCATCTTACACCTTTAAGTGAAGAAATGACATCGAGAGTTTTAAAGAATATACTTAACGTAGATAAAATTTCAGAAGGCTTTACGGATATATTATATAGGCATTCCATGGGTAATCCACTGTTAGTAGAAGAGGGAATTAAATATCTTAGAGATAAGAAGGTAATATATATAGATGAGTCTGATGGAATGTGGAAGAAAATTTCTAATCATGAAATATACATGTCTACTGATATGGAAGAAGTATGCAGAAATCAACTTTCAGGGTTAGAGGAAGAATATTTAGATATACTTCATGAAATGTCATATTTTTATATGCCTATAAATTTATCAATAATAGTAGAGTTTTTGAACTTATCTAAGGAAAAGCTAAGAGAGAGTTTAACATATTTAATTTCAAAAGGAATTTTATCTAAGACCACAAATAATAAATCTACTAAATATACTTTTTATAATAAGTTTTTAAAAAATTATTTATATAGAAGTATAGATGAGAATTTAAGTATTAAAAAACATAATGAAATTGCTAAAATCTTAATGTCATTTGATGATGAGAACCAAGGTGAGTATATTGATGAGATAATATATCATTTAGAAAAGGTTAAGGATAAGAGAATTTTAGAATTTTATAAAGCAAGGAAAAAGGAATTAGAAAAGCTAAATAAGATTGAAGAGGCTATAAAGTTTAATTTTAAAATATTAAATTTTATAGATGAAAATAGAGAGTTTGAAGATCTTAGAAAAGAAGAGATTGCAGCTAATATGAGTCTAGGTGAGTTATATAATAAACTATCAGAAAAAAAGACAAGTATGGATTATTATTTATCTGCCCAAAACCTTTGTAATGAAGAAAAGTATCTAAATGAATATATAGATATTTTAAGAGAAATTCTATTTTTATCAATAGATCTTGGGTATGACAAAAACGTTACTAAGTATTTAAAAAAAATGAGGGCCGCTGTAAATAAATCTGATTATAGACTTGGTAAAATTAAGTATTTATCAATGATTATTTGGAGAAAGTACAATAAACAGGAGTATGACAGCGTAAAAGAATTATGTAATTATGGAATAAGTTTATGTGAGGAAGAGGATGAGGAATATAGACTAGCTTTTATGAATTACTATATTGATTCTTTAGTTGTTCAAGGTAAAGAAATTGAGAGTTTAGAACTTTTGAAACAAATGGTTGAAAGATGTGAAAAGCTTAATTTTACTAAAAGGTTATGTAGAATAACTAATAGTATGGGAGTCTTATATAGTGATTATTTACAATGTGAAGAAGAGGCATTAAAGTGGTTCGAAAAATCTAATAGTTTAGTTGCATTAGTAGATGATGACTCCTACAAGGTTAATTGTTTATCTAATTTAGGCTTTGTGCATTATGTGATGATGAACTATAGTAAAGCTTATGAGTATTTTAATGTTTCATCTAATAAAGCAATGGAGAGTGAAGTTTTATCATCTAATTTTTATAACTTTTCATATATAGGAACAATATTATATAAAAAAGGTAAATACAATGAAAGCTACAGATATGCAAAGCTATGTAGTCATTATATTGATAAAGATTATATGAAATATTGGCAGGAAGCTGGACCTTATTGTATTTTCATGTATTTTATTTCAGAGATAACTGGAAGTAAAGAGGAAGGTAAGAAATACTTAGAGCAGGGGCTTGAAATTCTAGGAAATTCTAAGTCTTTAGTAGGATACGAAATTGCTCTTCTTCATAATATTTATTGCTTATGTTATGACAGAAGTAATGTCAATATAGATTTAATTATCAAATCATCTGAAAAAATTCTATATATGGATTTTAGGGTCTCAATGTTATGTTATTGCATAAATAAGCTTATATATTTAGGATTTGAAGATGATGCAATTGAGGTTTACAAATATATTTTAAAAAATAAAGAATCAATTAAGTCAGGTGTAAATAAGGTTGAGATTGAATATTTAGGTGTAGTTTTAAATCAAGATAGTAATTATAGAAAACTTGCTGATAGACTAGAAGTGATAAAAGATAAAAACCTAGTGCTTTCTTGGAAAATAAACTTTCAGTTAGCTAAGGGTTATTATAAAGAAGAAAATTATACTTGCACAGCTGGATATATATATGAATGCTGTGGTTTAATTATAGATACACTTGAAGGAATGCCAAACAATTACGTAGAAAAATTTATAAACATCAATCCAAATATAATCGAAGCTTTTGAACTATTAATGAAAGTAAGACAGCATTATGGAGTAATTAAAGCAAATTCGAATATAGAAGTTAATGTTTCTAATGTTAAAAACATAGTTGAATATTTAAATGGGTTAATGAAACAAAATATAGTTAATTCCATATTTCTAAAAGAGCTTAAAATGCAGAATAGAAGTTATTTTGAGGATTTAAATACCGTTGATAATATGCTTGGTAAACTGAATGGGAATATCAATGAAAATTTGAACATTATATGCAAATATATTAATCTATTGTCTGTTTCATGTAAGACTACGATTTTAGTTGAAAATGAAGGAAAGGTAAAGGTTGCAGCCTCAACAGATCAAGAGAAGAATATACCAGATGATTTGTCTTTAATCAATATAGTTAGAAGTAAGAAAATACCATTAATCTCAAAGGAAAAAAGAACTATTAGTATTAGTGGTGAAGTTTTTAGCTATGATGTAGATAATAATAAAACTATTATGTGCATCCCTATTATACAAATTCTAAAAGGTGGGAGAGTAGCTAATAGCCACGAATATACAAATGATTTAGTTGGATATATTTATGTAGAAAGCACTAAAAGAATAAATAATATTAATATCAATACTATGAAAAAGTGTTTTAATATTTCAAGAATACTATATATGATTATTGATAGAGATAATATTAGAAAGAGCTCAAGTATAGATAATTTAACTAGTGCACTGATGAGAAAGCATTTAGAAGTCTTTGTTCAAGAGCAAATAGAGAAATCTTATACCTATGGTACAGAATTTTCTATAATAATGCTTGATATTGATAAGTTTAAAGAAATAAATGATAACTATGGACATAGGATGGGAGACAGTGTACTAAGTAGATTATGTAAGACCATATTAAATAATATTCGTAAGAATGATATTATTGGAAGATATGGTGGTGAAGAGTTTATTATTGTTCTTCCTGATATTGGGGTAAACGAGGCTGAAGTTATTGCAGAGAGAATTAGAAATAAAATAAGAGAAGAAAAACTTATGGGGGATAAACGGGAAGTTACGGTAAGTATGGGTGTCGCAAGTTATCCGACACATGCAACTACCTATGACGAACTAATTGAAAAATCAGATCAAGCCTTATATGAGGCGAAAAGTGGAGGACGTAATAGAACCAAAGTATGGAGTGAATCTTTTGGATTCAAGATAAGTACTACTAATAGATTAAGCGGTATATTTGTAGGAAGTGGAGATCAGGATTATAAGAATGTGTCCACGGTAATTGAGTTTATAGACTTAATAAATGAAGATATTTCAATCAATGAAAAAATAGTTAATACAATGAATCGTATAGCAGAGATAACAGAAGCAGATATATGTACTCTTTATAGGATTAAAGAAAATCAGATAGCAAATCAATATTGCAAAAGTATTAATAAATATGAAGTTATTGATACAGAATATAGTATGCATGTTGTAAATTCAGCAATAGAGTCAAATGAAAATATATGTGGAATTGATTGGAGTTGTATTAAACAGTATAACAAATCAATGGTAATTCCAGATATTAAATCTAACATGGTTGTTTTATTAAAGAATAAGAAAAAGATTATTGGTGCTATACATCTTTCTTCATCCATAAATCATAAGGAATTTAATTATGATCAATTAAATTATATTAATACTTTAGCTAAAATAATGGTTCCAATGTTAGAGGAGATTTGAAAGGTAGAGTAGAATAATTAAATTAGAGAACATATTAGAGGGATAATACTATGTGTACTTAGTATTAACTCTCTATAAGTAAGAGTCCAAATCTTTGATTTGGATAGCTAGAACTTACTAAGTGGAGTACTCCTTCGAATAAATATGAGAAGGAGTTTCTTTTAATTAAATATAATTAGGGAATATTAATATTATGAGGATAAATAATATTATAAGGCTCACTGCAAAATAAATTGAGCGGATAAAGCTTGAGTGGTTGATGTAAAATCTTAAACTAATGTTTATAGTACACATAATAAAATTACATACGTTTAATTAGGAGGATTAGTATGGAATATAAAGTTGGTAAAGTATATCATGGATTTAAATTAGAAAGACAAGAAAAGGTAGAAGAGTTAAATTCCATAGCTAGAATATTTGAGCATGAAAAAACAGGAGCGAAACTTTTACATTTAGAGAATGATGATTCTAATAAAGTTTTTTCTATTGGATTTAAAACTCCTCCAAGTGATGATACTGGAGTAGCACATATATTAGAGCATAGTGTTTTATGTGGTTCTAAAAAATTTCCTACTAAGGAACCATTTGTTGAGTTAATTAAGGGATCTTTAAACACATTTTTAAATGCAATGACTTTTAGTGATAAAACAATATATCCGTTAGCAAGTAAGAATGAGAAAGACTTTTTTAACTTAATGGATGTATATTTAGATGCAGTTTTTTATCCCAATATTTATTCTACTAAAGAAATATTAATGCAAGAAGGATGGCATTATGAGCTAGAGAATATCGAAGATGAATTAACATATAAAGGAGTTGTTTATAATGAAATGAAGGGAGCTTTTTCTTCTCCAGATGGTGTTTTAATGAGAAATATTCAAGGCTCCTTATTTGAAAACAATACTTATGGGTGTGAATCAGGTGGAGATCCAGATTTTATTCCAGATTTGACCCAGGAAGATTTTTTAGACTTCCATGCAAAATATTATCACCCATCAAACAGCTTTATTTTCTTATATGGAGATGGTAATCTTGAGAAAATGTTAGCTTTTATAAATGACAATTACTTAGTTAACTTTGAGAGAAGAGAAGTTGATGCTAAAATTGCTCCGGAAGAACCATTTGAAAAGATGAAGGAAGTAGTTAAAGAGTATTCTATTTCTGCTGAAGATAATTCAGAAGAAAAGACATTTATGGCCATGAATTTTGTAACTGGAAGGTCTACTGATGATGAATTATACTTAGCTTTAAGTACCTTAGAATATCTATTATTAGAGACTCAAGGCGCACCTTTAAAACAGGCCCTTCTTGATGCTGAATTAGGTAAAGACGTATATGGATACTTTGACGGAAGTATTCTTCAACCGGTATTTAGCATAGTAGTTAAGGGTAGCGAGAAAGAGAAAAAAGAAAAGTTTAGGGACGTGTTTTTTGGAACTTTACAAGATCTTGTAAAGAATGGAATTGATAAAAAACTGGTTGAAGCTTGTGTAAATATTACTGAATTTAAATTAAGAGAAGCTGACTTCCAAGGTATGCCTAAGGGACTTTATTATTATATGACTGCTATGGATAGCTGGCTTCATGATGGTGATCCACTAATTCATTTCAGATATGAGAAGAATATAGAAAAGATGAAACAGGGCCTTACTACTAATTACTTTGAGCAATTGATAGAGAAGTATTTATTAAAAAACAATCATTCATCTTTATTGATTTTGGCTCCAAAGAAGGGATTAGCAGATGAAAAAGAAGCAAAGTTAAAGGAAAGATTGCAAAGATATAAAGAAAGCTTATCTATGGAAGAGTTGCAAGATATAGTTAATGAGACCAGGGCGTTGATTAGAAGACAAACAACTCCAGATTCTCATGAATTATTAGAAACTATTCCAGTACTTTCATTAAGTGATATTGATGATAAGGTAGAAGAGTTAAAGGTTGAAGAAAAAGAAGTAGAAGGCATAAGGGTTTTATACCATGATGTATTCACAAGTAAAATTGCATATATATCCTTTATGTTTAATAGTACTTGCATTAAGGAAGAAGACATACCATATATAAGTTTACTTGGAACGCTTCTTGGTAAATTAGATACATCAACCTATACTTATGGAGAGTTATCAAATGAGGTTTTAATAAATACTGGAGGAGTTTATTTCAGAAGCGAGGTTTATGGAGATAGTAAGGATATTAACTTATTAAATCCATACTTAGAAGGTCATTGTAGTGTTTTAGTAGATAAATTACCAGTAGCTTTAAATATTATTGCAGATATCATTAAAAATACAAAATTTGAAGATAAGAAGAGAATTAGAGAACTTCTAAGAATGTTAATTTCTAGAGTAGAAATGAGGTTGTTGGAGAGAGGACATCAAGTGACAAGCACAAGAGTAGGATCATACTTCTCACCATCCTATAATTATGTTGAAAAGACTACAGGATATGAATTCTATAGATTCTTAAAGAATTTAGATGATAATTATGATGAAAAAATTGATGGCACTATTAATAAATTAAAAGAATTGATTAATACTATTTTTAATGTTAATAATCTAATGATTGCTGTAACAGGAAAGGAAGAAGAGCTAGAGGCTGTTCAAAACAATGTTTCCACCATCTTATCAGTTTTATCTACTAATAAAGTTGAAAGATATTCATATGAATTTAAAGAAGAAAATAAAAAAGAAGGTATGTTAACTCCAGCAAACGTTCAATATGTAGCTAAAGGATATAACTTCAAAAAGCTAGGATATGAGTATACAGGAAAGCTTTTAGTTTTAAAAACTATTATAGGTATGGATTATCTATGGAATAAGGTAAGAGTTCAAGGTGGGGCTTATGGAGCATTTTCAAATATTTCAAGAAATGGGAATATGGTATTTGTAAGCTATAGAGATCCTAATATTAAAGAAACCTTGAAGGCATACGATGAAACTCCAGAGTATGTAAGAAACTTTAAAACTACAGATAGAGAGATGACTAAGTATATAATTGGAACTATGAGTGAACTAGATATTCCATTGACTCCATCAATGTCTGGAGAAGTAGCAATGAGTTTATATTTAAGAAGAATATCACATGAAGATAGAGTTAAAGAAAGAAAAGAAGTTCTATCAACGAAGATTGAAGATATTAATAATTTTGCAGGAATGATTGAAGATGTATTAAAGCAGGATTTTGTTGTTGTTCTTGGAAATGATAATAAAATTAAAGAAAACAAAGATATATTTAAAAAGCTCGAGAATGTTTTTAATTAAGGGGGGAGTATTTTAATGAGAAGTTCTTAATGAGCTTCTCATTAAATTTTAATTATGAGATGTGAAATACTTGCAGTAGGAACTGAAATTTTATTGGGTGATATCGTAAATACAAATGCACAGTACATAGCTAAAAGGCTTAGCGAAGAAGGTATATTTGTATATTATCAATCTGTAGTAGGAGATAATCCAGAAAGGCTAAAACAGGCTTATGATCTTGCTTTTTCAAGAGCTGATTTAGTTATAACAACTGGAGGATTAGGACCAACAAAGGATGATTTAACAAAGGAAGTGGCTTTTGAGTACTTTGGAAAGGAATCAGTATGTCATGAAGAATCATTAAAGTTAATAAAAGAATATTTTGCAAAGATAAACAAGCCACTAGGAAAAACAAATGAGAAGCAGGCGTATTTTACAGAGGATGCTATTGTCTTAAAAAATAATAATGGAACTGCTCCAGGCTGTATAATTGATGAGTTAGGAAAGGTTTTAGTTATGTTGCCAGGACCTCCAAGAGAAATGAAAGCTATGTTTGAGGAAAGCGTGATTCCATACTTAAGAAAGTATTCAAATGAGATTTTGGTTTCTAAGGTACTTAGAGTTATAGGGGTTGGAGAAAGTGCTGCTGCTGAACTTATTGGAGATTTAATAGATAATGAAAACCCTACCGTTGCACCTTATGCAAAAGAAGGAGAAATGATTTTTAGAATCACAGCTAAGGCTGAAAATGAAGAAGCAGCTAATAAGTTAATTGCTCCGGTGGAAGCCGAAATAAGAAGTATATTAGGGAATAATGTTTACGCAGAAGGAGAAGCTACATTAGAAGAGGTTGTAGGAGGTATGTTAGTAGAAAAAGGGCTGACAATTGCTACTGCAGAATCATGTACAGGTGGTATGGTAGCTGCAAAATTAATTAATTATCCAGGAATATCTGCAAGTATTCTTGAAGGTGTGGTAACTTACAGTAATGAAGCTAAAATAAGAAGACTTGGAGTTAAGGAAGAAACTTTAAATACAGTTGGAGCAGTTAGTGAAGAAACAGCAAGAGAAATGGCTGAAGGAGTTGCTAGAACTTCAGGGGCTGACATTGGAATTGCAACGACAGGAGTAGCAGGACCTGGAGGTGGAACCCAGGAAAAGCCAGTAGGACTTGTTTACATTGCAGTGTATTACAATAAAGAAGTAGAAGTTAAAAAATTAAATTTAACTGGAAGTAGACAGAGAATAAGAGAGAGAGCAACAATAACTCTTATTGATATGCTTAGAAGGAAGCTTTTATAAAAGAAATAAGCATCCCATAGGTTGGGGATGCTTATTTCTTTTTATCATCATTGACTTGAAGAATGTTATTTGTAATTTTTAAGTTATTTATTAAATTAGATACATTTATATATCCATGGCCTTGCTTGTATTTTTTATCTTTTATTAAAATGGAATTTATTTTAAGTAACGAATATATATCATCAAAGGTGTAATTATTGTTACATTGTAGTAAAAGAGAACATACACCGGTTATAAATCCACAAGCAATTGATGTGCCGCTTAAGGCTGTATAAGGTGTTGTAAGTGGATGAGGATATATTTTTTCGCCATCACGTTGGGAAACATAGCTTTTGTCGGTATTTAGTGAGATGATATCATCGCTTGCAGCAACAAAATCAGGCTTTTTTAAGATTTTTGTTGAGCCACAGCATGAGTATTCACTTACTATATAAGTTGAGTTAGTATTTATACCGCCAACAGTAAGTACTTTATCAGACAAAGCTATACCTCTAATGGTATCTTCTTTACTTTCATTATTTCCTGCAGGAACAATGATAAGTATATTTTTATTTCTAAACATAGTAAATATTTTATCGTAGAGTGTGAGGATAGTTTTATTTAGCGTTGGAACTTCAAAGGGTGCACAAATAATCTTTATATTAAATTCTTCACTTAATTTATAAAGTTGATCAAAGGCGTAAAGGGTTGATGAAACATATCCTTTACCAAATTTATTAAAAGCTTTAATCATAATAAGCTCACTATCTACTGAAATGCCTCTTTGCTTAACATTTTTGCTGGCGTTATTTTCACCACATAAAATTCCAGATATAAAGGTGCCATGACCATTATCATCATAGGGAAAGGTTATGTTATTAATTACATCTATAAACTTTTTTACTTTATTGGTTGGTGTAGCAAGATCAATATGTGGATAAACACCACTATCAATTATTCCTATGCAAATTCCTTTTCCTGAAACCTTTCTTTCTTTTAACAAGGTATAGTTTTTATTATCTAGGAATATTCCATTTGCATGAAGTACATTTTTTCCACATAGATATGCAGATTCATCTAAACATACATATTTTACATCAGGAAGTTCTAGCATTCTTTTAAGCCCGTGTTTATTAATTATAACGCATATACAATTGATAGATTTAATATCATATATAATTTCGCCCTTAAAAGAACGTACTTTTTTTTCAATTGAGCCAGAAATGCTTCCGTATTGTATAATAACTCTATAATTATTATAGAGATTTTCTTCAACTATATTTTTAAGAAGAGGATCCATTTTTTTGCTAAAAAACATAGAAGTACTCCTATATACTTATTTCACTTATTAGTATATGTAAGGAGTAAACATTTGTTAAAGCTTTTAAAAAGATAAAAATTAAAGCTAAGGATTAATCAAGAAATCCTTAGCTTTATATAGCTTTATCTATTATATTTTAAGATTAAATTTTTCTATACACATGTTGAAGAAAGCTTTAGCAGTAGGAGTTAAGGTGCGCTTAGAACTTACTACTAGAAAGATATTTCTTTTTAAGTCAATCTCCTGTATTCTACTAAAACAAATAGTATCATTTAATATTGTCTCATCAAAGAGACTTTTACTGATAATTGAAACTCCAAAGCCTAGACTTACAAATTTAAGTTGACAGTGGATATTATCAACCTCACATACGGTTTTTATTTTACTTAAATCTATATTATGTCCTTGGAAATTATCTTCAAGGGTCTGCCTTGTTGCAGATTCCTTTTCACGCATAATAAATGGATATTTAATAAGCTCATCTATGGTTAATATTTCAGGTAACTTTAATTTTGAACTTGATATAACAACAAGTTCATCCTCCATAATTTTATAGCTGTTAATTTTAGGATTATCTATATTTGCACCAACTAACCCGATTTCACAGTTTAAATTAATGATGTCATTTATTATTTTAGAGGAGCCCTGCTCTTTAATATTAAATTTTACAGTTGGATAGATTTCACTGAATTTAGAAACGAGAGAAGGTAGTAGTGAATTACATGGTGTTGTACTTGCTGATAAATTCAAAATACCAGAAATGTTGTTATTAAAATTAGCTAAATCAGCAATAGCATTATTTCTAGTGTTGATTATGTCATTTGCATATTGAAGAAAAGATTCTCCAACAGGGGTTAAGTTAACTTCTTTTGAAGTTCTATCAAACAGCTGAATATTAAGTTCACGTTCAAGGCTTGAAATGTGTGAGCTTATTGTTGGTTGAGAAAGATAAATGGCATTAGCAGCTTTTGAGAAGCTTTTAAGCTTGGACACTGTGATAAATGCTTCTAATTGTTTAAAGTCCATATGTTGCCTCCTCTATAGTAATACATTAAGTATGTTAGTATTAATATTTAATATATAAATTATATATTAGGACATACAAAAAATAGAAAAGATAGGGACTATCCTTTCCATTTAAAAATAATGATTCCTACTATCATTACTGCAACACCAATAATTTGACGTATGACAGAACTATGTACAACTTCGGACCCAAACCAACCGAAATGATTTATAAGAGCAGCAGCTACAAGTTGTGCAACTAATATAGTAGCAACTGCAATAGCAGGACCTAAATCAGACATACTTTGAATAACTGTAAAGGTAATTACAGTTCCAAGTACACCAGCTAAAAGATATAGTTTATTGGCATCTTTTAGATTTCTAAAACTACCATCTCCTGCAAAAAATAATACGATTAGGGCTGTTAAAAGTGCAATTCCTTGAGTAAGTACAGTTGTTTCCCATACACCAATTTTCTTCGTGAGTTGAGTATTAAATACACCTTGAACACTCATGGCTACCCCTGAAATGATAGAAAATATTATACCCCACATAGAGCAAATCACCATCCTTTAGGATTAGTCTGCCCTATAGAGAGGATAATTATTAAAGGTTTAAGAATCATTATTTTCAGTGATGCTTCATATTTTGTCCCAATATTATTGTTAATTTAAAAATCCTTTAAGTCATAGCTTTTTACTATAGTATCTTTTCTGTTGTTCAGTTGTTTCCAAACTTCAATTTTATCTATTTTAGTGAAGTTAAGTAAATCAGTTTTTTCTTTTGATGTATCTAAGGAAAAAGAGTTATTTGCATATGCTTTTCTAATTGCATTGTTAGCATTAGATATTGGCATGTTAAAATATGCACAGGTTGAAAAATCCTTTGCGCTTATACCATGAGTATCAAGCTTATCAAATAGACTTCGAGATATTTTATTTATATATCCTTTATCTTTAACCTTTAAATTTACAGTATTAGATGTATCATTAATATATATATCATTATCAATTCCAACTCTAAATTTCTTATAAGGAGATATGATTTTTTTTATTATTTCATCTAATTTGTCAAATTCGGCGTTATTAATAGAGCCTAGAGGGATATAAAGGTTTGTTATATTCTTATATACTCTATATTTTTTATTTAAAAACCTTTGGATAGATTGAATTTCATCAATAAATTGATTGTCTATGGTTGCAACTAAATAATATTTCATGGTTACCTCCCGATTAGAGTTGTAATAAATGACACTCTAAAACTTATATTTAATTCTTAAGTGAGTATCCAAATCTATGATTTGGTTTATACGAACTTACACCTTTCAATGAATATGAAAAGGTGTTTCATTAAGTAAGCATCCAAATCTATGATTTGGTTCATGCGAACTTACACCTTTGAATGAATGTGAAAGGGTGTTTCCTTATTAATTATATCATGAATTTATAATGATTAACATGATATAACTAACAGTATTATAACATATTATATTAGGCTATAATATGTTATATAAGCAATTATAACCAATGATTTGGTGCAAAATTCCATAATAAGGTGTATATATGAAAAATTACATTGATAATTTATAAAAATTTTATTAAAATGTACGGACATTGTGTTATAATAAGCTGTATGAGACTTTATGATTACAAACATTGAAGATGAAGCAAGTTAATATATATACTAAACGGACAATATAAATAGTGAGGATGATACCTATATGGAAAGATTGGTTATAAATGGAGGAAATCCATTATTTGGAGACGTAAATATAAATGGAGCAAAGAATGCGGCCGTTGCAATTTTGCCAGCAGCGATATTAGCATCAAAGGGAGTTTGTCACATAGACAATGTACCTAATATAGAAGATATAAACTGTTTAGAGACAATTTTGGAATATTTAGGATGTAAAGTAGGCAGAGGAAATAACTGTATTTCTATTGATAGTTCAAATATAGTTACTACAAACGCTACAATTCCAGAAGTAAGAAAAATGAGAGCATCTTACTATCTGCAAGGAGCACTTTTATCAAGATTTAAGAAGGCAAGGGTTGAGCTTCCGGGTGGATGCCCAATAGGGGATAGACCTATAGATCAACATATAAAGGGTTTTGAGGCTCTTGGGGCAACAGTTACCATAGAGCATGGTGCAGTAAGCATAGAAGCAGAAAAGTTAGTAGGAACAACAATATACTTTGACGTTGTAAGTGTTGGAGCAACAATAAACATAATGCTTGCGGCGACTCTTGCAGAGGGAGTTACTGTTCTTGAGAACGTTGCAAAAGAGCCACACGTAGTAGACGTTGCTAACTTTTTAAATACTATGGGAGCAAAAATTAAGGGTGCAGGAACTGATGTAATAAAGATTACAGGAGTTGAAGAACTTTGTGGATGCAACTATTCTGTTATTCCAGACCAGATTGAGGCTGGAACTTTCATGGTTGCAACTGCAGCATGTGGTGGAGAGGTTAACGTAACAAATGTTATTCCAAAGCACCTAGAATCTATTTCTGCAAAATTAATAGAAATGGGAGTAGAGATTATAGAGCACGATGATTCTGTTACTGTTAAGAGTGATAAGAACCTAAAGGGCGTAAATATAAAAACTCTTCCATATCCAGGATTCCCTACAGATGTTCAACAACCAATGAGTACATTACTAACTCTTGCAAAGGGCAGAAGTATAGTAAATGAAAGCATATATGAGAATAGATTTAAACATGTTGATGAACTTAAAAGAATGGGAGCCAATGTTAAAATTGAAGGTAAAATAGCTATAATAGATGGAGTTGAGGGACTTTCAGGTGCCCGTGTTAAAGCTACTGACTTAAGAGCGGGAGCGGCTCTTGTTATTGCAGGACTTGCAGCAAGAGGAATTACAGAAGTTGAGGGTGTTGAACATATCGATAGAGGGTATTTGGACATCGAAAAGAAATTTAAAGCTCTTGGAGCAGATATAAAAAGGGTGAATGATTAATAATTTATCTATAGAAAAATAAGGAGAATACTATGAGATTTTGTCCATTGTTTAGTGGAAGTAGTGGAAACAGCATATTAATTGGTGAAAAAGATACTAATATACTAATAGATGCAGGTATGCCAGGGAAATCTATAGATAAAGAGCTATCAGCAATTGGTGTTGACCCTAAGACTATAGATGGAATATTTATAACACATGAGCATTCAGATCATATAAAAGGGGTAGGAGTACTCTCAAGAAAATATGATATACCGGTATATGCTCCAAGTTTTACATGGCAGGCTATGGAAGGCAAAATAGGTGCAATAAAGGAAAAGAATATTAAGTTAGTGGATGACAAATATACTGAGCTAAACAATTTAATCATAGAAAACTTTCCGATATCACATGATGCTGCATGCCCTAGGGGATATAAGGTTCATGGTAGATATAAGAAGGCTTGTGTAGCAACGGACCTTGGATATTTTTCACCAGAGGTAAAGCTTGCTCTGGATGATAGTGATATAATATTATTGGAAAGCAATCATGATATAGAAATGGTTAAGTTTGGACCATACCCATATCCATTAAAAAAGAGAATACTTAGTAATGTAGGTCACTTATCTAATGAAGATTGCGGTAAGGCCATAGTAGATATATTTAAGGATGAATTTAAAACTATATATTTAGGTCACTTAAGCAAGACTAATAATTATCCAGAGCTTGCTTATGAGACGGTAGTAAGTGTGTTAAGAGAGAATAATATTGACATTATTAAGGATTTAGAGTTAAGAATGTGTAATAGGGACAAACATAGTTTATTATTAGATATATAATATAATTTTAATCCTAATAGGGGGAAAGTATGAAAAGAAAAACCTTAATATCAATTATATTAGCCATACTAATTGGATTATTAGTAATTGTAGGAGTGCTATATTATAAAAATCTAGCTGTTAAAAAAGATCAAGCAAGTTCATTAGTTAAAGAAAAACTTGAAAATACAAAGAGAGCTACTGCTGATGAAGGCAAGGAATATACAGATATCGTACTATACTTTGGTGGAGATGATAGCAAGAGTGAAGTTATAAAAGAAGAGAGACTTATCGGATATGATGAGTTATTAGGTGAAATCATAATACAAGAACTTATAAAAGGACCTGCAACAGTAAGTCAATGCAAGCCTATACTTCCAAAAGAAACAAGGCTTATAAGTTTTTCTATAAAAGATGGAATTGCATATATAAATCTTAGTAGTGATGCAGTATTTGAAATGACATCATCACAGGAAGAAATTCTATTAAAGGCTTTAACTGCATCTTTATCACAGTTAGAGTCAGTTGATAAAGTTATGATTACTATAGACAATCAAGGTGTTGAAACCCTTGGTGGAAGTTATAATATATCTAAGCCTTTTAGTTCTTCAGATATACCGGGATTAAAGATGAATAAACAATAAATAAGATGATTATATTGAAACACTAATAAATTTCTATTATAATTAGTTGAATAATATTATTTTAATATAATAAAATTTCAGACAAAAAGGAGAAATAAACATGAGTATATATACAGATTGGACAAATTATGTTGTTGAATATGTAAAATCACATGGAGAGCCAGCCTTCTGGAAAGAGTATGCGAAAGTTGAAAAATCAATATATGTTAAAGCTTTAGCTATTCAAGGGGGAGTAATAAGTGGAACTTTTGAAAATTTAGCTAAAGAGTTTGAGGTTTCTGAAGTTTTCTTTATGGGATTCTTAGATGGAATAAATGAAAGCATAGATAAAGAGTTAGACCTTGAAGCAATTGAAGCTAATACAGAAATAAACTTCAAAATAGATTATGAGAAGTTATATTTCAACATGCTTGATTCAAAAGCTGATTACCTATACACATTACAGCAATGGGATAGAATTTTCTCAGAAGAAAAGAGAAGAGAAATTCAAAGAGCTTGGAGAGATTCAAAAACTGTTGTTAATGAAGTTAAAATAGGAAGAAACGATCCATGTCCATGTGGAAGCGGTAAAAAATATAAGAAGTGCTGCGCAAAGTAGTTTGATGTTTATCCTCAGTGAAAAAATCACTGAGGTTTTTTTTATGAAATTAACAAAATTAGGTCTTAAAATAATAGCGTATGATATACTTTTTATATAGGAATAAAAATGAAGGGAGTAAAGGATAAGTATGGATAATAACTTAAAATGGCTTAAAGAAAAAAGAATAAACAGAACTATTGAAGCATTACAAAAGAACAGAATGAATGGATATTTAGTCAATAGCAGAGAAGAGCTTATTAATAAAATTATGGAATTAACTAAAGAAGGAGATACAGTTTCTTGTGGTGGTTCAATGTCTTTATTTGAAACAGGAGTAATAGAACATCTAAGAAGTGGAAGATATAATTTTCTAGATAGATATACGGAGGGGCTATCACAAGATGAGATAGATGAAATTTATAGGAGTGCATTTTCAGCAGATGTTTACTTTGCAGGAACAAATGCTGTAACTGAGAATGGAGAGCTTTATAATGTAGATGGCAGAGGTAATAGAATAGCGGCAATGCTTTATGGACCACATAAGGTTATACTTATAGTTGGTGAAAATAAGATAGTTAAAAATCTTGAAGAAGCAATTATAAGAAATGAAAGAGTATGTGCACCAGTAAATTGTAAGCGATTAGATAAAGCAACGCCTTGTGTAAAAGCTGGCTATTGTATGAATTGTTCAAGCCCTGAAAGAATTTGTAATGAGTATATAGTAATAAAGAAACAGATGGATAAAGATAGAATCCATGTTATTTTCATGAATGAAAGTTTAGGATATTAAAATACAAAGATTTAATTGAATAATAAAAGGTTAATATCGTGGAAAACGATTATTAACAAATATGTACTATCAAAATGCTAAATTTATGATATAATAGTATTAAGAGATCGTTAAATTTTAAACGAGATATTTTATATGAAGATTTCTGAACTGATTATTTAGAGTTATATAAAAATAATGCTTGTGGAATAACTAAGATAAAGCAAGGAGGGGTACATATGAAAGTAGTTGTAATCGGATGTACACACGCTGGTACAGCATTTGTAGTTAATGCAAGGAAAAGATATCCTAATTGTGAGATTGTAGTATATGAAAAAAATGACAATGTATCATTTTTATCATGTGGAATAGCTTTAAGTGTATCTAAAGTTGTTACAGAGCCAGAAAAATTATTTTATAATTCACCACAAAATCTAACTGTGATGGGTATAGATATGAGAATGAATCATGAAGTGATTGATGTAGACGTAGATAATAAAACACTTAAAGCTAGAAATTTGAAAACTGGTGAAGTTTTTGAAGATAAATATGATAAGTTAGTTCTCACATTAGGATCATGGCCTATAGTTCCAAGATTTGAAGGAGGAGAACTAGATAATATATTGCTTTGTAAAAATTATGACCATGCTAAAATGGTTATTGAAAAAGCAAAAGATGCCAAGAATATTGCAGTAATAGGCGCAGGATACATTGGGGTAGAACTTGCAGAGGCTTTTGAGGTACAAGGCAAAAATACCATATTGATAGATGCTGAAGATAGGATAATGAATAAGTATCTAGATAAAGAATTTACTGATATCGCAGAGAAAGAATTTACTGATAAAGGTGTTAATCTTAAACTTGGACAAAAAGTGCAGAGATTTGAAGGTAGTAATGGAAAAGTTACTAAAGTAGTTACTGATAAAGAAACTATTGAAGCTGACTTAGTTATACTTTGTATCGGGTTTGCTCCCAATACAGGATTAGTTAAAGATAAATTAAGTACTCTTAACAATGGAGCAATAATAATTGATGAATATATGAGAACTAGTGCTGAAGATATATTCGCTGCAGGGGATTGCTGTATGGTCAAATATAATCCTGCGGATGATGAAAGATATATTCCTCTTGCTACTAATGCAGTTAGAATGGGAACTTTAATTGCAGAAAATTTAGTAGAACCAAGATTGAGATACTTAGGAACTCAAGGAACTTCAGGAATAAAAATATATGAACAGTGTATTGCATCAACAGGTATGACGGAAGAAGTTGCAAAAGCAACTACATCTATGAATGTTGGTACTGCCATTGTAAAAGAAAATCATAGACCAGAGTTTATGCCAACTTATAGTGAGGCAATGCTTAAGATAGTATTTGATGAGGAAACTCATAGAGTAATTGGAGGTCAGGTAGTATCTAAGCAAGATTTAACTCAATTTATGAATACACTATCAGTAGTTATTCAAAACAATATGACACTGGAAGAGCTAGCAGTAACAGATTTTTTCTTCCAACCACATTTTAATAAACCATGGAGTATTTTAAACTCAGTTGCATTAAAAGCTTTAGAAAAATAGAATAATATAAAAAATAAGGATATTCCCTAGGGAATATCCTTATTTTTTATAGGAGTAGTATATTATTATTAGAACTACAATGAGAGTGAGTAGTAAGACTTTTAATTATGTCTAATTAGATATATACTAATTTTAGTTATGAAAAGAGTAGATTAAATTATGCAGGAGGAACCCTAGTGAATATAACATTAATTACTGTAGGAAAAATAAAAGAGAAATACTTAAAGGATGCCATAGATGAATATGCTAAAAGACTTTCTAGGTATTGTAAACTTGAAATAATTGAATTGCCAGATGAAAAAACACCTGATAATGCATCAGAAAAAGAAGAGTTATTAATAAAGGAAAAGGAAGGCAAAAATATATTATCAAAGATTAAGGATAATGCATATGTAGTTGCTATGGATCTTAAAGGAAAACACATTACTTCAGAAGAATTTGCAGGCTTTATAGATAACTTAGGTGTTGAAGGAAACTCTAACTTAGTATTTATAATTGGTGGAAGCCTAGGCTTATCTCAACAGGTATTAAAAAGGGCTAACTATAAATTATGTTTTTCAAAAATGACTTTCCCTCATCAGCTTTTTAGAGTGATGTTATTAGAGCAGATATATAGAGGATATAGAATAATTAAAGGAGAACCGTACCATAAGTAAGCCTCCAAATTTTATATTTGGTAAGGCGAACTTACACCTACGAACGTATGTGAGTAGTGTGTTTCCTTTTAATCAGGTTTATAGCTTTAACCTTTGAAATTAATTGGTTAAGGCTGGTTTAGTTTGCTAGTAAATAAGCTTTAGTTGAAAGGTAAAATATGAGATTAAAGGGAACAGTAATATTATAAATAGATAGTAAAAATTATAATTATTGTCCAGACATAAATTAAATAAGTGAATATATATAATAAAAGTAATAGAAATTTTAACTCCAAAACAGATATAATGAAGGTAAGTCTTATAGAGAAATATATAGCTTATTTAGGAGGGTTAATTATGAAAGAAAAGACTAGCGTGGATATAGCAAAAGCATCTATTAAAATTGCTGTATCATCAAGAGAAGAAGAAAGAATGCTTATAGAAGAATTAAAAAATGATGATATTTTAGCAGTAGGAGTAGATATAGGTGGAAACTTAAATTCATCTATTACAAAGATAATAGAAAGAGCATTAGTGGCATCAAAGCGAACTGGAATAATTAAAGATTCCCATGTTCATGATGGAGCAGTTATAGGTGCTACTAGAGAGGCAATAATGCAGGTTTCAGACAAGGCCAATGGTCTTAATGTGGGTGGAAAAATTGGGATTGCAAGGTATGGAGAACATATAAGTGTAAGTATTTTTTTAAGTATAGGATTACTTCATTTAAACGAGGTTGTTATAGGGATTGGACATAGATCTATAGCAAACATATAAATTATATACTTGAGAAATACATAAAATTATTGACAAGGATGGAAAATCCATGTATAGTTCAACTTAATAAGAAATTTGTAGGATAGATAATTTAGATTATCTTAGTAGTAAATAGTAGAACAGTAGTTTAGTAGTAAAAATGTTATGGTGAATTAGAAGTATAGTAAGTAGTATTAAAAAAGAGATTATTAACCCACCGAGCATTTTAGAATAGAAGTATTAAAAGATAGGTATATATCTTTATAATACATAGAGATAAAGTAGTAGCAAAGTAGTATAAGTAGGAGAAATAGCTTTAATAGGTTAACTAATTAGGAATTTATACGTCCTCTCCATATAGCTTTGTGGAGGGGATTTTTATATTTTAATATTTATATCCATATTTGTCTACATAAAATCAATACTATTTAAACTCTGTTTTATTAAATATATAAAAATAAGAATAATATCAGGAGGATGGTAGTATGGTAGCAAAAAAAGTAATTTTAGCAGGTTCACTTTTAGTAGGCATGTCTTTATTTTCAGCATGTTCAAATGGGAAGGGAGATTCTATATCACAAGAAAATACGGTGAATATTGGAATATCTCAAATAGCATCTCACTCAGCTTTAGATTTAGCGAGGGAAGGGTTTGTAGAAGCTTTAAATTCAAAGGGATATAAAGAAGGGGAAAATCTTAATTTAGAAATACAAAATGCAGAAGGGGATATTGCTACATCACAGATGATAGCTGAAAGTTTTATATCAAATGACAATGATTTAATATTTGCAATTGGAACACCTGCAGCCCAAGCAGCTTTTAATACAACAAAGGATATTCCAATAATAACTACAGCAGTAACAGATGCTGTACAAGCTGGTCTTATAAAATCAGAGGATAAATCAGGAACAAATGTTGCAGGAACTAGTGATGCAGTACCATTGGATAAACAATTAGAACTTATACAAAAAATATTTAAGGATGTAAAAACTATAGGAGTTTTATACAATACTAGTGAGGTAAACTCTGAAATTCAAGTGGATCAATTAAAGGAATTAGCTAAGCAAAGTAATATAGATGTAATTACTAAGGGTATAAGTAGTGTAAATGACATAAGTCAAAGTTTAGATTCTATCTTAGAAAGTATTGATGTGTTATATACACCAGCAGATAATTTAGTAGCTTCTTCAATGGCAATAATAGCTAACAAAGCAATAGCTAAAAAGGTGCCAATAATAGGAGCAGAAGAAGCTCATGTTAAAGGCGGGGCTTTGATTACAGAAGGCATTAATTACAAAAAGTTAGGGTTTGAAGCTGGAATTATGGCGGTTGAAGTATTAGAAGGTAAAGATATAAAAGAATTACCTGTAAAAACCTTGGACGAAACAGACCTTGTTATAAATGAAGATACCCTTAAGAAGCTTTCTATAAGTATTGATGAAGAAATAATGAGTAGAGCTAAGATTATAAAAGGAGGAGAATAATATGACCTTCCTTTTAGGAGTTTTAGAACAGGGACTTATTTTTGCGGTAGGAGCTCTAGGAGTATATATAACATATACAATATTAGATTTTCCAGATTTATCTGTAGATGGAACATTTAGCTTAGGTGCTGCAATTACTGGAGCACTTATAATCAAAGGGATAGATCCTTTTATGTCACTAGGAGTAGCCTTTATAGGGGGGGCTATTGGTGGTTTAGTTACAGGAATACTTCATGTGAAACTAAAAATAACCAATCTTTTATCAGGGATTCTAGTTATGATAGGATTATATTCTATAAATTTAAGAATAATGGGAAAGGCAAATATTCCCATGTTTAATAAGGGGAGCATATTCTCTAATAATATATCAATAATTATTATTCTAGGATTAATAGTTTTAGTAGTTAAATTATTGATGGATGTTTTATTTAAAACTAAGTTTGGCTTTATATTAAGAGCCACAGGAGATAATGATACATTAGTTACTTCTCTTGGAGTAAACAAGGGAACAATTAAAATAGTAGGACTTATGATATCTAATGGACTTGTAGCCTTAAGCGGAGCTATAATGGCGCAACATCAAGGATTTTCAGATATATCTATGGGAACTGGATTTATAGTAATAGCCTTAGCTTCAATAATACTTGGACAATCTGTTTTTAAGAAAAGCAGGTTATTAAAAGGAACTACAGTTGTTATAATAGGTGCCTTTTTATATAAATTAAGTGTTGGGTTAGCCATAGATTTAGGATTTCCACCAACAGATTTAAAATTAATAACATCATTAATAGTGGTTATTGCCATAATTATAAATAATATTAAGATTCCTTCAAAGAGGAGGTGGCAACTAAATGCTTAATATAGATTCGATTAATAAAGGGTTTAATAGAGGAACAATAAATGAAACAGTTATATTTGATAATTTTAATTTGAAGATAAATAAAGGGGATTTTATAACTGTTGTCGGAAGTAATGGAGCTGGAAAATCTACTCTTTTAAACGTAATATCTGGGGCCTTAGAGATAGATTCAGGTAAAATAACCTTAGAAGAAAAAGATATAACTAATTTAAAAGAACATAGAAGAGCAAAATTTATAAGCAGAGTGTTTCAAGATCCAACTAAAGGAACATCACCATCTATGACTATTTTAGAAAACTTATCCTTGGCAGATAATAAGGGCCATAGTTTTGGACTTTCATTAGGAAGCAACAAAAAAAAGATAGAGGAATTTAAGAATCATCTTTCTATATTGAATTTAGGTCTTGAGGATAAGATTAACACAAAGGTAGGATTGTTGTCTGGAGGTCAAAGGCAGGCACTTTCTTTACTTATGGCTACATTAAATACACCTAAAGTTTTACTTTTAGATGAACATACGGCAGCCTTGGATCCTAAAACCTCAGAGACTATTATAAATCTTACAAATAGCATAATTAAAGAAAAGAAAATTACAGCAATAATGGTAACTCATAATTTAAATCATGCTATAGAATTTGGAAATAGACTTATTATGATGCATAGAGGAGAAAGTATACTCGATATAGGGCAAATAGAAAAGCGTAATTTGACTAAAAATGTACTTATAGAAGAATTTAATAAAGTTACCTTCAAAGAAGAACTTTCAGACAGAATCATGTTTGCTTAGCATACTAAAGGAACATAATAAATTATTTAAATTTAAATTAAGGTATGTATGACATCAGTTTTATTAATAAATGTAGAAAATCAGCATTATCATATGGTAAAATAATCAATAGTTAAACTAATAATAACAATACTCATGTAAAAGCTAGTATAAGAACATAGGAGTAGTTTAAGGGGGATAAACATGATAGTTGATAGCATTAGCAACATAGAAAAATATGATGGATTACACATTAATGCTAGTGAGATTT
This sequence comes from Clostridium sp., assembly GCA_029851835.1. Taxonomy (GTDB): domain Bacteria; phylum Bacillota; class Clostridia; order Clostridiales; family Clostridiaceae; genus Clostridium_J. Next base: position 15,255 of record JARKVD010000012.1, on the reverse strand, counting down.
TAAAGTTTGTAAGAAAGGTAGAAGAGGATAACCTAGAAGATGGAAGATACGAAATCTTAGGTGATGATTTATTTGCAATGGTTCAAACTTATGAAACTAAGCCAGAAGGTGAATGTAGATTTGAAACACATAATAAATATATTGACGTTCAATATATAAGATCTGGTAAAGAGGTTATGGATTATAAGCTTAGAGAAAAGCTTATAGTTACTGAAGATTTATCAGATACAAAAGATGTTATCTTCTATGAGGATACTAAGGATTACACAAGAACTGTAATAGAGGAGGGTTCCTTTGCTTTATTCTTACCTCATGATGGACATAAGCCAGGGATAGAATGCGGTAAGATAGATACAGTTAAAAAGATAGTATTTAAGATAAAGACAGTTTAAAAATAAACAACCTTAAAAAGTAGATTTATAAGAATCTATTTTTTAGGGTTATTTTTTTATAAATTAAAATTATTTTAGCAGTATTTATTAATACTAATATAGAGTATAGTTAAAAGTATTTAGGTGGTGTTGAGGAATGAAAAAAACATTAGTAGATTACAAAGAAGCAATAAAAAGGCTTCCTTTAAAGGATAAATACACAAGGAATGAGCTGCTCATTGAGTCATTTTTAATAGAGAAAAATGAAAAGTTAGAAATATATTATGCTCCTCATAATGAGTATTTTAACCCAAGGGCAAAGGTATTTATTGTTGGAATAACACCTGGTTTTCAGCAAATGAGTACAGCCATAGCTATTGCGAGAAAAGAATTAGAAAAGGGGAATAATATTAAAGAGATACAGTATGCATGTAAGGTTGCAGGTAGATTTAGTGGAAGTTTAAGAAAAAATCTTATTGAAATGTTAAATGGTTTAGAATTAAATAGAGCACTAGATATAGATAATTGTAGTGAATTATTTAGCAGTAAAGATGAGTTATTACATACAATTTCATTAGTGCCTTATCCTGTATTTGTTAATAAAGAAAATTATACTGGGCATACACCAAAGCTTATTAAAAGTGAGTTTCTAATAAAATATGTTTACGAAAATTTTATGGAGGAATTTAAAAGACTTGATAATGCCAATGAGATACTATTAATTCCATTAGGGAAAGCTGTTGAAGAGGTTTTATGTAAATTAAAAGCTGAAGGAATAATTGGTGAAGATCAAATTTTATTTGGATTTCCACATCCATCAGGGGCCAATGGTGGCAGAAAGATTCAATTTGAAACTAATAAGCAGAAAATGATGGAATTAATTAAATTAAAAAAACTTTTTTTATAGGTAAGCAGGATAATTAGGGAGATATTTTATAGGTAATAGTAGTTTATTGTGGAATAGGTGAGAGGTTAATAGCAATCTAAGAAACATTTATGGCCTTATAAAATTTAATTATAAGGAAATTCTAATAAAGAGGAGATTTTATAATACTGCTAAAATACTAAAAGGAGGAAATATAACCTATGAAACTCAATAATTTATTAGAAAAGAAATTAAAAAGCATGAAAAAGATGATTAAAAAATTTATGAAAAAATAGAATATAACTTTTAGTATTAGTAAGATGTTGATTACTTTAATCAGCATCTTATATTATAAAGGAAGAACCTTTAAAATTTCTCTAGGTTTGTCATAAAGGATATACTATGATATCATATAAACTTGTATATATCCCTCTAGAAAGTCTTGATTAAGCTGAAATAAAGAGGGAGGATAACTTTTAAATATAAGTTATCAATAAATCAAGTGGAGGAATTAGATAATGGATAAATTACCAAATTGCCCTAAATGTAATTCGGAATATACTTATGATGATGGAACTTTCATTGTTTGTCCCGAATGTGGACATGAGTGGGTTGCTGGAGCAGAGGAAGCTAATAGTGATGAGTTAGTAGTTAAAGATGCAAACGGGAACATCTTAAAGGATGGAGATTCTGTAACTATTATAAAAGATTTAAAGGTTAAGGGAGCATCTTCAGCACTTAAGCAAGGAACTAAAGTGAAAAACATAAAGCTTGTTGAAGGTGACCACAATATTGACTGTAAAATAGATGGATTTGGAGCTATGTCTTTAAAATCAGAATTTGTTAAGAAAATATAAGAGTATTTTTAATGAGCTAGATAAATATCTAGCTCATTATTTTATAAAAATAAAATAAATAAAAACAAAGGATTTGAAGATAATAAATTTATAAATAAAATTTACTTGACTTTTATCATTAAAAATAGTAAATTGATATTAAGAAATTAAATTGTATAAAATTAAATTTGTAAAAATAGTATTTACCTAAATTTAATTTATCTAAGGAGGAATATATATGTCAAGAATAGTTAATTCAGTTGAATTTAAAGAAGAAATAAAAAATGGTGTGGTTGTAGTTGACTTCTTTGCTGATTGGTGTGGACCATGCAAAATGTTAGCTCCGATATTTGAAGAGTTAGGAAATGAAATGAGTGGAGTAAGCTTTGTAAAAGTTGACGTTGATAAGAGCCCTGACATTGCGATGTCTTATAAGGTTGCATCAATACCAACTGTAATGGTATTTAAAGATGGAGAAAAGGTTGCTGGTAACGTTGGGTTTATGCCAAAAGAGCAAATTAAGCAAATGGTAGAGGCTCACGTATAACCTAAATTTTGAGGAGAAAATTATGAGTGAAAGATATGATATTGCTATAGTGGGGAGTGGTCCAGCCGGGTTATCTGCAGCACTTAATGCAAAAATAAGAAAGAAAAGTTTTATTATATTTGGAAATGATGACCTTTCTGGAAAGTTAGTAAAGGCCCATGAAATAAATAACTATCTAGGTTTCTATGGAATGAGCGGGAAAGCAATAAAAGAAGAGTTTGAAAAACATATAAAAGCTATGGATATTAGTATAACTAATGAGAAAGTTAACAATATCTACGCCATGGGTAATTATTATGCCTTAATGGTAAATGACAAAATGTATGAAGCTACTTCAGTTATATTAGCTACTGGAATACAGTATGGAAAACTATTCCCTGGAGAAGAAAGATTATTAGGTAAAGGTGTTGGATATTGTGCAACATGTGATGCACCTTTATATAAGGATAAGGTTGTTACCATAATTGCTGACAGTAAAAAAGAAGAAGAAGAAGCTAACTTCATAAGCTCTATAGCTTCAAAGGTTTACTATATACCAACTTATAAAGAAGAAGTTGAAGTAGACAGTTCTATAGAGGTGGTTAAAGATACTCCGGTAGAAATAATTGGAGAAGATAAGGTTGAAAAGCTAATCTTAAAGAATAGAGAGATTGAGACCGATGGATTATTTATTCTTAGAGACAGTATTTCACCAGGACAGTTAGTTCCAGGATTAAAGATTGTAGATAACCACGTAGAAGTTGATAGATTAATGAAAACTAATTTGAATGGATGCTTCGCCGCTGGCGATATTGTTGGAAAGCCATATCAATATATTAAATCAGCAGGAGAAGGAAACATTGCAGCTTTATCTGCAGTTTCCTATGTAGATGCTTTAAAGAAAGCAGAAGCAAAATAGATAGGTTATTAGGTTTAGGAGAGTTTTGTAATGAGTAAATGCGATTGTATTAAGTTAGAAAATCAAATATGTTTTGCCCTTTATGCGGCTTCAAGAGAAGTAATAAAGCTTTATAAACCAATTCTTGATAAGCATAACCTCACATATACTCAATATGTAGCTATGCTTGTTGTATGGGAAGAGGAGCAGATGACTGTTAAGGAGATTGGACAGAGATTACATCTGGATTCAGGGACCTTAACACCACTACTAAAAAAGCTTGAGCAAAGAGGACTTATAACAAGGCATCGAGATATTAATGATGATAGAGTTGTTATAGTTAATTTAACAGAGGATGGAATTAAGCTAAAGAGTGAAATTCTTGATGTTCCTGGTGAGGTATTTTGTAAGATGAATATTTCAAAGAATCAGGCTAAGGAACTAATGCATAATTTGGAAAACTTATTACAATGCTTAAAATAATTAATATTCTAATAAACCTAGGATAATATAAAAAAGGTATTCTTAAATTTTAAGAATACCTTTTTATCATATTAATGAAGTTTAATTAGTTATGTCATTAGTTTGAGTTTGTTTATGTGATTTAATCATTTTAGGGGCTACGATTGAGGTAATTGAGCATGACAATTAATATGTTTACATTATGTAAAGTATATTGAATAAATTGACAGGTATATTTACAATTATATGTATACACTTAAATGTTTTATAAATATGCATCAGTAAGTGTCCAGATCTATGCTTTAGTTAACATTATTAAGATTAATTTATAGGGAGGGGATATAAGTGAGTAAAAAAATACAGAAACTAGGCTTAGTAATTGCAACTATTCTAATGTTAGCAGTTATGGCTGCAGGATGTTCAAAGAAAGATCCAATAAAGGAGGCTTTTAATGAATATAAGGAATTATGGATTAAGGCGGATTATTCTGGTATGTATGATATGCTTTCATCAGAATCAAAGAAGTATATAGATAAGGATACTTTTGTAGAGAGATATGAAAACATATATGGAGCAATCAAGGCTGAGGAGATGTCCGTATCAATAAATAACGAGGAGGGAAGAGATAGAAAATCTCTTGAGATACCTTTTACAATGAAAACTAAATCTATAGTTGGAGATTTAGTAATTGAAGATTTTAATATTGCTTTTGTAGAGGAAGAGAAAAGTTATAAAGTAAAATGGGATGAAAGTTTAATATTACCTCAGATGATTGCTGGAGATAAGGTCAGGGTAGAGGATAACTATTCTAAGCGTGGAAGTATATTTGATAAGGATGGAAATCCTCTAGCTCAAGATGATGTTGTAAAGTCAGTTGGAATTCATCCAAGTAAATTTGAAAATGAAAAAGATGCTAAGATTACATCAATGGCTTCAATCTTAGATATAAGTGAAGATTATATTAGAGAAAAGTTAGCGGCAAATTCAAATCCAGAGCACTTTGTACCTATAGTTGATATATTACAGACTGACTTTGAAAAATTGGATAAGCTATCAACTATTGAAGGTGTAGTAGTAAATAATAAGAATTCAAGGGTATATAGCGGTGAAGAAGCTTTTGGAAATTTAATAGGGTATGTTGGTCCAATTACTGCAGAAGAGTTAGAGATGAGCAAGGATAAGGGGTATGATTCAACTAGCTTAATTGGAAAAGCTGGACTAGAAAAGGTATATGAGGATTCCTTAAGAGGTGAGGATGGTGCAAGAATATATCTTCTAAGGGGTGAATTAGAGGAAGAGATAACAATTGCTGAAAAGGAAGCTATGCCAGGAAAGGATATTAATTTGTCTATAGATTCAGCACTTCAGGTTCAAATATATAATGAGATGAATGGTGAAAAGGGTGCGGCTACAGCGGTAGATCCAAAAACAGGAGAAGTATTAGCTATGGTAAGCTCGCCATCCTATGATTCAAATATATTTGTAACGTATAAAACTAAAGCAGTTAAAGAAAAATGGGAAAAGCTAGACGGAGAGCAGTTTAATAATAGATTTAATAATGTATACTCACCAGGCTCAACAATTAAACTTGTTACAGCAGCTATAGGCTTAAATGAAGGTGTAATAACACCTAGCCAAGAAGTGGCTATAAGCGGAAAAGAGTGGCAGAAAGATGGCTCATGGGGAAATTATAAAATCACAAGAGTTACAGACCCAGGAAGAGCAATAAATTTAAGGGATGCAGTTAAATTCTCTGATAACATATATTTTGGACAAACAGCTTTAAATATTGGAGCGGAGAAGTTTATAAATGGAGCTAAAAACTTTGGTATAGGTGAAGAGTTAAATTTTGAGTTCCCAATAGAAAATTCGCAAATAAGTAATTCAGGGGATTTAAAGAAAGATATTTTACTTGCAGACAGTGGATATGGTCAAGGTGAGATATTAGTTTCGCCTTTAGATGTAGCTATTATGTATAGTGCATTATCTAATGAAGGTTCAATAATGAAGCCAAGACTTGATATTGGATTAAATCCTAATGCTGAAGTATGGAAAACTGCAATAAAGCCTGAGAATGTAGCACCATTAATCGATGGATTTACAGCGGTGATAAATGATTCTGATGGAACTGCAACATCAGCTAAAGTAGAAGGCCATAATATTGCTGGTAAAACAGGAACTGCTGAAATTAAAGAAAAGCAGGGTGAAGTGGGAATTGAAAATGGATGGTTTGTTGCTACAGACGTAGATAATTCAAGAATATCTATAGCAATGTTTATCGAAGATGTTTATGGACGCGGAGGTAGTGGAATTCCAACCCAAATAGTTAAGAATGTACTTACTAATTATTTAAATAAATAAATTACTTTCTTCTAAAAATTTTATTGATAAGAAGGCATAATAAAATGCCTATGGTTAAAAAAATAATCATTATTACTATTGGAAAAATTTTAAAAACAGTCAGCATAAATTAAATCTCCTTTAAATTTAATGGATGTTAGGTTGCTAAAACTTATTATTTAAAGAACTCCTTCTTATAAAAAAGAGAAGGGGTTTCTTTTAATATTAATATATATTCCTTATTATAATATGAGTTATGATTAAATTTAAGATGAATTTGTCCATATTTTTATAAAAATTTTTGATTAGTGGTGATATAATATAAAATTGTGTACAATACATTAAAAGGGTGAAAAGTAGGATGAGGAGAATATTATGCCAAGGATAGGAATGAGAATTATAAAGTCAGCGTTGGCTGTATTTATATGTTTTTTAATTTATCTAATAAGAGGAGAAGGGTTGCCTTTTTATTCAACTATAGCAGCGATAATGTGTATGCAGCCAGGAATATCAAATACGCGTACAGCTTCCCGTAATAGAATCATGGGAACCTTTGTAGGTGGAATATTTGGGATGTTTCTTTTAGTTTTTGAAAGAAAGTATATGGTTGGAGTTCATGAAATTTATAGATTTCTACTGATTTCTATATCCATTATTCCAGTAATATATACTAGTATTCTGCTAGAGCATAAGCAAGCAAGTCATACAAGCTGTATAGTTTTTTTAAGCGTAGTTGTAAACCATGCAACAGATGTAAGCCCATATGCATTTACAATAAGTAGGGTTATAGATACCCTAATAGGAATATTTGTGGCACTTGCTATTAATGGAATAAAGATTCCAAAGAAAAAGAATAAGGATATATTATTTGTTACAGAGCTAGAAAACACTTTAATGAATTCAAATGGGCAAGTAAGCGGATATGCAAAGGTTAAGTTAAACGAAATGATATCAGATGGAGCACAAATAACTTTAGCAACAAACAAAACTTCTGCTGATATTGTGGCATTAATGAATAGTTTAGAAATGAGCCTTCCTATAATAACTATGGACGGAGCTGCAGTATATGATTGGAATAATAGAGCGTATTCATACATTGAAGCTATTAGCTATGAAATGTCTTTAGATATCATAGATACCATTAGAAATGTTAATATGAACTTTTTTGCAAATACTATAGTTAATGATGTAATTCACATTTATTATGATGAATTCAAAAATCCCATGGAAGAAGAGTTTTATAACAAGGAAAAGCTCCTTCCAATGAAAAACTATATACTTACTAATCTTCCTAAACAAAGAAAAACAGTGTATTTTACAATTATAGATAAAGGTGAAAAAGTTGAAGAGTTAAGGAATGCTCTAGAAAATAAAGCTTATGCAACTGGAATAAGATTTGTCTTTGAAGAGTATCAAGATGGATATAAAATCATGAAGATATTTAATTCAAAGGCGACAAAAGGGAATGCTGTATTGGAACTTAAGAAGCAGGTTCAATGTACAAGAGTTGTTACCTTTGGAAATGATGATAAGGACATATCTATGATAAAGGTATCGGATATAAGTTATGCTGTAAGCAATGGTACAGAAGAAGTTAAGGAAATGGTTTCAAGTGTAATTAATAGTAATGATTTAGATGCTGTTATAAAAACTATAATTAAACTTTTTTATATAAAAAAATTAAACTAAGAGGAAAGATTGACACTTAAATATAAAGTGTCAGTCTTATTTTATTTTAACAGTATGGTAGGGTTTAGACATTTTAAATTAAAATTAAAAGTGATATAATAAGAAGAGAATGATTATTACTTAATAAAGTTATTATTGTAAACTTATTATAGATAATCAATACTGAGGTGTAGTTTATGAATAATGATAGAACAATTGAAATGATAAAGAGAAATCCGATTATTATAAAGACTGTAAAAAACCCAACTGATGAGATGAAGATGATGGCAATTGAACGTAATGGCCTGGTACTTCAATACATTAAAGATGCAACAGATGATATGAAGCTTAAAGCTTTAAATAATAATGCTAATGCCATTGAATATATTGAAGAGCCTACAGAGGAAATGAAGAGAATGGCAGTTGAAAAAGGATGGACGAACTTAAAGTATATAAAGAATCCGTCGGAGGAATTAATCTCATTAGGTATAAATCAAAAAGGTTGGGCGATTCAGTATGCTGTAAATCCAAGCATCGAGCTTCAAATGTCAGCTGTTACAAAGGATTATGATGCAATAAAATATATAAAGGAGCCAAGTGAAGAGGTTCAGATGGCTGCTATTGAGAAAAGCTATGATGCTTTAAGATATATTAACGCACCAACTTTAGAGGCTGAAGTTAAGGCTATAAGAATAAATGAAGCAGCAATTAAGTTTATTCAGGACTTGAATGAAGAAAAGAAATTGAAATTTTTAAGGAATAATGTACTTGTCATAAAGTATCTGGGAAAAGAGATTTCAAAGGAGAAAATTGAAGAAGTCATAAGAGAAGCTATTTCCAATGATGATGTTGAAGATAAGTATGTCAGGGATTTTATGAGATACAACAGTATAAGTGAAAGTAATGAGAGTTTATCAATGGATAAGGTAATGTTCATCTACAAATATGGAAGTCATAAAGCTAAAAAGATAGCAGTAGATGAGAAACTAAGGATAAGATAGGAGGAAGAAGCATGAATTTTAAAGATACATTAACTAGTGCGGAGTTGGTAATTGCAACAAAGGAAGTACCGCTTATTATTGGAGAAAGTGGAATAGGAAAAACTGCTTTAGCAAGGGAATTAGGAAGAAGAAATAATTGGAGTCTTGTAGTTATAGATGGAAATCTATTAAAGGAAGGTGAAATAGGTGGTCTTCCTACAGTTGAGGATTATGAAGCTGTTGATAGTGAAGGTGGGGTAGTGAGAAAGAAAACAACAATTTATGCTGCTCACACGAAGCTTAGAGAAATTGACCAAAAGATATTAAATGGAGAAAAGATCCTTTTATTTATAGATGAAATTAATAGATGTGACCATAGTGTTCAGCAGGAGCTTATGAACCTTATACTAAATAGAGAAATTAATGGATACAAGCTACATGAAGATGTTAATATTCTTGCTGCAATGAACCCATCAAGTAAATATGGGTCAGACTTTGATTATCAGGTGGTGGACATGGATGCTGCTCAGGAAAACAGATTTGTATGGCTTAATATGGAAAGTGACCCTTCTGCGTGGATAGAGTGGGCATTAGGAGCTGGAATAGAAGAAAAGGTAATAGAATTTATTTCAACCTTCCCGGAACATCTACATAGTATAAAAGAGGATGACATAAGGGCTACTCCAAGAAGTTATGAAAGAGTTTCAAAGAGTTTCAAGATATATAGAGAAAGTGAAGGAGCTATTCCAAGAAAAGTATTTTTAAATGTATTAAAAGGAAATCTAGGGAAAATTATTGGTGAGGAATTCATGAGCTTCGTTGAAGCGGATCATAATAGTCTGGTAAGTTTCTATGAGGTATTTCAGGGACAAGAGCTTTCCGAAGGGGTAATTTCAAGGCTAAAAGAGGAATCTCACACTAGATTATATTTAACTGCAGCTAATATTTTAAGAGGATTGGATAAAGAATTTCCTAAGGTTGATGATGAGAAAAAGAAAGAATATGTGGAAAGATTAATTAAAGTATTAAAACTATATCCAGTAGACCTGATGATTGGAATTATGAAGGATATGAAGGAAAATCATGATGAAATATACAAGGTTGCCTTAGATAATGAAGCTTTTGTAGAAACTTATTTTAGTGTTTATAGCTCTGTAAGGGGATAGGTATTATGATAAATAGTTTTGAAAATGATAGGGCTGAGCTTTATGAGAGAATCACCGAAATTGTTAATGGTGGTGAAATGTTTAAAGCTAAAAGAGATGGTTTTGAATTTGAAGTAGATGTGCCTAAAGAGTTTGAGGAGGCTTTTTATAAGCTGGTAGATAGAGTTAACTTCTCCTTAATTGAGGATAAAGATAATTTTTATGGTTATTTCTTATTTCAAATGAATCGAGAAATAAGGTTCGATATAACCACACCAACAGGAGTGAATTTTAAGGGCGCAAAGTATGTTATTTATTTTAATCCTTTAATATTTTTACAGCTTACTATGGAGCAGATGCAGGGAACTATAAAGCACGAAATTCATCATATCCTTGCTCTTCATCTTCTTAGAGCTAAGGATTTAAAAGATAAGTATAGTACCTTAGCAATAAACCTTGCAATGGACATAGTAGTAAATCAATATATAGATTTTGTTCCACCATATGCTACTACTTTGGAACTTGTAAACTTAAAGTACAACTTAAATTTGGAACATTATAACTCCATGGAGTATTATGTTGAGAATATCCAAAATGAGCTAGATCTTATGGAGGAGAGTGAAGATGGAGAAGAGGATGACAGCAGAGAAAAGGATGAGATAGAGGATGAGTTTAATCCAGAAAAAACTCATGATCTTTGGAATGAGTCAGATGAAATAGATGATAAGACTCTTAGGGAGTTTACGGAGAAATTTGTTTCTTTATCCGATAAAGGAGAAATTCCTTTACATGTTCAGAGTTTAATTAAAGGCTTAAAAAGTATTTCAGGAGAAATTCCATGGAATATATATTTAAAGAAGCTTATGGGCACCTTAGAAAGCAATAGAAAGAAGACTATTACAAGAAGAAGCCGTAGGCAGCCTGAAAGGCTTGACTTGAGAGGTGAGCTTAGAGGACACAAAGCTGAAATTATAGTTGCTATTGATATCAGCGGAAGTATAAGTGATGAAGAGTTTAAGCAGGCTATAAGGGAGGTCCTTAATATTGTTAAAAATTACAACCATGAAATTACAATTATTGAGTGTGATACTTCTATTAAGAGAGTCTATAAAACTAAATCTGTTAGAGGGGTTATGGATAGGGTATTCACCGGTGGCGGAACTAAATTTTCACCGGTCTTTGAGTATGCCAATAAACATAAGGCTAACCTTTTAGTTTATTTTACTGATGGGAAAGGTGAAGAGAAGCTTGAAACAATGCCTAGGGGGTATAAAACTCTATGGGTCATTTCAGGACGTGGAGATAAATTATCTCTTAGACAACCTTTTGGAGCAGTGAAAAAGTTGAAGAAGGTTGAGAGCAAGCAGGATTTAGTAGATACTTATGAGACAAGAATGGATGGTTGGTCAATGAATCATCAAGAACCTATACTATAAAAGAGGATTAATTATAAGCAAGCATTTCTTATAAGGAAGTGCTTGTTTTGTTTTTATAGAAATACATAATATGATGAGTTTTAGAACATGATAAGTGGTATAAGAATTAATATGTAAAAAAACACCTACATAGAAATCAGTGCAAGAAAGAAGGTAACAAATGATGCGAAAGATGAAAACAATGGATGGGAATACAGCTGCGGCTCATGTGTCCTATGCATTTACTGAAGTAGCGGCCATCTTCCCAATAACTCCATCAACTCCTATGGCTGAACTTGTTGATGAATGGGCTGCTAGGGGCAGAAAAAATATTTTTGGTCAGCCTGTTAAAGTTGTAGAAATGCAGTCAGAAGCAGGGGCTGCTGGAGCACTACATGGATCATTACAAGCAGGGGCACTATCAACCACTTATACTGCATCTCAAGGATTATTACTTATGATTCCTAACATGTATAAGATGGTTGGAGAAAGATTACCAGCTGTAATGCATGTATCAGCAAGAGCATTGACAACTTCATCCTTAAGTATATTTGGTGATCATCAAGACGTTATGGCAACAAGACAAACAGGATTTGCCATACTTGCAGAGGGCTCTGTACAAGAGGTTATGGATCTTTCAGCAGTTGGACATTTAACAGCAATAAAGGCTAGAATGCCCTTCTTATGTTTCTTTGATGGTTTTAGAGTATCGCATGAAATTCAAAAGGTTGAGGTTATTGAGCAGGAAGAGTTAGCAAAATTAGTTGATTATGAGGCTTTGAATGAATTTAGAAAATCTGCGCTAAACCCTGATCATCCAGTTACAAGAGGTACTGCACAAAATCCAGATGTTTATTTTCAAATGTGTGAAGCATTAAATAGATATTATGAAGATATCCCTACAGTAGTTGAGGAATATATGGGTGAAATAACCAAGATTACCGGAAGAGAATATCACTGCTTTGATTACTATGGAGTACCAGATGCAGACAGAATCATAATTTGTATGGGTTCAGTTGGTGAGGTGGTTGAAGAAACAGTAGATTATCTAAATGCAAATGGTGAGAAGGTTGGATTAGTTAAAGTTAGATTATATAGACCATTCTCTATAGAAAAATTATTAAAAGCTATACCAGATTCAGTTAAGAAAGTGGCTGTTTTAGATAGAACAAAAGAGCCGGGGTCAATTGGTGAGCCTCTTTATTTAGATGTAGTTAGAGCCTTATTTAATAAGAAAAATGCACCACATGTAGTTGGAGGAAGGTTTGGTTTAGGATCAAAGGACCCAACACCAGCTCATATTGCTGCAGTATATGACAATCTGAATGAAGCAGAGCCTAAGGATAGATTTACAATAGGAATTATTGATGATGTAACCAATGCTTCATTAGAACCTAGATGCGATATTGATGTTGCTCCGGAGGGAACAACAGCATGTAAGTTCTGGGGTCTTGGCTCAGATGGTACTGTGGGGGCTAATAAAAGTGCTATTAAAATTATTGGTGATCATACAGATATGTATGCACAAGGATATTTTTCTTATGATTCTAAGAAATCAGGTGGTATAACAGTTTCTCACTTAAGGTTTGGTAATAAGCCAATTAAATCTCACTACACCATTGATAGGGCTGATTTTGTAGCATGTCATAATCAATCCTATGTATACAGTTATAACTTATTACAAGGATTAAAGAAAGGTGGAAAATTCCTTTTAAATACAATGTGGACAGAAAAGGAATTAGATGAGCGATTACCAGCAGATTTAAAGAGATATATTTCAGAAAACCATATAGATTTCTACACAATAAATGCAGTTAAGATTGCCCAAGAAATCGGTTTAGGTGGCAGAATAAATATGATAATGCAATCTGCATTCTTTAAAATAGCAGATATCATTCCAATTGAAGATGCAGTTAAATATCTAAAGGAAGCAGTTGTAACATCCTATGGTAAAAAGGGTGAAAAAGTAGTAAATATGAATCATGCTGCAATTGACTTAGGGGTAAGGTCCATAGTTAAAATAGATGTTCCAAGTCAATGGAAAGACGCTAAGGACCATAAGCTAAAGGTAATGAAAGAGTATCCTGAGTTTATTAAGAGCATTGTAGAGCCTATGAATAGGATGGAGGGAGATGCCATTCCAGTTTCTACATTTGTTAAAGAAGGTGTTGATGATGGAACATTTATGGCTGGAACTACTGCCTATGAAAAGAGAGGAATTGCAGTTAATGTGCCTGAATGGATTCCAGAAAATTGTATTCAATGTAATCAATGTTCATATGTTTGCCCCCATGCAACTATAAGAGCATTTTTATTAGATGACAAGGAAAAAGAAAATGCACCAGAGTCAATGAAAATTTTAGACGCAAAGGGCTTGAAGACAGAAAGTCCAATGTATTTCCAAATTGGAGTATCTCCATTAGATTGTACTGGATGTGGAAACTGTGCAGAAGTATGCCCTGCTAAACAGAAAGCTTTAGTAATGAAGCCACAGGATAGTCAACATGAGCAAATTGAAGTTTGGAATTATTCTGTAGAACAAGTTAAGAATAAACAAAATCCATTGAAGAAGGATACTGTTAAAGGAAGTCAGTTTGAACAGCCACTTCTTGAGTTTTCAGGGGCTTGTGCAGGATGTGGAGAAACCCCATATGCTAAGCTTGTAACTCAATTGTTTGGTGATAGAATGATGGTAGCAAATGCTACTGGATGTTCATCAATTTGGGCAGCAGGAGGACCTTCAACAGCTTATTGCTCAAATCAAAATGGCCATGGTCCAGCTTGGGCTAACTCTTTGTTTGAGGATAATGCTGAATATGGATTTGGTATGTTTATAGGAGTTAATACCATAAGAAACAGAATAGCAGAGAATGCAAAAACAGCACTAGAGTCTTCAGATATTTCCCAAGGAGCTAAGGATGCCATAGCTGACTGGTTAGAAAATAAAGAAAAGAGTGAGGGCACAAGGGAAAGAGCAGAGAAGTTAAAAAATGCATTGAATGGTGAAAATAGTGAAATAGCTAAAGCCATAATGGATGACGAAGAATTCTTTGTAAAAAGATCTCAATGGATATTTGGAGGAGATGGATGGGCTTATGATATTGGATATGGTGGATTAGACCACGTTCTTGCATCAGGTGAAAATGTAAATGTCCTTGTATTTGACACAGAGGTTTATTCAAATACTGGAGGTCAGTCATCAAAATCTACTCCTACAGCGGCGGTTGCGAAGTTTGCTGCTTCAGGAAAGAGAACAAAGAAAAAAGATTTAGGTATGATGGCTATGACTTATGGTTATGTATATGTGGCTCAAGTATGTATGGGGGCAGATAAGAATCAAACAATAAAGGCTATAGCAGAAGCTGAAGCATACGATGGACCATCATTAATCATAGCTTACTCTACTTGTATTAATCATGGTATTAAAGCAGGAATGACTATTACGCAGGAAGAGGAAAAGAGAGCTGTAGATTGTGGATATTGGTCACTTTATAGATATAATCCACAGCTTAAGGGGCAAAAGAACCCATTCTCATTAGATTCTAAAGAACCAAAAGGAAACTTTAGAGATTTCTTAATGGGTGAAGTAAGATATGCATCTTTAGCTAAAGCATTCCCAGAAGTAGCAGAAGAGTTATTTAACAAGGTTGAAAATGATGCCTTAGAAAGATATGAAGGCTATAAAAAATTAGCACAGCAAGAATAAAAATTTGGCCGCTGTAGGATAATTACAGCGGCTTATTTTATGA
>JARKVD010000006.1 GCA_029851835.1 Clostridium sp. | reverse complement strand
CATTAGTAAAACTTGTACTATTTTTTTCGTTTGAATGCCATTTTGTGTTTATATCTCCATCCATAGCTTTATCTATTGATAAATCTGAATATTGACCACCATTTGTTGTTATTGATTTTATTTTACTGGAATCAACTTTATAAAGTGCATTGTATGCCGGAAGCATATCGCTATTCATATCCTTAAATTTAGATATTTTAGCATCAACGTAAGTAACCTCTTTATTTTCTATAATTAATTTTGCATTTTCTATATCTTCTTTAAAACCACTATATAGTGGATGATTCTTCACTTCTTCTTCTAAAGCATTTATATTTTCTATAGTATTAAATTCTTTACTAACTTTACTCATTGTATCATCAGTAAATAAGTTCTTCATTTTATCACTTAATTTATCTTCTTTATAAAACATAAATTCTGAAGCCGAAGCCCAGTCTTGGTTAGCCTTTTTAAATTTAAACTTTATTCTTTTAAATTGCGTTGGATTAAATTTTATTTCTACTACATCACCTGTAGAACCAGTATATTCACCATTACTTACTAAAGTAAAATCATCATCTTCATCCGTAAGAGAGCCATATATTTCAAACTCTTGAGCAAATCCTTTACCTTTAGCTGATGATTGTCTCGCAGCATATACTATTCTATTTAAAGTTGTTACTTCATTTAATTTAAACACTACTTCATTAGTAAAATCAGTATTGTTTTGTCTTCCTGTTTCCCAATGGGTACTAAAATCTTCATCTATAGATTTATTGGCATTAGAGGCACTATTGTAATTACCTCCGTTAGTAGTTATAGATTCAATATTTGAGTTATCCATTTTAAACCTTTGGTTATAAGCCCCTATGTTGCTATTGTTCAATAAATCAAATTTGCTTATAGTTGCTTTAGTAGCTTTCTCTTTTACTATTGAAGCTACATTTCTTGACATTTCATCAGCAAAAACTTCTATTGAGGTTGCTGAGAAATTAGTAATCAGTGTGGCTGCCATTATGGCTGCTATTTTTCTTTTATTCATTTTTTTACCCCCTAAATATTATTTCCCTCAGAGGTACATTAAAAAAAAGCTACTCAAAAAGAGTAGCTTTATATCATCTCCTGAATCTAATATTTTACATAATAAACAAACGTAATAATACTAATTCATTTTAAAACAAAAAGTATAATGTACTCTTTGGCAACTGGCTGACATAGTTATCAAGTGATTCTTAGCTTCAGATGGAGTTTCCTTAAAATGAATACCTTACTCTTGTCTGAAGCTTAGAAGAACTTATCCAGGTGCATAACAGTGCTTAGCTCTCATAGTAGTGTTAACACTGGTAGCGATTGGATAAACCTTAGTCCCTATAGCTTTGCGTCTCTAGATTTCTCTAAATTTGCCTATTTAATTATATTTGCATAATATCATTATTTTATAATAATTTCAATATGATTTTAATTAAATATTAAAATTAGTCTTATTTACTACAGTATTCTGCTAATATTGCCTGTACCTCATATATGTTACAGCCACTGCCGAAGGTTTTCTCTATTGGCATACTCATACCTGAAACATGGATTTTAAGCTCTGCATCTAAATCAAAGTGTCCCGCTGTTTCAACTTTAAAGTTCGTTATTGCTCTGTAAGGTATTGAATGATATTCAACCTTCTTACCTGTCATCCCCTGCTTATCAATGATAATTAATCTTTTATTAGTAAAAATCATCATGTCTCTTATAAGCTTATAAGCTTTTTCAATCTGCTCATTAGAACCTAATAATCTTCCATATTCGTCCTGTACTTTGTTTAAACTTACCTCTGAAGCATTTCCTATTACACCACTAAATAACCCCATTACCATCACTCCTTAAATATTTATAAAAATATAGAAACTCCTTCTGAGCTCCTATATTTTTATCATTACTTATAAGAATTTATAGGAATTCTTTCCCTAATCTTTCATTTTTAATTTTTCACTTAACATAATATATTTACTATAATAAAATGAAATTATGAATTACTCCATAATCTTTAAAGGATTAAAATGAATATAATCACAGGAAGTTAATATGTATTCAACCCCATTGTGTTCTCCTTCAAAAACATTTGCAAGGCCCCATCCATGAAGATGTCCATATATTACCTTCTCTACTCCATAGGACTCAAAGAGTTCAGTAAATTCATTATCCAATTGATTTGGTACAATAGGTGGATAATGAATCATAACTATAATTTTTTCATAACCAGCCTGAACTGCTGTATCTAGAGAAAGCTTTAATCGAATTAATTCCCTATCATAAATCTTTTGGTCATGCTCATTAAATTTAGGATTATTCTTTAATATCCAGCCTCTGCTTCCACATATAGCATAGTCCTCATAGGTAAAGAAATTGTTTTGAATAAACTTCATATTCTCGAACATAGAATTTAATTTATTAATACTAGTCCACCAATAATCATGATTTCCTCGTACAAAAAACTTTTTACCTGGTAACTTATTTATATATTCTAAATCTTCAATTCCATGCTCCATTTTCATTGACCATGAAATATCTCCTGCTATTAAAACAGTATCTTCTGACCTTATCTTCTGTAGCCAATTATCCTTTATCTTCTCATGGTGATTGCTCCACTTCTCACCAAAGATGTCCATAGGTTTTTCTCCTGAAGATGCCAAATGAAGATCTGCAATTGCATATAATGCCATTATATCACCTACTATTTTTAATTTTTCATCATACTATTTATAAATTATAGCTATAATTCATACTAATATATCACGGGGATAATTACTAATTATGGGAACCTATCCTCCCTTTATTCTAAGGAGTAAGTTCCACTTACCAAATCCAAGATTTTGACACTCACTTATTATATTAACCAAAACTCATCCCATAATAACTAACTATTTATATAATCATAAATAATTTTAAACACATAATTAATATAAAATACGTCCCTTAAACTATACCATAAGTGAGAGCCCAAATCTATGATTTGGATTCTCAAACTTACTCCTTCCAATGCATTTAAAATAAGGAGTATGCCAAAGCCTACTCCTTAAACTTAAAATTTATTTACATTTAACTATGAAATACTAAGCTATAACTAACTTGTAGTACTTCTTCTTACCTCTTTTTATAAGAGCGTAACCATCTTTCTCAACATAACTCTCATTGAATGTAGCATTTACATCATCAATTTTAATATCGTTAATTGTAAGTCCACCTTGCTCAATTAATCTTCTTCCTTCTTTTTTAGATGGTACGATTCCAGTTGAAGCGATGATATCTAAGATAGAAGCATCCTTCATATCTGCACTTATCTCAACAGTTGGAACGTTGCTCATATCAGCTCCGCCACTAAATAATGCTTCTGATGCCTGCTTAGCTTTTTCTGCTTCTGCTTCTCCGTGGATAAGCTTAGTTACTTCAAATGCTAAAACTTTCTTAGCTTCATTGATTTGTGAACCTTCTAAAGCTGCAAGTCTTCTTACTTCATCCATTGGAACAAAAGTTAAAAGTCTTAAGCACTTATCAACGTCTGCATCATCAACATTTCTCCAGTATTGGTAGAAATCAAATGGTGAGAACTTCTCTGGGTCAAGCCATACAGCTCCACCAGCAGTCTTACCCATTTTTTGTCCATCACTCTTAGTAAGAAGAGTACAAGTCATACCGTATGCTGACTTTCCTTCCTTTCTTCTTATTAAGTCCATACCTGCTAAGATATTAGACCATTGATCATCTCCACCTAGCTCCATAGTACAGTTGTGCTTTTTATTTAGGACTAAGAAATCATATCCCTGCATTAACATGTAGTTAAACTCAAGGAATGATAATCCTTTCTCCAATCTTTGCTTAAAGCATTCAGCAGTAAGCATTTTATTAACTGAGAAATGAACTCCTATGTCTCTTATGAAGTCAACATAATTTAAATTTAAAAGCCAATCAGCATTATTTTCTAATATTGCTTTTCCATCGCTAAAATCTATTAACTTTGATAACTGCTTCTTAATACAAGCTATATTGTGATCGATGTCTTCCTTTGTTAACATCTTTCTCATATCAGTTCTGCCTGATGGATCTCCAATCATAGCAGTTCCACCACCAACTAGCGCTATTGGTCTGTGACCAGCCTGCTGCATGTGTGCCATAAACATCATAGCTATGAAGTGACCAACATGAAGACTATCCGCAGTTGGATCAAATCCTATATAGAAAGTTACCTTTTCCTTTCCAAGTATTTCTCTCATTTCTTCTTCGTGTGTAAGCTGTTTTAAAAATCCACGCTCTTTTAACACATCATAAACATTATTACTCATAATATCCTCCTTATTCCTCTTATGCTTACTTAATATACCTTAAGTATCTTTTCCTTAAGCATTTTATTTACTACTTATCATTGTGACTATAAAAAAATAAGTCCCTAGTATAAATTTATACTAGGGACGAAAATATCGTGGTACCACCCAAAATTCAAAATTTAAATTAAAATAATTTAAATTTCCTCTTCCTTAATAACGTCAGGAAACCGTAACAGCCTACTACTATTTCAGCCTAAGACTCAAAAATGTATTTCCCTAAGTCCTCTACTGATTTACACCATCCATCAGCTCTCTTAAAAATTATCCTAGGTACTTCTTTTCCTCATCGTCTTTATTTATATTATATTTTAAATACATATTACTATCAATGTAACTACTTTGCAAGTGAAAATAAGAATTTTCTTCAAACAACATATTTTTTAATAGTATCAGGTATGCTATTTTCCATACAACTAATGTTTACATAAAAATCAATTTTAAATTTCTCTGATAAATAATCTAACTTACTTAGTATTTCATTAATATCATGCTGGTCCTTACATACATCGCTCAAAACTCCATCGATAAATATACTTTCAACATCATAATCCTTGGAAATTATTCCACAAATAAATCCATAAAAATCTTTGTAGTTGTGAATATTAAAATCTGTAGAACATATAAATCTAATATTTTTGTCTACCTTCAATAACATCTTATTGTCATCATCAATGTACACCATATTACCTTTACACTCATTTACCTTAGAGTTTGCTAAGTTAATTAATGCCTTTGTTTTTCCAGAGCCTTTTTCTTTACAAAATACTTGAATCATTTTAAACGCCCCCAAACTTTTTATTAATAAAATACAATAAGTTTAATTAATATAATTATACAATATCTAGAATATTTTTTCAATATTCTGATAAATTTAATTCTCCCTTAAGTTAGAGACCAAATATATGATTTTAGTCCTCGAACTTACCGATTCCAATGAATATGACAAGGAACTTCCTTAATAATATATATGGAAATCTAGCTTTATTATCACTCCTTTCTTACTATTTAATCTTATTGTATTCCTCATCTTAATTACTACCCTGTAAAGTTTATTTTAATCACCTATAACTTGGCAATTAACATTTAATTTACATTTCCCTCTGTTTATTTTCAATTCCAAAAACACCTATAAAAAATATAAAATTTACTTTAGCAAAATAAAAATCAATGCTCCAGAAAGAATACCTCCTTCTAGAGCACTGATTTTTTATTCTATTCCAACTACATCATAACCAGCTTCGTCAATAGCATCTATTAGTATAGAATTATCTACATCGGTTTCAACTGTAGCATATTTTTCTTCTAAGTTAATTGCTACTTGAGATACTCCTGTAATCCCTTCTAATGCATGCTTAACGTGCTGTACACAGTTATTACAATTCATTCCTTCGATTAATAATTTCTTTTTCATTTTTTGTTCCTCCTTAAATTTTCATATATATTATAATTTAAATTTTAAGCTTTAAATCTTCTAAGCCTTAAAGCATTAGTGAGTACAGATACTGAACTTAAACTCATAGCTGCTGCAGCTATCATTGGGTTTAGAAGTGGTCCTCCAAATATGTGTAATACACCCATGGCAACTGGAATTCCTAGTACGTTATATCCAAAGGCCCAGAATAAATTTTGTTTTATATTTTTAATGGTTGCTTTACTTAACTTAACTGCTGTAATAACATCCATTAAATCACTTCTCATTAGAACTATATCAGCAGACTCTATTGCAACATCTGTTCCTGATCCTATGGCAATTCCTATATCTGCTTGAGCAAGAGCTGGTGCATCGTTGATTCCGTCTCCTACCATAGCTACCTTATCTCCATTTGCTTGAAGTTTCTTAACTTCATTTGATTTATCCTCTGGAAGAACTTCAGATAGAACAATATCTATACCAACTTGCTTAGCAATAGCATCTGCAGTTCTTTTATTATCTCCAGTAATCATGGCAACCTTAATCCCCATTTCATGAAGAGTTTCTATTGCCTTTTTACTACTTGGTTTTACAGTATCAGCTACAGCTATAATTCCTGCAAGTTTTCCATCAATAGCAACATACATTGGAGTTTTTCCCTCTGATGCTAATGTATCTGATTTTTCTCCTAAATGTTTTATATCAATTTTTTCTCTTACCATTAACTTTTTATTTCCTAGGAAAATATCTTTCCCATCAATACTAACTTCTATTCCATGGCCTGGAATTGCATTAAACTTCTCTATAGTCTTAAGCTTTAAGTCCTTCGCTTCTGCCCCTTTTACTATAGCTTCTCCTAATGGATGTTCTGACCCCTTTTCAGCACTAGCTGCTAAAGCAAGAATCTCATCTTCTGAATATCCATCAGCTACAACATCTGTAACAACCGGCTTTCCTTCAGTTATTGTTCCTGTTTTATCAAATACAATAGTTTTAAGCTGATGAGTAACTTCTAAGGCTTCTCCACCTTTAATTAAAACTCCATTTTCCGCACCCTTTCCAGTTCCAACCATAATTGCTGTTGGAGTTGCAAGACCAAGGGCACATGGACATGCTATTACAAGAACTGCTATAAATATTGTCATAGCAAACTCTGGTGATTCACCCGCAAGTAACCATCCTACCGTTGCTAAAATTGCTAACCCTATAACTATTGGTACAAAATATGCTGAAATTACATCTGCAAGTTTTGCTATTGGCGCCTTGGAACCTTGTGCATCTTCCACAAGTTTTATTATTTGAGCAAGGGCTGTATCTTTTCCAACTTTTGTAGCCTTATATTTAATAAAGCCTGTTTTATTGATACTTGCTCCAATAACTCTGCTTCCCACAGTTTTTTCTACTGGTAAGCTTTCACCTGTAAGCATTGATTCATCGATAGCTGTACTTCCTTCTATAACCTCTCCATCTACAGGAAGTTTTTCGCCTGGTTTAACTAAGACTATATCTCCTGCAACTACTTCATCTAATGGTACTTCTATTTCATTGCCATCTCTTATGATTCTAGCAGTCTTTGGAGCTAATCCCATAAGTGCTTTTATAGCTTGAGATGTCTTTCCCTTTGAAACAGCTTCTAAATATTTTCCTAAAGTAATAAGAGCTAGAATAACTGCTGCTGATTCAAAGTATAAGTGCATAGCGTATCCATGGTCTCCACCTTGAATTTTATATATTGCAAATATCCCATATACAAAAGCTGCTAGTGTTCCTATTGCTATAAGTGAATCCATATTTGGACTTAATCTGAAAAGATTTTTAATTCCAATTTTATAAAACTTATATCCTATTAGCATTACTGGTACAGTTAATACTAATTGAACTAGAGCAAAGTTAAGTGGACTTATCATTGGATCTAAAACCTCTGGAAGAGGCATCCCTACCATATGACCCATACTTATTATTAAAAGTGGAATTGCAAATACTAAAGACCATATAAATCTCATCAATAAGGTATGAGCTTCATCTTTCTTTTTTCCTTTTCCCTCATCAACCTTTTCTTCTTCTCTTATAAGTTTATATCCAGCCTTCTCAACTGCCGCCTTTATATCTCCGTAACTAACCTCATCCTCATTCATTACTACTGTAAGCTTTTCTGTAGCAAAATTAACTGAGGAACTCTCTACCCCTGATAATTTTTTTGTAACTCTCTCTACCCTATTAGCACATGCCGAACAAGTCATTCCTTCTACTTTGAAATTATGAAGTTTCATATTTTTCTTTACTCCATATCCAGCCTTTACAACTGCGCTAACTATATTATCAGCTCTAACCTTTTCATTATCATATTTAACAGTCAAGGTTTCCGTAGCAAAGTTAACTACTGAGCTTTCAACTCCATCTAGTTTTTTAATTGCTCTTTCTACTCTATTAGC
Source organism: Clostridium sp. (assembly GCA_029851835.1). Classification (GTDB taxonomy): domain Bacteria; phylum Bacillota; class Clostridia; order Clostridiales; family Clostridiaceae; genus Clostridium_J. The sequence goes on along the minus strand of JARKVD010000006.1, from coordinate 15,061 downwards.
GCAAGCTGAGCAAGTCATCCCTTCTATTTTAAAAGATTTATTCTCCATTTTATCACCTTCTTATTTGCATATAATTTTTTCTAATATACTATTTATTTCTTTAATTTTAGTATCAGCAGCATTATTATCGCAGGTACAAGCTTCCTTCACACAATGATTTAAATGTCCTTTAAGAACCTCTAAATTCGCTTTCTTTACAAGTGATTGAGATGCCAAAATCTGATTAGATACATCTATGCAATATCTATCTTCTTCAATCATTTTTATGATTCCATCAATCTGACCTCTAGCTGTTTTTAATAACTGAAGTGCTTTTTTTCTTTCTTCACTCATTTTTTCACCTCCTACTCCCCTCCCCTGTGGGGTGTCTCTTTATCTTTATATTATTCTTCATTTCTCATTTTGTCAACACAAATATAAAAAATTTAATAATAAATATTTTTCTTTAGCTTTCCCGAAAAAATAAAAAATAGAAGTGAATTAAGTGAAACTCACTCCTACCAAATAAGGAATAATAGTAAAAAACAACATTCCATATCCTCTTAATTTATTTCAAAATTAAAAAGGCATGTAGTATAATCCTACTACATGCCTAAAAATCTATAACCTATTCGCCTTTTCCAATATTAGAAAGTACTAAGCCTTTATTGTGATCTAAAGCCCAGCTGATACCCCAATCATTTTGGAATATGATAAGGTCTCTGTCTCTAAAGTCTTTTACTATTTTAGAATCACTAGTAATACTTAAATCTTCTGCTTTACCTTCTAAAGCTTCAATCCATCTAATATTTCTAAACGGAAGCATCTCCATTTTGATGTCAACATTGTACTCATTCTTTAATCTAAACTCAAGAACCTCAAACTGAAGAACACCAACAACTCCAACGATAATCTGCTCTGTTCCAATATAAAGCTCTTTAAATACCTGAATAGCTCCCTCTTGAGCAATTTGAGTTACCCCTTTAATAAACTGTTTTCTCTTCATAGTATCAACAGCTTTAACTCTAGCAAAATGTTCTGGAGCGAAGATTGGTATTCCTTCAAACTTAAACTTTTTACTTGGCGAGCAAAGAGTATCCCCTATACTAAATATACCTGGGTCAAATACACCTATAATATCTCCAGCATAAGCATTATCTACAATTTCTCTATCCTGTGCTAAGAACTGCTGAGGCTGAGCTAGTTTAATCTTATTTCCACCTTGAACGTGGAATACTTCCATTCCCTTCTCAAATTGTCCTGAACATATTCTCATAAATGCTATTCTATCTCTGTGAGCTTTATTCATATTTGCTTGTATTTTAAATACGAAAGCTGAGAAATTATCTTCCTTTGGATCAATTTCTCCTATATCTGAATTTCTTCCTAATGGTGAAGTTGTAAGCTTTAAGAAGTTCTCAAGGAATGGCTCTACTCCGAAGTTAGTTAAAGCACTTCCAAAGAATACTGGAGTAAGATCTCCTCTTCTAACCTTCTCTTCATCAAACTCATCTCCAGCTATATCAAGTAGTTCGATATCTTCAAGCAACTTTTCATAAAGACTATCAGTAATAGCTTCTCTTGCTGTAGCTTCATCATCTAAATCTATAATTGTTTCACTAACCTCTACTTGACCGTGGTCACCAGCTTTGAATATCTGAATTTGTCTATGTTCTCTGTCATAAACCCCTTTAAAGTGCATACCAGTCCCTATTGGCCAGTTAATTGGATATGACTTTATTCCAAGCTCATTTTCAATCTCTTCCATTAACTCAAATGGATCTCTAGTTTCTCTATCCATCTTATTTACAAATGTAAATATAGGAATATCTCTCATACTAGCTACATGGAATAACTTTCTTGTTTGATCCTCTACCCCTTTTGCTCCATCGATAACCATTACCGCACTATCTGCCGCCATAAGGGTTCTATAAGTATCCTCACTGAAATCTTGGTGTCCAGGAGTATCAAGGATATTAATGCAATATCCCTCATATTCAAACTGCATTACAGAAGAAGTAACGGAGATACCTCTCTTCTTCTCAATTTCCATCCAGTCAGATACAGCATGTTTAGAAGTTTTTCTTGCTTTAACAGAACCTGCAAGTCTTATTGCTCCTCCATATAAAAGTAGCTTCTCAGTAAGTGTTGTCTTACCAGCATCTGGGTGAGAAATAATTGCAAAGGTTCTTCGTTTTTCTATTTCATTTATATAATCAGCCATTATATTTGCTCCTTTTTCAAATTAAATATCTATAAATAAGAATCCATATTTATTGTTTCTCTTTTTTACACATTTTATATAATAACATAATATAACTTATAAACACAAATAATATTACTAAAAATCAGAGATTTAACATCAAAATTCCAGTGAAAATCATATTTTACTAATAAAAAATACCGCTAATCCTTTGCTATAATGGATTAGCAGTATTTTTTATTTCAAGTGTTAAACTTTTACTATCTTCTTCATAGACCTAATATATAAAAAGTAACTATTCACACACTTGAAAATATTAACATTTAATTTTTATCCACTTAATGCTACCACTATTAGAAAAGCCTTCCCCACTATTATCTATACGAAGCTTTAAATTATTATAGTCTAAATATTTATCTTCCACTATATATACTATAGTTACGTTCTTCTCCTCTTGTGGCTGAAACTCATATCTAAAATAATCCTTTCTACCTTCTTGGTCTACCTCCCTATCATTTAAAAGCGGTGATAACCCCTTTATACTTTCATCCTTATCATCGTATAGTTGTAGCATAATACTATTAAGATACTTTTCCCTAATTCTATCCATAGTATTTTTAATTGTAAAATTTACAACTAAATAAGAATACTCATTGAAAATAGTTCCCTTCTCATCCACTGAAAGATAGTCTTCTGATAAGTTTTTCCCATGTTCATCTACGGTGTAAAATCGAAGATTAGGTGGTGGCATTGAATAAACTCTTTTTTCTTTTGTTCTTTCGACCCTATTTATTTTATAAATCAAATCATTAATTTGAAATTCATCTCCTATACCTATACCTTGATCTTCTTTTACCTTTTCATCGTCACTTATTTCGCTACCTTCTAACTCTTTATTATTAATATTACTACCATTACCCTCCATGTTGCTATCACTAGAACTCCCCTTTTGTTTATTCCATACATTTTCATCTGGTAAAAAGCTCTTTCCTTCAGCTACAATGGTATATATTATTACTCCTAACATAATTAAACCACATACAACTAATATAATTTGATTTTTATTCTTACTCATAAAATCTCTCCCCATATTAATTAAGTTTAATACTTTTCTTCACAGGATATAAATTCAGCACTAAACTAAACTTCTCATTACCTATCTGCTCCCAGCCTTTCTTATGAAAATGACTTTTTATGGTTGTATATGGATAAATACTGGTAACTTCTTCCCCAGGGTTTAATTCTAAATATGTTCTTGAAGTCTCTCCATTAATAGCCTCAAATAACGATAAGTCTAGTCCGTTACTCCAATTTATGGTTGCTATTTTAAAGGGCGCAGTTTCTATCTTTTTAGTTTCATCACTGACGTTTTTTATCTTCAGTGTTACAAACATCCCTTTCATTTCTTCATCTTCATATAATATACCTTTATCTGGGTTAAGTTTTCTAAGGTCTTCATCCTGCAAAATTTGAAAATCTTTAGCAGTGATTTCAAAACCATTATGCTCAACGGGCTCATTTAAGTTATACTCTTCTACAATGGGCTTTGGATACTTATTATTTATATATATATATCTAGTAATAAATATACCTGCCATTAAAACTATAAAAACTAAAAGTATGATTTTATTTTTCTTCATTTTCCTGCAAACCTTCTTTCGAATTTTTACGTTTCTTTATATTTCCACTTTCAACTATAAATATTTCATCTGACAAGTATTCTAATTCTTCTGAATCATGACAAGAAACTATAATTAAAGCACCTGCATCACGATGTTTACGTAATATGTTCCGTACTATCTCTACGCTTTTCTCATCTAAAGCATTAATAGGTTCATCTAGGATGATAATTTCTGGATTTTCCATTATTGCAGCAGCAATACCTAACTTTTGTTTCATTCCCAGGGAATATTTTTTAAACTTCTTTTTATCATCTGGGTCTAATCCAACTAATGAAATGCTTTCTCGTATTCTTTCTTCCCCAATTTTCCCTTGTATATCTGCTAAAATTTTAAGATTTTTATAGGCAGAGTAACTTCCGATAAATCCGGGGTTTTCAATTAAAGCTCCTAAGCTTGGTGGAAAGGATATATCTTTTCCTAGTACTTTTCCATCTATTATAACTTGTCCTTCTGTGGGTAGAATTAATCCACAAATGGCTCTCATAAACATAGTTTTTCCTGATCCATTTTTTCCTTTTAATCCATAGATCTTTCCCTGTTCCATTCTCAAATTTATATTATTTAATATAGTATTACCTGAAATTACCTTTGTTAAGTTATTTACTTCAATATACATATACAGCCTCCTAGCCTTTAATTATTTATCATCTAATATGTCCATCTTTTTAAATCTTAAATTTCCAATAATAATAGCTAAAATAGATACAACTCCTCCAAGCCCTAAGCCCACCATAGTGTTAACTCCCCGTCCAAGCACAATTGCATCATTTCTAAGTATCATTAAATAATTTCCTAAAAGTAATGGGTGACAGTAATAAGCTGAAGCTACAATTATAGCAATTAAAACTATATTGCTAAGTATAGGTGTAGTAACCATTGATACAGTCATTTGTATTAATGAAAGAGCAATAGACATAATTATTGGAAGTATCATTGTCATTACTATTATCTTTCCTGCTGTAAAATCTAAAGTATTTACTTTAGAAATTGACATATTTATATCATAAGTCGGTGTTAATGAAATCCCTCCATTAAACAAGGAAAATATACTGATTACAATATACCCTATAGCATAATATATAAGTACACTAACGATAACCCAGATACATTTGCTAAGCCACCATTGCCACCTCTTCTTTGATCGAATTAAAATTTGAGAACCATAATCCTTTAAATCTTTTAAAGGATAGTATCCTATAATATAGGTTAGGAATATGTTTATAATCATCCAGCCACCTGGAATTTGAAACCTATCACCATTATCCACCTTTTCAAAAATATCCATTCCTTTATATAAATCTATAATATAATCTGAAAAATTAGGAGTACCTTCCATCCCCATATGTTCTCTGTGAATTATTACCCCTTTTTGAAACATGGCACAGAGAAATATAAAAATAAATAGTACTACTACATACTTTTTCCACGAGTAAACAATCCCCATAAGCAAATCATGTTTAACTTGCATAAACAAAGTCCGTCTGGACTTCTTAGAATTTACATGCTCCCTATTCATTTAAGAACTCCTTCCTCTTTGCAGTTAATATTCCTAAGCATATCAATATCAGCATCAATCCTATGCCATAGGCAATTCCAGAAGTAATGCCAAAAGGCTTTATCCAAAACCCATAATTAATATTTATAATCGTATAGAATATATTGATATTAAAACTTTGAACCTCTACAAGCCCAAGCGCAATTATTATAATTAAGCTTATAAATTTTTTATTAGTTAACCAATATATCAATAAAGCTAATGTACACATAACTAAAACCTTTATTAAGTAAGTTATACTAAAAGTTATGATAACCTTTAAAATTGAGATATCTGGAGCTATAACCTTATTAACTGAAAAAAATACACTGTCTTTGCTACTCCAATTAATATACTCAGGCGATAATAATCCACCTAATAAATATGCAATTAACGAAATATAAATAGTCATGAAAAAGGCAAATAATCCAGCTTTATACACCTGTTTAAGCCAAAATCTCTTTCTACTCAACTGCTTTATAACAAAAATACTATTAAAATCATTCTTAATTAAAAAGAAAAATAAAATCACTAATGCTGGTATTATTGTAAGACTACTAATACTTCCTGATATACTCCTCACAAAATGGTCTGCCATACTGTAGCTAAGTTCACTACGAATATAAACTTGAGTAGATTGTCCAAAATTTAAAAATAGCAATATAGGTATAATAATTGTGTATGCCATAATTAAAACCCAATTACACTTCACATCTCTAAAAAACTCACCTGTCCAAAGTCTTAAATTAGTAAATATCTTCCTTCCCCCCCTTAATTAAAAAAGTAGTTGAAGTTATTGCCCCTAGAATTATCATTTCTATCAGTATCACACTAAACCTACTGTTAAAATAACCACCAGACTGTAAAAAGAAAAATGGCTGATAATCTATAATTCCTAAGGAAGTTCCTAAGGAATAAATAAATATATATATTAAAAATGGAGCAATAAGCACAGCAAATCTATAATCTGCTATTAGGCTCACTGAAAGTGCAATAGTTGCAATAAGTCCACTAAATATAAAGTCTATTATCAGATATCCCAATACGTAAAAATAGGGATTAGTATAGAAAAGCTTGCTCCACATACTAGTTGGAAATACGCCTCCATTAGTTACTTCTGGAAGCATGGATGGTAAAATCATTGAAGTTATAAGAAAACTTACAATTAGAGGGATTACAACTGCTAATCCCCCTGAAATAAATGTAGCCATATATTTTGATATGTAATAATCCTTCTTTTTAGCCCTTATTAAAACATTTTTAATATACCCACTTTTTTTATCTGTAAAAAACGAATCAGCGAATGGGATTGTTGCTAAGATAGGAAGTATCATATAATATAAAAAAGTTTCCATAGAAATACTTTGACTTATCCAATGCATAAAGGCACTTCCTGGGAAAAACATAGGTTTATTATATTTAAGTCCCTCCTCAATAAATCTAGATGCTGGAATAACCTCTTGAAAAACTTGAGCTAAAACAATAATAAGCCCAATGATAAGTGCACTTAACATTGACTTACTTGTTAATGAACGTGATAATTCTACTTTTAATAATCTTTTCACAGCAATACCTCCTAATAATTAATATTATCTAACATTGAATAATTACATTTAGTTAATTACTCCATCTTCATATGTTCACTAATCTATTTAATCCATATGCCATAAAATGTAGCCTTCATTTCTGACTAGTTAAATTTTAATATTATCACAGCATGCTTTTAATAATATTTATATACGTAAATTTGACTAAAAACATCCTATCTCTAGTCAAATTAATAGTAATCCATTCTCAATTTTTGTCAATCCATACATTTATTTCATAAAACGAAATGTAATTGCATAAGATTGAATGCTATTCTAAATATCACCACAATTTCTACGCTCATAGGGCTATGATTTAATTTCAACCTAAACAAAGCAGCAAGACATCGTCTTGCTGCTTTATCATCTATAATATCTTAAATTATAATTCCTCTTTAACTAACCGCATAATTTCTTAATAATCCGGTATAAACAACATGTCCATTCTCTAAGTTGTCAAAATCCTCTGGTTTAACTAATGAAACCGGCTTATCAAAATCAACAATTTTTCCCTCTTTAAGTACGTGAGCCACAAATTGTGAACATACAAATCTATATCTTCTTTCATGTGGAATGTGAAGCATAATAGCTAAAATTCCTAAGAAGCTGTATTTATATTTATCATATTCACTATTAAATCCATCAATAATTTTTTTAACTTCATTATATTCTTCTTCTGTCACGGTAAGTTCATATACTCTACAAGTTGTTTTATCATACATTTTAAATATTCCGCCATCAATCTCTTCCTTTACAAACCCGGGGAAAAATGGAAAATAACTTGTTCTACGTCCAAAGCTGTACAGCTCTTTCAAGTCCTTATCAAGGGCTATGGATGTATGATTATAATTATATCCTGTATAAAACTTTATCAGTCTTGAAAAATATGTTCCAGTTTGACTTAACATTACATATATTTTTTTTCCGTCCTCCATAAGATCACCCCCAATGTACAAGTAAATCACTAGTATATTATACACCATTTTAAACAGAAATCAAATCACTAAAATTATACTATATTTTTAAAAAGACTTCAGCATAATTCGTCAAATTTCCATACAATTTTATTAAAATACCAAGTAATGTATGTGTTTTTATAGGGATTATTATTGAAAAAAGCACTCTCTATTGTTATAATAGTATTCTATTAGAATATGGAGGCTATAATTATGACTGTTAGAGTAGCTATTTTAGGTGGCCCACGTTGTGGTAAAACCACCCTTATGCAACAACTTTATGTAGATATGAAAATTGCTGGACTTAATGTTGGATGTGCAGCTGAGTACAGTACAGATTACTTAAGAGAAAAGGGTATGATTGAAACAATTTCAGAGCAATATGGAATTTATCTTGGTCAGTTTAAATTAGAAGCAGAGCTTTCAGCTTTTGATTACGCTTTAACTGACTATGCAACCTTTGTACCTTATATTTACGCAAGATTTATGCTTGGAGATAAAACTCGCACTAATAAGGAAATTGAAATCCTAAAGGATTTATATGGCCTTGCGATTAAAGACATTCAAAACTATGACCATATTTTCTATGTAGGTAGAGAATTTGGATATGAGAAGGATGGAGTTAGATGGCAAGATGAGGATATTGCAATAGCAGTTGATAATGCAATCTTATCCTTCTTAAAAACTGAAGCTATTTCTTATACAACCCTTACTGGTTCAACTAAAGAAAGAGCAAAACAAGTTCTTGACATTTTAAACATCAAGGCAGAACTAAAGGACGATACTGAGTCTAAATAGTGGTATGTAAAAGCCCCAATATAAACTTTCACCTTAGTAAAAGTTTATATTGGGGCTTTTTTAATGAAACTCCTTCTCACATTCCTTTGAAGGAGTAAGTTCAACTAACTAAATCAAAGATTTAGAGTTTCACTTATTGTACTAATCCTATTTTCTTCTGCATTTTTCTTAAAGTTTTTGTTGCAATATAGTTAGCTTTTACAGCTCCAGCTTTATATATTTCTTCCAGTTGCTTTTTATCTCCTAATAATTCTTTAACTTTTTCTTGTATTGGCTTCAATTCTTCAACTATTGCCTCTGCTACGTCACTTTTGAATTGTGCATAGCCTTGACCTTCATACTTAGCTTCAATTTCTTCCATAGTCATGCCTGTAATAGTGCTTAAAATAGTCATTAAGTTTTTAACTCCAGGCTGGTCATCACTAAATCTAACTTCACCAATACTATCAGTAACTGCTCTAGAAATTTTTCTTCTTATAACTTCTGGCGGATCTAAGATTAAAATATATCCATTTGGATTTTCTTCCGACTTAGACATTTTCTTCGTTGGATTTTGTAAGTCCATAATTTTTGCACCAGCTTTTCCTATATAAGCGTTAGGTACTGTAAATGTTGGACTGTACGCTCTATTAAATCTCTCTGCTATATTTCTAGCTAATTCTAAATGCTGTACTTGGTCAACTCCTACTGGAACTAAATCAGCTTGATATAAAAGAACATCTCCTGCCATTAATACAGGATAGTTGAAAAGACCTGCACTTATGCTGTCACCTTCTTTATTCTTTGATTTATCCTTATATTGAGTCATTCTACCAAGCTCACCCATGTAGCTATTACATGTTAAAAGCCATGAAGCTTCACAATGTGCTGGTACATGTGATTGAATAAACATTGTATTCTTCTCTGGGTCTACCCCTGCAGCAATATAAATAGCTAATACTTCTAAACTTCTTTTTCTAAGTTCAGCTGGGACCTGTCTTACTGTTATTGCATGTAGATCTGCAATAAAGAAATAACAGTCATATTCATCTTGAAGCTTAACCCAATTCTTTATAGCTCCTAAATAATTTCCTAGAGTTAAATCTCCAGAAGGTTTTATTCCACTAACAATTACTTTTTTCTTTTCATCCATAATTAATTCTCCCTTCATTTCGCCAATATAATAAAAAAAGCTCTATGGAAATAATTCCATAGGGCATAAATTACGCGGTACCACCTATTTTAAAAGCTTAGCTTTCATCTCTTTAAGATACATTCATATCCTAGCTCTATAACGTGAGCATACGTGCTAAGCTACTAAAGTTTCACATAGCCTCTCTGCGACCCATTCGTATTAATCATAATTATGATAATTCCACCATCTATCACTCTCTTTAAATCTGTGTTTAATACTACTTACTTCGCTTCAACGATTTTTCAAATATTTTTATATCATTATAATTCTAATATTAAAGTATGTCAATAGTATATCCTCTGTAATTAATATAAACACTTCATTTTAATATTTTTAAATGAGGTAGTATTTATTTGCTTTTATAGCACAAACTAAATCCATTGATAGAAAATTTAATATTTAATTATAGATATCATTAACGGAGGTAATTTTTATGGATAATAAAAGCAATAAAACTAATACTAAATCTAAACAATATGGACCAAACCAAAGAGACTTTTTAGAAGCTAGCGAGGCCCCTGTTAAATCTTACTCCCTTGAAGATTACGTTCTTCTTCCAAATCATGTAGTTGATCAAATAGTTGCAAATAACATTTCTAATGCTGAGTTTGACTACACCTACAATGAAGGCTCAGACATTCTAGATACAGAAAAATAACTTAAATATTGATATATAAAAGCACTCCAATGAAAAATACGGCTTAAAAGATAAACTTTCAAGCCGTATTTTAACTTTATTATAAACTAAAGAATTTTACAAAGGATTTAGTTACATAAGTATGATCTGCTACCCCAGCTAATTCTCTAATTGAATGCATTGCCAAAGTTGGGTTTCCTATGTCTACTGAACGTATATTTAAGTGTGTTGATGAAATAGGTCCTATAGTTGATCCACCTCTAGCATCTGAACGATTAACAAACTTCTGCACTGGCACACCAGCTTCTTTACATATTAACTCATATACTGCTGAAGAATCAGAGTCACTAGTATATGCACAATTTGCATTTATCTTTATAACTGGACCAGCATTTATTATTGGTCTGTTAGTTGGGTCTGCCTTCTCTGGACTGTTTGGATGAACTGCATGAGCATTATCTCCAGAAACAATAAATGATTTTCCTAAGGCCCTAAAGAAATCCTCTCTGCCTTTTCCAAAAGCTAGAACAATTCTTTCTAACACATTAGCAAGCATATCTGAATCTGCTCCTTGCTTTGTAGAGCTTCCAACTTCCTCATTATCAAAGCAAACCATCACGTTAACACCAGCTGTAATTGGAGCTTTTATAATAGCTTCTACACCTGCATGAACCATTTGTAAATCATCTAATCTTCCTGCTGATATAAACTCATCATTTAATCCAACAATGGAGCCTTTCTCAAACTCATATAAGAATAGATCAAAATCAATAATTTCTTCTCTTGATACCTCTAACTCTTTAGCTACTGCATTTAAAAGAGCATTACCTTTTTCTAGCTCTTCAGTTACCATGGCTAATAGAGGTAATGTATCCTTTTGAGGATTTAGTTCACAACCTGAATTTGCTTCTCTATTCATATGTATAGCAAGGCTTGGTATTATTAAAATAGGTTTTTTAATATTAACTAATTTTGTTACAGGATAAAGTGGATTTTCTCCCTTTATAGCAACTCTCCCAGCTACTGATAATGGTCTATCCATCCAAGTGCTTCTTATAAGACCTCCATATACTTCAGTATTAAGCTTCACATAGCTATTTTCAGCAATCATTTCAGAATTTGGCTTTATTCTAAAGGTTGGAGAATCAGTATGAGCCCCAACAATCTTAAATCCATTTTCCTCTACTTCTCCATTACCTATTGTAAACGCTACTAATGCTGAATCATTTTTTGTAGTGTAATACTTGCCACCTTTTTCAAGATTCCATTTATCTACTTCTCTTAATTCAACAAAACCATTATCCTCAAGTGATCTTTTTACATTTGCCACTGCATGGAAAGCAGTAGGACTTTCATATAAAAAATCTATCAGCTGCTCAGCATATTTTAACTCTTCCTTCATTTTATTTCCTCCTTTAACCAAACATATTATAATTAGTATACCAAATTTTCCTTCAACTTTCCTTCTAAATTTCGTAATCTTTAATTTATATTTAAAATTAGTCACATAATATAAGTGACACTCCAAATCTTTGATTTGGTTAGTGGAACTTACTCATTCGAAAGAATGTGAGAAGGAGTTTCCTTAGTAGGACTCCAGAAGTGATGCTCCAAATCTATGATTGGGTTAGCAGAACTTCCACCGTGTGCATCTTTGATTTAGTTAGTGGAACTTACTCCTTCGACTGTTTTTGAGAAGGAGTTTCCAAAGAACATTCCAAGCCTTTAATTTTACAGTGGAACCTTCACAGCTTGCATATGTAATTTACATCAGTAAAACTTTAGCACTGTGCATCTTCAATTTGGCTTGGAAGACTTTTTTTGTTATAATTAACTTTTAAGACAGTTATTTATACTATAAAATTCAATTTTAAATTTAGGTAGGTGTATTAATTGATTTCAGAATTTCTAGTGAAAAAGTTTATAAAAAATAGTGATGATATTAGAAATAAAAAAGTACGTTCTGATTATGGATACCTTGGTGGTATTGTTGGTATTATAATAAATATCCTTTTATTTCTAATAAAACTCTCTGTTGGACTATTGGTAAATAGTATTGCCGTTATAGCTGATGCTGTAAATAATCTTTCTGATGTAGGAGCTTCCATGGTAACTATATTTGGATTTAAACTTTCAAGTAAACCAGCTGACAAAGAGCATCCATTTGGTCATGGGAGAATTGAGTATATTTCCGGTCTTATTGTAGCTTTTCTAGTTTTAATGGTTGGATTCGAATTTATCAGAACTTCCATTGATAGAATTAAAAATCCAGTTCCAGTACAATTTTCATGGATTCCATTCATACTATTGTTAGTTTCTATTCTTTTTAAAATTTGGTTAAGTAAGTTTTATAAAACTGTTGGGAACAGAATAAACTCTTCTGCTTTAAAAGCATCTTCTGTGGATTCCTTGAGCGATGTAGTTTCATCTTCAACGGTAGTAGTTTCTTTATTAATTTCAAAATTCACTACCTTCCCAATAGATGGTTATATTGGAGTAATTGTATCATTAGTTATTCTTTATGCTGGCTATAACCTTATAAAGGATACCCTTGATCCACTACTTGGAGTTGCACCTGATGAAGAACTAGTTAAAGATATACACAAAATGCTTCTATCCTATGAACATATTGATGGAACTCACGACTTAATGGTTCATAATTATGGTCCTGGAAGAATAATAGCTTCAATCCATGCTGAGATACCTGAAGATATTTCCGTAGTAACCGCTCATGAAGTTGTAGATAGAGCTGAAAAAGAAATATCTGCTGAGCTTGATATCCATCTTTTAATTCATATGGATCCTGTTACCACAAAGGATGAAGAAATTCTAAGTGCGAGAGATGATCTAATGACAGTACTCGAAAATTTCCCTTTCATTAACTCATTCCATGATTTCAGAGTGGTTGGTGAGGGAGACTATAAAAATCTAATTTTTGATGTAGTAGTTAATCATGAGTTTGTTATAACAAAGGAATCTCAACTTAAGCTTCAAAAACAAATCAATGCTGAGCTAAAAAAAATACAACCAAATCACAACGCAATAATAACTGTAGATCCTTCTTATTATTAAAACTAATTTTCATCATGAATAAAAATATATTGAACAAAAACATCTATATCAAAAACTGATATAGATGTTTTTTATTACGAAATTAATAACTTCATTCTACACATTTTAAATTCCTGCATAGTATATTATGAAAACAAAATATTGGAGGATTATTATATGACCGGAAAAGCTACCCATTACTTTTTAGGTGGTAATACAAGTCAAGGCTTCTATTCTCACTTTAATCACATTATTTCTCAACAAAAAGCAACAAGAATTATCTGTTTAAAAGGAGGCCCTGGTACTGGAAAATCTTCATTAATGAAAAAGCTAGGAAAAGTTTACTTAAATAAAGGTTATGATGTTGAATTTCATCATTGTTCTTCCGATAGTGATTCCTTAGATGGAATTCTAATAAAAAAACTAAATATTGCCCTTCTCGATGGTACAGCACCTCATATGACTGATCCTATAAATCCAGGAGCTGTAGATGATATAATAAATATGGGTATATGCCTTAACGAAGAAAATTTCAAACCTATTAAGCAAGATATTTTAAAGGTAAACGGAGAGATAGGCAATACCTTTAGACGAGCATACAGATTCTTTAGTGCTGCTAAATCAATCTATGAAGATTGGTATACCTTCAACAATAATGCACTTGATATTTATGAATTAAATCTTCTAAAAGAAAAGCTTAAAGCAACAATTCTACCTGACGCCTTAGCTGTTCCTGGAGAAGCGAGGCACCTATTTGCTACTGCATTTACTCCTAAAGGAGTAGTAACTTATATTCCAACTATTATAAAAGATTTTTCTAAAGTCTATGTTTTAAAAGGCGGACCAGGTACCGGAAAAACATCCATTCTCCAGTATATTGCAGATGAAGCTGTTAAACGTGGCTTTAATGTTGAAATACTTCATACACCACTTTGGCCACAGAATATTGAGCATTTAATTATTCCTGAATTAAGTACAGCAATTGTAACTAATAATGAAATTAACAAAATGGATTTTGAAGGTGAAGGTATAATATATGACATGGAAGATTTCCTAGATAAAGATTCCATTGGATATAATTTATCTTCAATTATGGATGTTCGAGCTATATTCTATATACTACTTCAAAAGGGATTGGAATGCATCAAATCTGCAAAATCACTCCATGATGATTTAGAAAAATTCTATGCACCCAACATGGACTTTACAAAAGCAGATGCTATTTATGAAGAGATATTAAAAAAAATAGAAGGCTATGAAAAAGATTTGACAGTATAAAATAAACACGCCACTAATTTAGTGGCGTGTTTGTCTTACTTGCTACCCTTAATAACGAGCCTGTGAAAAAAACTCTGTAAATTACAAATACTAACAGCTTTCTATGATAAAATATAAATATTATGGGAGGCTGTTTTATTATGGGGAAAAGAAAAGAAAGATTAACCGAAGGAAAAAAGAACA
>JARKVD010000005.1 GCA_029851835.1 Clostridium sp. | reverse complement strand
TGTTCTTTTTTCCTTCGGTTAATCTTTCTTTTCTTTTCCCCATAATAAAACAGCCTCCCATGATATTTATATTTTATCATAGAAAGCTGTTAGCATTTGTAATTTACAGAGTTTTTTTCACAGGCTCTTCTTTTGTACAGGCATTGGAAAGGTTGTATATAAAATTGTTTCATCATATAAGTTTTCCTTTATTTCTTTTGTTTCATGGTTATAATAACCCCACTTGTTTTTTAGTTTTAACATAATTAGATTACTACTTGTCATTTCCATAGCATTATACTTAAAGGGAAGTATTTCATTTCTCATTGTATCAATTAATCCAAACTTACCTTTTTCACTTGCGATGATGGTGCTTTCATTAACAATTGTCAGTGAATCATAGATAGGTGGTAAAATCTCTATGCCTTTTTCATTAATACATCCAAATTTATTATTAGTCATAACTATTGCCATATTATATTGAAAGGGAAAAATATTATCATAAACTGTTTTAAATAGTATTTCTCCATAGGTGTTTAATGCCATAGCACACTGGCCTAGATTTTCGTGATAATAGTAGGTTGGTATTATCTTCAAATCAGGCTGTGATTCAAAGAAGTAATGTTTAAAAGTTTTATAGTATTCTTCCATGCTGATTTCTTCACCAGCAGTATTTATATATATTGATTCATTTATGTTTGAAGAAGAATAAATTTCAGCAACACCATTGTTGAAAAAGCCGCTGCTAGGGAATTGAGGCTCTAGTACCATTTCTCCCTTAGTATTAATACAGCCATACTTTTCATTGACCTTTACAAAGGCAAGGCCATCTGAAAAAGGAGAAGCTTCATCATAAATTGGTTCGATTACATAATTACCAGTTACGTCGATATATCCATATTTTTCATTATCATTAGTTGCTGCAGCTAAACCATCATTAAAATAAAGACCATTTGAAAATTGAGGCTCAATTTCAGTTTGAGTATCCAAATTGATAAATCCGTATTTAGAACCTGAAGAGGTTGTAATAGTTTTAGAGTCATTAAACCATGGTTCAATGCTGGAGTAAATAACGGGGGACTTGTATCCAGTTTTAATATCAACTATCCCTTGAGAAAGTGATTCATTGCAAACTATTGCTATAGTATGGTCTTGGGAGTAAGAATTCAATTGGATGGGCATTGGCGAAGTAAAATCTATGATTACTTCATTATTATAATCTATACAACCATACATTCCATTTTTTTTTGCTGTTATATATTCTTCCGTTCCTGTGGAAAGTTCTTCATATTCAAAGGGGATAATAACTTTTCCACTTGTATCAATTGCTCCATATAGATTGTTTTTAAGTTGAAAGCTGATACCAGAGTAAAAATAACCAATGGTATCATATTCAGGTTTTATAACAATTTCACCAGCTTTATTTATATATCCATATTTTCCATTGATTTTTACACAAGCTAAATCTTCAAAAAATGGATAAGCTTCTTCAAAGGTAAGTGTTTCCTCAACTTTATAAAATTTAAAATATACTGCAACAGCGACTATAATTAATAAAGCTAGGAAGATAAATAGTTTATAGTGTTTTTTCATAGTTCCTCCTTAAGGTAGTGTCATTTTAATTGATCTCCCACCGTATTTATATAAAACCATTGATTGTTTAAAGCCACAGGGATAAGACCATCACTCACGGCTCGGATGTCATTGTAAATTGGTTCAATTACTTTGTTTTTAGGAATGTTATAAATTCCATATTTGTTTTTTAGAGATAAGTATAAGATATCAGGTGATTCTTCGGTTATATTATCATAAATTGCTGGAAGTACTTCTTCATTTAAATTGTTTATTAAACCTTGTTTTCTGTTTAATGTAATGAGAAAAAGGTTGTTATTTATCTGGGAAATATCATCATAAATGGGTGGTATGATTTCAATGCCTTTTTCGTTAATGTAGCCTTTCTTTAAGTTTTTATATACTTTAGCTAATCCATTATTAAAATTAGTTATGGCGTCATAGTTGCTTTCGAATATGATTTCACCTGATTTATTAATACATAAAGTTTTAGGTGAATTCATTTCAGTGTAGGAAATAATGAAAAAGCTATCAAAGCTTTGAATATGCAGATTTGTTACTGGAGCTTCATAAAAAATTTCACCTTTTTTATTTATGATATAGGTCCTATTTTCTTTAGTTACAGAAGCTATACCATCTTTAAAGTTGGAAGCAGTATCATAGGTAGGCGTAATAACTATTTCTCCTAAGGTATTTAGGTATCCATATTTTCCGTGGCTTTTAAAGGAAGCTAGTCCATCTGAAAAGGTGGAAGCATTATCAAGAATAGGATTGATGATCTCTTCATCTATTGTGTTTATATATCCATATTTTTCATTCTTATGAATGGCTGCGAGACCCTCATTAAAAAAAATAAAATTATCGTACTTAGGTTCAATAATTTTGTTACTAATTAAGTTTATAAAGCCGTATTTGTCATTATTTTTTATGGTAATGAGATCTTCATCAATGTTAGATGTATATATATTTTCATATTTAGGTGGAATAAAAAGGCTTCCATCCAAATTAGCTATTCCAAATTTATTGTTTATGGCTGTTATCGCTAGAGTTGAAGTTTTATATTTGGATAGTTTAATTTCATCATAGGTGCAATCTAAGAGGATATCTCCATTATCATTTATACATCCATATTTATTGTTTGAGGATACAACAATAATGTCATCAGAAATCTCTACAATTTCATCATATTTAAAAGGCATAAGCTCATTATTTTCTAAATCAATAAGGCCCCAAAGGGTGTTTTTCTGAGCTAGGGCAGCATTAGAATTTATTAAGGTAATTTTTCCGTAATAGGGTTCTATAGAGATATTTCCTTGAGTATCAATAATACCATAGAGGTCATTTTGTTTTATTGCTGCAAAGCCGTCGTGGAATTCAAAAGCATCTTCATAGACTTTAGAATTATTTTTACAACCTGTGAGATGAATAGGTAAAAAGGAAAAGGTGAGAAGTAAAAATATAAAGCACGTGAGTTTTTTCATTACAATGGCACCTCCTGATGGATATATCTCTATTCATATTATAAACAAAAAAATACATTAATACAAATACTTAACATAAGGGCGTGCATAAATAAAAAACACAGCATATCATTTTATGCTGTGTTTCATGGATATTATCTTCTCTTGTTTGAGATTTCAATATTTACTTTTCTTTTACCGAACATTTTTCCTTTAGAGTTGTCTAGGATAGTTTCAACAAGGTTCGCAGGAACATCTACGAAAGAGAATTTATCAAGAATATCGATTCTTCCGATTTCTTTACCCTTAACCCCTGCAGTGTTATCTAAGAATTCTATTATATCTTTTGCTCTAGCTCTATCTAATTTACCTACTGATAAGAATAGTCTAGTAGTATCTTCAACTTCTGTAGTATCTTCTGTGTAGTTGCAGTTTAACTCTTTATCAAACATAAGTTTTAATAAAGAAGCAGCAACATCTTCAGCACCATATTCGTTAATTAGCTCTTTAGCCATTGGCATGAAAGTAGCATAAGCATCTTCTTGAAGAACATTTGCAATGTTTTCAAGTAAGCTTCCTGATTTAGCAGAGAATATATCAGCTAAAGTAGGAATTTCTCTCTTAACAATCTTACCTTTAGTGTGGTTTTCGATTTGTCTTATGAAAGATACTTCTTTTCTTGTTGCGAAGTTATAAGCTATACCTTCTCTGTTTGCTCTTCCAGTTCTTCCGATTCTGTGAACGTAAGACTCGATGTCTTGAGGAAGGTCGTAGTTGATAACGTGAGTTACGTTCTCAACGTCAATTCCACGTGCAGCAACGTCAGTAGCTACTAAGAAATGCAGGCTTCCGTTTTTGAATTTAGCTAAAGTGTTCATTCTCTGGCTTTGCTTCATATCACCGTGCATACCTTCAACGCTATAGCCTTTGCTGTGTAAAGCATCAACTAATTCGTCAACACCTTTTTTAGTTTTACAGAACATGATAGCTGAATTTGGGTTATCAACGTCTAATATTCTGCAAAGTGAATCAAATTTATTTGATTGGTTTACTAAGAAGTATGATTGATGGATCTTTGATACAGTCATAGTTTTTTTAGCTATTGATATATGCTCAGTATCCTTTTTCATGTAGTTCTTAGCAAGGTTTTTAATTTGTCTTGGCATAGTTGCAGAGAATAGAAGCGTTTGTCTTTCTTCACTTAAGTTAGAAAGAATGCTTTCTATATCTTCGATGAATCCCATGTTTAACATTTCATCTGCTTCATCTAAAACTAAAAATTTAACGTTTTGTAATTTTAAAGTTCTTCTGTTGATGTGGTCTAAAATTCTTCCTGGAGTACCAACAACTATATCCACACCTCTTTTTAAAGCGCTAAGCTGTCTATCAAAAGATTGACCACCATATATAGCAAGTATTTTATACTTTTCATAAGTACATAATTTAGCTAGTTCTTCACTAACTTGTATAGCTAATTCTCTTGTTGGAGCTAATATAAGAGTTTGAACTGAACCACCCTTAGGACCCATGTTACTTAATATCGGTGCACCGAAAGCTAGTGTTTTACCTGTTCCTGTTTGTGCTTGACCTATTATATCTTTACCCTGTAAACTTACTGGAATGCTTTTCTCTTGTATATCACTAGGATGTTCAAAATTTAAATCTTGTATAGATTTTAAAATCGACTCCTTTAAACCAAGTTCTTCAAATTTCAATTTTATCATTTATTATATTCCTCTTCTCTTTGTTCTTTAAATACACTTAATAGTACCATAGTATATATATAATAGCAAATAGAAAGTTGTTTTTTTACTCTAATTATATGTGGATAGAGTTAATATGGTAACTCATCTTATATATATTTGTAGGAGTAAGTTAATATTAGCCAGTCATAGATTTAGACGTTCACTTAAGTGGTAATATAAAACTCTATTTTATTTAGTAAAAATCGTATAATATATTATGTGTAGATATATTTTCAAATATATCACTTGTTTTAAGAAAGTGAAGCTTATAATTAAGCGTTAAGGAGTTTATATGAAGAAAAATTTATTTGATACAGTAGAAACATATTTAAGCAATGGATTGCAGCTTATAACTATAAAAAAAGAAACTCAATTAGCATCTTTAAATATTGGGGTTAAAGTTGGAGCAATCTGTGAAGATAAAAAAGAAAGAGGAATTTCTCATTTCATAGAACACATGTTATTTAAGGGAACAATAAATAGAACTAATGAAGAGCTAAATGCAGCTTTAGAAAGTCTAGGTGGAGAGTATAATGCTTATACAGATTATACGTCAACAGTTTTTAATACAACCACATTGGATGAGGAGTTGGAAAATAGCATAGAATATTTGTCGGATTTATTGCAGAATCCAACATTTAATGAGGAGCATATTGAGAAGGAGAGAGGGGTTATCCTTGCAGAGCTTAGAAGTAGTAAGGATGATGTGGAGGATTTATCTTTCCAGAAAATTAATGATATGGCTTTTACCCACAGTCCATTAAAGGTGGATGTGATTGGAAAGGAATCCATTGTTAGAACTATAGATAAAGAAATGATTACTAATTATTATAATAAGCATTACGTACCTAATAATACTGTAGTAACTATTGTTTCTAATTTTGACCATGAAAGAATCATTGAAATTGTTAAGAAGTGGTTTGGAGCATGGGAGAAAAAGCCTGTGGAAAAAACCATGTTAGAGTTTGAGCAAAATAAAGAAAAGTTTAAAATAACCCATAGAGATAATATGGAG
Organism: Clostridium sp.; assembly: GCA_029851835.1. Taxonomy (GTDB): domain Bacteria; phylum Bacillota; class Clostridia; order Clostridiales; family Clostridiaceae; genus Clostridium_J. Next base: position 49,569 of record JARKVD010000005.1, on the reverse strand, counting down.
CAAAGCACTGTGTTATATCTTTATACTTTTAAGGATTTAACGAAGAAAGAAGAGCTGGCTTTAAGGGTTTTAAATCATAAGTTTGGAGAAAGCTCAAACTCAATATTATTTAGAGAACTTAGAGAAGATAAGGGGCTTGCATATGATATTTATACAAGCATGGATTTAACAACAAATTTGAAGTCCCTTTATATTTATGCAGCTGTAGCACCTGAAGATGTAGATGATGCAATTAAGACTATAGACAGCTGTATAGAAAGAATTAAGGAGGAAATAATTGTATTTGATGATAACACCATAAACATAATGAAAAAAGTATTTAAAACAGCTATTGCATCAACCTTAGAAGATTCCTCAGATTTAGGAAGCTATATAGTACATCAAGCTATGGATAAGGAGGAATTGTATCAGTTTACAGAGGATATGGAGAAATTGAATACTATTGAGGCGAAGGATTTATACAGTGTAGCTAGGAAGGTATTAAATAAGCCTACTGTCCATGTTCTGTTATGCCATAAAGAATAAAAATAGTTAAGGATAAAGGCATATAGTATTCAGGCGGGGCGACGCCTATACCATATGCCTTTAATTAAGGAAGATTAGTTATGAAAAAAATTATTACAAAAATTGAAGCTCAAAAGAAAAAAGAAAATAGAGTTAATATATTTATTAATGATGAATTTGCCTTTGGCTGTAGTAGTGAATTGGTTTACTACCATAGTTTAAGCAAGGGAAAAGAGGTAAATGTTGAAGAACTCAAAGAGATTATCTTGGAGGATAATTATATTACAGGAAAAACAAAAGCTCTAAAATATTTAGAAACCTCTCTCCGAAGTGAACATCAAGTTAGAGAATATCTTGAAAAGAGAGAGTATGAGGACTCAACTATTGATAGAGTCATTGAGTTTTTGAAGGAATATAAATTTATTGATGATATATATTATGCTAAGGCTTATGCTTCTCAAAATATAAAATCTCAAGGGAAAAATAATATTAAATATAAACTTATGCAAAGGGGAATATCAGAGGGGATTATTGTTAAGACTTTAGAGGATATTCCTAGTGATGAGGAGTATAAAACGGCTTTTAAACTTGCTGAAAAGCGATGTACTTTACTTTGCAAAAATGAAAATGATATCTGGAAGATTAAAACTAAGCTGAATTCTTTTTTAGTATCTAAAGGATATGAATATGACATTGTAAAGTCTGTTATTGAGAAGTTGGAAATTGTCCCATTAAAGAAGGTGCATGAAATATCAGAGAGACCTTCACAAGAAGTATCCTATGAAGAAATAGGGTATGGGAAAACCTTAAATTCCAGTAATCAAAAACAGGATGTGCTTGAAGATAGCGAAGCACGAGAAGCTGAGTTATATAGCTTAGCAGAGAAAAGATATGAAAAGTTGTGCAGAACAGAAGGAGATAAATTAAAGCAGAAAAGAAAGCTACAGGATTTTCTTCTTAGAAAAGGTTATAGTTACAGTGAGATAAAATCGGTAATTAATAGAGTGATTCATGGTATGGAAGAGGAATATTAATTTCAATATGAAACTCCTCTTCATGTTGATTCAGAGGAGTGCTCTTACAGAGTAAGTTCGAGTGACTAAATCATAGATTTGGAGTATCACTTATGAAACTCCTCTTCATGTTCATTCAGAGGAGTAAGTTCTACTAACCAAATCATAGATTTGGAGTATCACTTAAGGAGGCGAAGGGGTGAAGTTCCTAGAGGAAAGTAATATAAATGTAATTTCGTTAATGCTCATGATTGCATTTATCTACCCAATATTAATGGGGCTTATTTTTAAACTTAAAAGTAGAAGTATGGTAACAACACTAAAAGGTGTTTTAACTTCCATTGCAATGATATTTGCAATAGTTTTAACTGCTTTGTTAGTAAGGGATGTAGTTAACTTAGATAAATATGGACTTATGGAGTATATGTCTAAAAATATTTCAGCCTCATTTGTTTTTCTTATTACGAAGTCTAAATTATTTGTTGGAGCAACCTTTTTAATAACATTTTTAGTTATATATCAAATTTTTAAATGGGTAATTGAATTAATTAATAAAATTGTGTTATATCCTGTTTCAACTGGTATTGACCGATGGCTTAGAGATAAAGGCAGAGTAACAAGAACTCTTTTAGGCGGACTTTTTCAAGTTCCTAAAGGAATTTGTTATTTGCTAATTTTGGCTGCACTGCTTAGTTATACTGAGCCTTTTTTGAACAATGAAGGTCTAAGTGCTAAATTAAAAGCCTCTAAGATTTATTCTTATATGAATGAAAGAGTTATTGAGCCACTTTTAGAATCGGATATGGCAAAAAGTTTTCCTAATATGCTACAGGATTCCTTTAGAATTGTTGATTCTGACAACAACATAGTTGAAACTGTAGATGGATATCTTCAAGGATTGATATATTATAATGGAGTTACTTTAGATGAAGGCATTAGGTCAAATGAAGAAATTAATTCTATGGCTTTAAAGTTAACTAAGAAATATAGTAATGATTATGAAAAAGCAAGAGTTATTTATGACTGGGTAGGAACCAATATTGAATATGATGATAATAAGGCAGTTGAAGTTATGCAAAACAAAGTCCCTATGGAAGTTGCATCTGGTGCAATTAATACCTTTGAAACAAGGATGGGTGTATGCTTTGATTATGCATGTCTTTATGTGGCAATGTGCAGGGCAAATGGAATTCCAGTAAGGTTAATTGTTGGGGAAGGCTATAATGGAATTGAGTGGATTAGCCATTCATGGAATGAGATATATATTAAGGAAAGAGATGAATGGATAGGGGTTGATCCTACCTTCTATGGAGGTGGGAAGTATTTTGATAGTGATATATTCAATGCTGACCATAAAGATAGAAAAATAGCAGGTGAATGGTTTAATTAAATAATAAAATGTTTTAAAAGCCACTTACAAGCAGTTTAAAGCTTATAGGTGGCTTTTAAGGTGGTTTATATTAACTTGATTTCTTATACTTTGAAAGTATAAGATTAATGGCCTTTTCACATTCATCATCAGTATTATCAAGAGTCCAAGCAGTATTAAAGTAATGAAGAGCTTTGGGATTATCTCCAAGCATCACATAGCAGTATGCTAAATTAAAGAAATACTTGCTTTCCTTACGAATTTCTAAGGCCTTATAAATAAGAGGAAGAGCTGATTTATGGTCCTTTAACTTTATAAAACATACAGCAGAGTTATATAGTGAAGGTGCCTCAAATTCTTTGATCTCTGCAGATTTTTGATACATTTGAATTGCATTTTCATAGTCCTTAATTTTATATAAATCATTGGCTTTTGCAAAATAGTTCAAGGAAAATACCTCCTATTATTTTAAAGTGACACTCTAAATGTGATACCCATGTAAATAGGCTTTGAAGAGAGTGAATTCTATATTTAAATCTTTTCCAAAATATAGAATAATATACTGAGGCAAGTATATATTTTGAGGAATTTGGGAGAATAATTCTTATAAGAAATTTTACTTTAAAAATTAATCTATGTTGACAAAAATAAGTTAAGTGAATATAATAAAAAGAAACTCCTTCTCATTTTATTTGAAGGAGTACTCGAAGAGTAAGTTCGAGTAAAACAAATCTAGATTTGGATAATTACTTATAATAAGATATAAATTGGCTGTGATGAAGAGGAGTAGAAATAGGGAATATTTAGAGAGGAAAACTCATGGGCTGAAAGGTTTTCTATATGAAGTATTTTGAAGGTAGCTTCGGAGCTGCTTCGGCGAAATTAAAGTAGCTGAAGACGGTGGACCTCCATCGTTAAAATTAAGAGAGCCTTAAGAGTGATTTTGAGGAATAAAGGTGGTAACGCGCGCTGTCGTCCTTTGGGAGGATAGCGCTTTTTTTTATTCAATTTTAAGTGAGGATTTAAAATTGATACTCCATAAGTGATGCCCAAGGATTGGATTTGGTCAGCAGAACTGCGACAGAGTACATCTTTGACTTAGGTATTGGAACTTAAGTGACACTACGAATCTTTGATTTGGTAACGTGGAACTTACTCAGCAGGTCATTCCACTGAATGAATATGAAGTGGAGTTTAAAATAAACAATGATTAAATAACACTGTTTTTAGAAAGTATAAATTATAGAAGGGAAGGTTGCAAAATGGATGAGAACAAAAATATAGCAAAGAATTATGATCCAAAAGAGTTTGAAGACAGATTATATAAATGGTGGGAGGAAAGTGGTTTCTTTACTCCAGAAGTAGATGAAAATAAAAAACCATACTCAATAATGATGCCACCACCAAATATAACAGGACAATTACACCTTGGCCACGCTCTTGATAATACTCTACAAGATATTTTAATCAGAACAAAGAGAATGCAGGGATACAGCACTCTATGGCTTCCAGGAGAAGACCACGCAAGTATCGCTACAGAGGTAAGAGTTGAAAAGGCTCTTCTTGCAAAAGGAATCAACAAGAAAGAAATCGGAAGAGAAGCTTTTTTAGGTCACGTTTGGGAGTGGACTGGAGAATACAGAGAAAGAATTAGAACTCAGCTTAAGAAGATGGGTTGTTCTGCAGATTTCACAAGAGAAGCATTCACAATGGATGAAAACTTAAGCAAGGCTGTTAGAGAAGTTTTCGTTAAATTATATAATGATGGTTTAATATATCAAGGAAATAGAATAACTAACTGGTGTCCAAAATGTATGACAGCTATTTCAGATGCTGAGATAGAATACGAAGAGCAAAACGGACACTTCTGGCACATCAACTACCCAGTTGTAGGAAGTGATGAAGTTGTTGAGATTGCTACAACAAGACCAGAAACATTGCTTGGAGATACAGCAGTTGCTGTAAACCCTAAGGATGAGAGATATGCTCATTTAATAGGTAAAAAATTAAGACTTCCACTAGTAGGAAGAGAGATACCAGTAGTAGCTGATGAGTATGTTGATATGGAATTTGGAACTGGATGCGTTAAGATTACTCCAGCTCACGATCCTAACGATTACCATGTTGGTAAGAGACACAACCTTCCAGAAATCGTTGTTCTTGAAGAAAACGGAACAATTTCTGAAGGCTATGGAAAATACTCAGGTTTAGATAGATACGAAGCTAGAAAATTAATGGTTAAGGATCTAGAAGATCAAGGACTTCTTGTTAATGTTAAAGATCATGGCCATAACGTTGGAACTCACGACAGATGTGGATGTACAATAGAGCCAATGCTTTCTAAACAATGGTATGTAAAAATGGATCCCCTTGCAGCTCCTGCTATAAAGGCTGTTAGAGAAAAAGAAATTAAGTTCATACCTGAAAGATTTGAGAAAATATACTACAACTGGATGGAAAACATTCAAGACTGGTGTATCTCAAGACAATTATGGTGGGGACACAGAATACCAGTATGGTACTGTAAAGATTGTGGAGAATTAAATGTTCAAGTTGAAACTCCAACTCACTGCTGCAAGTGTAATAGCACAAATCTAGAACAGGAAAGTGATGTACTTGATACTTGGTTCAGTTCAGCCCTATGGCCATTCTCAACACTAGGCTGGCCAGAAAACACAGAAGACCTTAAATACTTCTATCCAACTAGTACACTAGTTACAGGTGGAGATATCATATTCTTCTGGGTTGCAAGAATGATATTCTCTGGACTTTATAACATGGGAGAAAGACCGTTTGATACAGTATTCTTCCATGGAATGGTTAGAGATGACCAAGGAAGAAAAATGTCTAAGTCTCTAGATAACGGAGTAGATCCACTAGAAGTTATAGATAACTATGGAGCGGATGCTTTAAGATTCTCTCTTGCAACAGGAAATGCTCCAGGAAGCGATATTAGATTCTATGAATCAAGGGTTGAAGCAGCAAGAAACTTCGCAAACAAGATTTGGAACGCTTCAAGATTTGTTATGATGTACTCTGACGAAGCTTTAATAGAAAAATATAAAGATAGTAAAAACTACTCTATAGCTGATAGATGGATTTTATCAAGAATGAACGACGTAACTAAAGAGGTTACTGAGAACTTAGAGAAGTTTGAAATAGGAATAGCGCTACAAAAGGTTCATGACTTTATGTGGACTGAGTTCTGTGACTGGTATATAGAGCTTGCTAAACCATCACTATACAGTGAAAATGAAGAAATTAAAGGAGTAACTTTAAATGTTCTTCATAAGGTTCTTATTGCTGGATTGAAATTACTTCACCCAGTAATGCCATATATCACAGAAGAAATTTACACTCACTTAACAACTGAAACTGAATCTATCACAATTTCTAAGTGGCCTGAATTCGATGTAGCTCTTGAAGACAAGAAGGCTGAAGAATACATGAACTATATCATTGATGCTATTAGAAACACAAGAAATGCTAGAGCAGAAATGAATGTACCACCTTCAAGAAAGGCTACAACTTACATCTTTGCTACAGAAGCAGCAGATGCTTTCCTAGAGGGTAAAGTTTACTTTGAGAAGTTAGCTTCTGCAAGCCAGGTAATAATCCTTAGTGCTAAGGAAGAAGCTCCAGAAAACATTGTAACTGTAGTTTCTAAGGGTGCAGAAATTTACATGCCTCTTTTAGAACTTGTTGATGCAGAAAAAGAGCTTGAAAGATTAAATAAAGAAAAAGAAAAATTACAAGCTGAGATAGATAGAGTTGAGAAGAAGCTTTCTAACGAAAGATTCGTTTCAAAAGCTCCAGCAGCAGTAGTTGAAGAAGAAAAAGCAAAAGGCGAGAAGTACAGAGAAATGTACAACTCAGTTCTTGAAAGTATAGCTAAATTACAATAAGGAACACTCTAAATCTTTGATTTAGATAGTGGAAGTTAAGTGGCATCTAAATCTTTGATTTGGTTATGCAAGCTTACTCTGTAAAAGGACTCCTTCGAATGAATATGAGAAGGAGTTTTCTTTATATTAAAAGCTCCATTCAGGTTATGAATGGAGCTTTTGTTCATCTATACTTTAGTTTTTTAATTGTGTAAATATTTGTTATGAGTTAAAATTAAGAAAGAAATTTGAGTGATGGAGGCTTTGATATGAATTATACAGAAGCTATTAATTATATAAAGGATACAGCTAAGTTTGGAAGCAAGCTTGGATTAGAAAGAACAGAAAAGATTTTAGAGTACTTAGGGAATCCACATAAAAAAATAAAAACAATACATATCGCAGGAACTAATGGCAAAGGGTCAACTACTGCAATGCTCACAAAGATTTTAAAAGAAAGCGGATACAAGGTTGGGTGTTATATTTCTCCTTACATAGAAGAATTTGAAGAGAGAATGCAGATTAATAATGAAAATATACCTAAGGCTGATTTGGCAGAGATAGTTACAGATGTTTCAAAGGCCGTTGAGAAAGTTATTGAAGGAAACTATGGCAACCCAACTGAATTTGAAATTATCACTTGTGCAGGTTTCTTGTATTTTGAAAGAAATAATGTAGATTTCGCTGTGGTGGAAGTGGGACTTGGTGGAAGATTAGATTCTACAAATGTAATCAAGCCAGAGCTTTCTGTTATTGGTTCTATTAGCCTTGACCATGTTCAAATATTAGGGGATACAATTGAAAAAATTGCCATTGAAAAGGGCGGAATCATAAAAAATAATATTAAGGTGGTTTTATATCCACAGCAGGATAGCGTTACAAAGGTTATAGAGGATATTTGTGAGAGCAAATCAGCACCGCTTGTGAAGGTGAATAGAGAGAATGCAGAGTTTCAAGGGGTTTCTGAAGGGGTTAAGGGAAAGATTACCCAGAAGCTTATGGTTGCAACTTCAAAGGATACATATAACGTGGAGTTAGCTCTTTTAGGTGTGCATCAGGTACAAAATTGTAATGTGGTTATAAATTGTTGTGAGGCTCTTATGGATATGGGAGTAAAAATTACTAAAGAGACTATTTTAAAAGGATTAAAACTGGTTAAATGGCCTGGAAGGTTAGAAATAATGAGAAGAAATCCATTAGTTGTAATGGATGGAGCCCATAACATAGATGGAATAAAAAAGCTGACCGAAAGTATTGATAAGTATTTTACCTATAATAACATGATTCTTATTTTAGGAATTCTTGCTGACAAGCAAGTAGATGAGATGATTAACACTATTTGTCCTAAGGCTACTAAAGTGATAGCTGTAACTCCTCATAGTGAAAGGGCAGAACTTTGTGAGGATTTAAGAGACAGGGTACTTTTATGCAATGAAAACTGTGAAGCTGTAATGGATTATGAGAAAGCCTATGAAAAAGCATTATCATATTGTAAAGACGAGGATATGATTATTATATCTGGATCTTTATACATGGTTGGAGATATGAGAAAAGTTGTTAGAAATAAGTAAAAAATTTTATTAAAGAATAAAATTATAAATTCGTATCACAAATTCCTTGTTCTTCATATTATAAAGTGTGAGGGGAGGGAGTCCAATGAGGTACATATATGTATGCAATACAACGCAGGATCTAGTTGAGAAGGTAAATGTTGAGGAGTTTGAAGTTGAGGATTCAATAAAGTTAATAGGCGTTAGTAGTAATAAAGTAGGTCCTCATGGGGTTTACCTTCAAGGGGACCTTCTATTCACATCTAATTGTTATGATGGTTCAGTGTCGGTGGTGAATTTAAAGAATAATAGTGTTAAAGGGTTTTATTTAGGGAGATATTGTAGAGATATATGTGCTCATGGAAATCATTTATATATTATTTGTGGGGATTCAAACAATGTGGTTAATTTTGATTTAAGTAGAGAAGAGATTGTTGAAATAATTCCATGTGGGGATTCACCACATAGTATAGATATTTGTAATTTGACTAATGAAATTGTAGTAGCTAATCATGGTGATGACAGTATAACAACTTTTGATGCTCTATATGGAAATAACATTACGGAAATTAAAGTTGGACCAGCGCCAACCAAAGCTTTATTTACAGTAGATGGCAATTATATACTTGTTTGTGAAAGTTGTATGGGGAGCATGGAAAAAGGTAGAATTAGTGTTTTTTCTAGAAAGAACAGAAAGCTTGTTCAAAGAATTGCAGTAGGAAATTGTCCTTTTGATATGTATTGTGAAGAGCAGTATTGCTATGTTGCAAACTATGGAGATGGTTCAGTTTCAATAATTGATATAAGGAGCTTAAAGAATATTGATAACATAAGAATTGGTGGTATGCCTAGAGGAATAATTTGTGATGAAAAATATATTTATATAGGTGACAGTTATAATGATCTTTTAATTAAGATTAATAAGAAGAATATTAGTGAAAAAAAAATCATTCCGTTAGGCGGACAGCCAACGGGAATGATCATGACATAGGTTGATTATATAGGCTATTCACTTAGAACCTTAATAATCTTTGTATATAAGTCAGAGGGATTTGCTTTCCATTTGGTGCAGAGCTCTCTGGCTTGTTTATTTGAAGCTACAGTAACTTTAATTTCCATTAAAGGAATGGTATTTTCAGAAGCGCTTAGGCTTACTACATAGCTATTTCCATTTTCAATGGTGTAGTCTGCTGATATGGTAGCTTCTTTTTTTATTAAATTCATCTTAACATCTATATAGGTGTTAAGTTTATTTATATCTTCATCGGATAATCTGTTTTTAAATAGGGATAGGACTTCTTTGCCTTTATTAGATATGGTTAGTCTATCCTTTTCGTTTTGATTGATCTTTATTATTAAGTTTGATGATATAAGCTCATCAATATACTCTTGAAGAGTAAAATAGTTAATAAAATTATTTTCAAGCACAATTTCTGTAAGCTGTATATTTGAGATAGGTAAGTCAATCTTATCTATAATATATAACAAAAGAAGTTTCTTTTCCGCTAAGTTCAAAGAATTATCAAACATTAAAGTACCTCCTTTAAACTATGTATGTAAAATATAATAATAATCCTTAAGTAAAACTCTAAATCTTTGATTTAGTAAGTTGAACTTACTTCTTTAATTATAACATATAATTGCCAAAAATGAATGACTTTTAAAATATATGACTTGGCATATATTTAGGGAGTCTGAATATATTTCTATAGAAAGTAAGATTCTGGTTGGGGGAGTATGGATAAAGAAAAGAAATTAAAGATAAAGGTAATTAGTATATTAAGCTTATTGATTGCTGTTATGGTGATAAGCTTAATGGGAAGAGCTTTCTATAAAGAGGCTTTTGCACCTGCTAGTAAAAAGTTGCCAATATATGCAGTAAATACTACTGAGAAACAGATGAGTATTACCTTTGATGTGAACTGGGGGGAGGATAAGACAAAGGAAATACTGGATATTTTAGATAAATATAATGTTAAGGCAACTTTTTATATTATTGGATTGTGGTGCAATGATTACCCAGAACAAGTAAAGGAAATATACAGCAGGGGCCATGAAATTGGTAATCACTCTAATAAACATCCAGATTATACGAAGCTATCTAAGGATGCAATTATGAAGGATGTTGAGATTGCAAATGCAAAGATATTTGAGTTGACTGGTGAAATGCCTAAAACTTTTAGATTTCCATCAGGTTCCTACAATGACTTAGCTGTGGAGACAGTTGAGGGAATGGGCTTAAAAACAATTCAATGGGATGTTGATAGTGTTGATTGGAAGGCTTTAGGACAACAAATTGAGTATGACAGAGTGGTAAATAAGGCGAGAGAAGGCTCTATCTTGCTTTTCCATAGTGATGGTAAATATACTCCGGATAATTTAAGTAGGATAATTGAAAAATATCAAAGTGAGGGTTATGAATTTGTAACAGTATCAAGTTTGATTTATAAGGATAATTATTATTTAGATCATGAAGGAAGACAAAACCTAAAATAGTAATTTATTTAAAACTAGTTATGAAATGGAAGTTATCGCCTAGATTTAAAAAACATTATATTAATAAAATTAAAAAAATTTCAAACAAAATGTTGTAAAATTTAGACAATTATTCTATAATTAATTAACGGGGATATAACCAACGAAAAAAATATAAAAGATTTCAATGCTATAAGTTATATTTTCATGAGTCTGGAATATAAATTATAGTGAATTTTAACAAAAAACCAAGGGAAGAGGGGTTACCATGGATAATAATATGTTTAATAACAAAATCTACCTAGAAGGAAAAGTAATTTCAGATTTAACATTTAGCCATGAAATGTATGGAGAAGGATTTTATAATTTTGAATTTGAGGTTTCAAGACTTAGTGATACATCTGACATACTAGTAATAACAGTTTCAGAAAGACTTATTGCTGGAATAGATGTGAGTATTGGAAGTGAACTTGTTGTAGATGGTCAACTTAGATCTTATAATAAGTTTGTAGATGGATCAAATAGACTTATCTTAACTGTATTTGCTCGAGATATCCGTGAACTTAAGGAGAGAGGCAAGAACCCAAATCAAATTTTTCTTGATGGGTATATTTGTAAGGCTCCAGTTTATAGAACAACACCATTTGGCAGAGAAATAGCGGACATGCTATTAGCAGTAAATAGACTTTATAACAAATCTGATTATATTCCAACAATTGCTTGGGGAAGAAACTCAAGATTTTGCAAGAGTTTAGAAGTTGGAGATAATATTAGAGTATGGGGAAGACTACAAAGTAGAGAATATCAAAAGAAGATTTCAGATACTGAAGTAGTTAAAAAAGTTGCTTATGAAGTATCAATTTCCAAAATGGAAAGGGTTACTGATGAAAATAGAGATAATATAGCTGTAATCGGAAGAGTAGATGAAGAAGCAGTTGAAGAAAAATCAGTAAGCAATGCTGATAGTGAAGTTGTAAATGAAGTAATTTAATATAATAAAGCTACTATGAGTAACTCATAGTAGCTTTGTTATTATAAAAGTAATTTTTACAGGTTATTTCATCCAACCAAATAGGATGAAATTTATTTTCTAAGATCAGCTAGAATTTCAGTTTTAGCTTTTGTCTTATCGTCAACATTTTTTATAATTTTTGCAGGTGTTCCAGCTACAACAACATTTGCAGGAACGTCTTCAGTAACAACTGAACCTGCAGCAACAACTGAATTGCTTCCGATTTTTACACCCTCAAGAATAACGGCGTTAGCTCCAATTAAAACATGATCTCCTATTTCACATGGAGATTTGCTTGGTGGTTCTAGTACTCCAGCTACTACAGCGCCAGCACCAAGGTGAACTCCCTTACCGAGTTTTCCTCTTGCGCCAACTACGGCATTCATATCTATCATTGTTTCATCGCCGATTTCAGCACCGATATTTATTACAGCACCCATCATAATAACAGCATTATTACCGATTGAAACTCTGTCTCTTATTATTGCGCCTGGTTCAATTCTAGCGTTAATATTTCTTGTATCAAGCATTGGAATTGCTGAATTTCTTCTATCAGATTCAAGTCTGAAGTTATGTATTTTTTCTTTATTTTCTTCTATAAAGTTTGATACTTCTTCATTGTCTCCAAATAAAACGTAAAAGTTTCCTTCACCAAAGCAATCTATATTTTCACATTTGCAATCTTTTAAATCACCGCTGATATATGCTTTAACAGGTGTAGATTTTTTAGACTCCTTTATAAATCTAGCAATCTCATAAGGATCAGTAAAATTATATTCCATATTTTGAACTCCTTTCGCCAAGTTATACAGTTAATATATATTCACATATAGGTTATCCTAAAATACTACATAATAATTAATAAATAAGATAAATTCTGAATATAATACTTAATGTATTTGATTTACTAATATAGTTATATCATAAAAGATATGCTTATTGGAATAATTTATTTACAAATGATATAATAAAATTAAAAAATTGCAAAATGGGAGGCGTATTCATGGGAAACTTAACAAAAGGTTATATTCAAATATACACTGGAAATGGTAAGGGAAAAACTACGGCTGCAGTTGGATTAGCTACTAGGGCAGCTGGAAATAAGTATAGAGTTTGTATGGTGCAGTTTTTAAAGAGTGATGAGACTGGAGAGCTTCAATCAGCGAAGCTTATGGCTCCTTATTTTACTATTCACAGATTTGAGAGACCAAGAGATTTCTTCTGGAACTTAAACGATGAGGAAAAGATAGAATTAAAAAAAGACATACAAGTTGCATATGAATTCTGCTTAAAGCAATTAATAGAAAAGAATTGTGATATTTTAATCATGGATGAAATAATGGGAACTTTAACTAATAAATTAATAACTGAAGAACAGCTACTGCATTTAATTGATATAAAACCAGATGATATAGAGTTAGTCATGACTGGTAGAGATGTGCCTGAATCTATAATGGCTAGAGCTAACTTAGTTACTGAAATGAAAGACCTTAAGCATTATTTTAATGAAGGTGTACCAGCACGTAGAGGAATAGAGTTTTAAGGTTATGATAAGGGGAATGGAAGGTAAAGTTATGAAATTGTCAGCAAAAATTGATGATATAGAGATATCAGGAATTAGGAAGTTTTATAATAAGGTTGTGAAGGTGGAGAATTCTATATCACTAACTCTAGGTGAACCTGATTTTAAGGTTCCTAAAGAAGTTAAAGTAGCAATGAAGAAAGCTATAGATGAAGATAAAACTACTTATACCTCAAATGAGGGCATTATAGAATTAAGAAAAGAAATAAGTAGTTATTTAAGTACTATGGATATAAATTTTTCTTCAGAAGAAATATGCTTAACGGTTGGTGGTAGTGAGGCATTGTTAGATACATTTACAGCAGTGTTAAATCAAGGAGATAAGGTTCTGATTCCCTCTATTGCATATCCGGCTTATGAGAGTTGCGTAAATATTGTAGGCGGAGAAGTAATTAATTATAGTTTAAAGGATGATTTATCTATTGATTTTCATATGTTAAAGGAAAGTATTAGGAAATATAAACCAAAGGCTATTGTGGTATCATATCCTTCTAATCCAACTGGAAGAATTATGACAAAAGAGGAATGTGAAGAACTTCACAAAATATTATTAGAAGAGGAAATATTAGTAATTAGTGATGAGATGTATAGTTCAATTGTTTTTGAAGAGTATCATACAATTTCAAAATATAAGGATTTAAAGCATAAATTAATTCTTATAGGCGGTTTCTCTAAGATGTTCTCTATGACTGGAATTAGGGTTGGATATGTTTGTGCAGAAAAGTGGCTTCTTCAAAATATATTAAAGGTACATCAATATAATGTATCTTGTGCACCATCAATAGGTCAATATGGAGCTTTAGCTGGGCTTAGAAGTTCTATGTATCATGTAGAGCATATGCAGAAGGATTTAAAAGAAAGAAGAGATTATGTATATGAAAGACTTTTAGATATGGGGCTTGAAGCCAAAAAGCCTGAAGGGGCATTTTATATATTTCCATCTATTAAGAAGACTGGTATGACAAGTGAAGAATTTTGTGAAAAGTTACTTAAAAAGACAAAGGTAGCTGTAGTTCCTGGGACAGCCTTTGGACCAGGAGGAGAAGGATATATACGTATTTCTTATTGTTACCATAGGGAGAAGCTGGAGCAGGCATTAAATCTTATAGAAGAATTTTTAAGAATTAAGAATTAAGAATTAAGAATTAAGAATGAAGGAGGCTTTTTCTGGCGTTGCTCGAAAAAGTTTTGATTTGATTTTTTAATTATAAATTTATTAATTTATAATGAGTGATAATTAATAAATTTCTTTAGTTAATGATAAATAATTATCAATATAAATAGTAAATAAGAAATGAGAAGTAAGAAATGAAAAATAATAAGAACTCCGTAAGGAGTTCTTATTATTTTTTAGAATAAAAGAAATCCAGCAAAGCTGGATTTCCTCCTTCATTTTACATTCTACATTCGGGCATTCTTAATTAGAGTATGATGCAGTCTATTAGAACTTTATAGTATCATTAACAACATTGTCCATTGAGTACATTCCAGGTGCTTTTCCATAAATGTATTCACAAGCTTTAAGTGCACCTACAGCAAAAACTTCTCTTGAAATTGCTGAGTGCTTGATTTCAATAACCTCACCTTTTCCTGCGAAGATTACTTCGTGGTCACCGATTATATTTCCACCACGGATAGCGTGAATTCCGATTTCTTTATGCTCTCTTTTAGCTATACCTTCTCTGCCATAATTAAACTCTGTTTCTTCCGCTATAGAATCTTTTATTGTATTAGCTAGAAGAAGGGCGGTCCCGCTAGGGGCATCAACTTTTTGATTGTGGTGTTTTTCAATTATCTCAATATCAAAATCCTTATATAGTGTGTTGCTGATTGTCTTTAGAATATTATTTACTATGTTTATTCCGATAGACATATTAGCTGAGTGAAACACAGGAATTTGTGATGATAATTCATCAATTGATTTTAATTGTTCTGGTGAATAACCTGTTGTACAGAAAACTACAGGAATTTTTCTATCTAAAACAAATTTAGATATACTATCTAGGGTTGCTGGTCTTGAAAAATCTAGAACTACATCTACGTGTTCTTTTACATTTGATATTGAATCATAGACAGGGTAGTTAAAGTTTCCTTCTGTTTTACTGTCAAACCCAGCAGCTATTGTTAGTGTTGTAGAGTTTTGGGCAACTGTAGAAATCATGGTGCCCATTTTTCCGTTACATCCAACTAATAAAATTTTTATCATATCTAGTCTCCTTTATAGTAAGCCGTAATCTTTTAAAGATGCCTTTAGAAGTTCTAAAGTATTATCAGCCATGTCAACTAATGGTAGTCTTAAGCTGCCAACATTACGTCCTAAAAGATTCATTGCTGTCTTTATTGGTATTGGATTTGTTTCACAGAAGCAAGCATCTGTAAGAGGAATAGTTTTAATAAATAATTCCTGTGATGCTTTGATTTCTCCGTTAAAGAATAGTTGGCAGATCTCATGAACATCTTTAGGAACTATATTTGCGATAACAGAAATAACTCCAAGGCCACCTATTGATAGGGTAGGAAGAATTTCATTGTCATTTCCAGAATAAATATCAAGGTTATCTCCACATAAGTATTTTATTTCTGCAATTTGACTTATATTTCCACTAGCTTCCTTTACTGCAACTATATTTTCTATTTTGCTCAATTCTAATAATGCTTTTGGGGTAATATTCATACCCGTTCTTGAAGGTACATTATATACTACTATAGGAGTTTTAACAGCTTCAGCTATTGTTTTAAAGTGAGCAATAAGTCCTTTAGCAGAAGTTTTGTTATAGTATGGATTTATTATTAAAAGGCCATCAACGCCTACTGATTCAGCAAACTTACTCATTTCAACAGATGCCATTGTGTTATTGCTGCCAGTTCCAGCTATTACAGGGATTCTTTTGTTAACTACATCTACAGTAAATTTAATGGTATCTTTTTTTTCTTTTTCAGTCATTGTTGATGCTTCACCTGTTGTGCCACAAATAATGATTGCATCAGTTTTGCTTGCTATATGCCATTCAAGAAGTTCTTTTAGCTTATCAAAATCCACACCCGTTTCATTAAATGGAGTTACTATTGCAACACCGGAACCTTTAAATATACTCATACATACACCTCTTTATTTTATAATTTAATTAATTTCTCAGCTATTTGTACTGCGTTTAAAGCTGCGCCTTTTCTTATATTATCGGCTACAACCCATAGGTTAAGTCCATTGTCTACACTGAAATCTCTTCGTATTCTTCCAATATAAACATCATCATGTCCGGCGATATCTAAAGGCATTGGATAAATATTATTACTAATATCGTCCATTACAGTGATGCCTTTGAAGTTTTTAAATAGGTCAAAGATATCATTTATTTCGAAGCTATTTTCTAACTCTACGTTGATGCTCTCACTATGTCCGTGGAAAACAGGAACTCTTACTGTGGTTGCTGTTACTTTAACGTCTTCATTGTGAAGGATTTTATGAGTTTCATTGATCATCTTCATTTCCTCTTTTGTATATCCATTATCTAAGAATACATCAATTTGAGGGATTACATTAAAGGTTATAGGATATTGAAATTTCTTTGGAGCCACATTGTTAACACCATCTTTTAAGTCATTATATCCTTGAACACCAGCTCCTGATACGGCTTGATAAGTTGAGTAAATAATTCTTTTAAGACCGTATTTATCAGCTAATGGTTTTAATGCAACAACGGCTTGGATTGTTGAACAATTAGGATTGGCTATAATTCCCTTGTTCCATTTAATGTCTTCACTGTTTACTTCAGGTACTACTAAAGGAACATTTGGATCCATTCTCCATGCACTACTATTATCTATTACTACCGCTCCGTGCTCAGCAAAAATTGGTGCAAACTTTAAGCTTACATCCCCTCCAGCTGAGAATAGAGCAATATTAATTTTTTTGCTTGCTATATTTTCTAGGTTAAGTTCTTCTACAACTATCTCCCTATGGTTAAAGGTTATAGTGCTGCCAGCTGAACGGGCTGAAGAGAAAAGGTACAAATTATCTATAGGAAAATTTCTCTCTGCTAAAATATTTAAAAATTCTCTTCCTACCATGCCAGTAGCACCAACTATAGCAACGTTATATTTCAAAAAAATCACCTCATTTATGTTATATATACTATTATTATATAACGTACCTTAATAATATTGTATAAAATTAATAAAAATATAAAGTTTTTTAATTGTTCACAATAAGAAAACGGTAACATAAATAAATATAAAGTTTTTATTTGATATTATGTAAATAAGTGAAAAATATGTAAAATATTTATGGCGAAAAATGTCATATAAAATTGTTGAATTATTGGTGAAATTACAGGAAAAGCTAAGAAAATATATGTTTTCGTTGAATTTCATATGTTTAGATTAGTTGTTAATATTAAAATAGTTTGACAACTTAAATTACACATGATAATATTATAAAAAATGAATTTTAAGTAACTCACAATTTCATATTTATACAGCATTTTTTACTATATAAATAATATATTTATACATTAAAGTTGAGGTTTATACAATAAAGTGAGTGAATCCTACAATAAGTAAAACAGTTCGTGTCGATTTGTTGAATTTTCAAAATATTTAAAAAGGCAACATTGAAGTTGAGGTTATTTTTAAATAGTTAATAAAGTTCAAGAATATAAAGTTTGTAGGCTTTAAAATTCATATATAAGTGGGTATATTCTGTGAGGATATGGGGGTGTGACAAAAGCGGAGTGGCTTGGGGAGCCATAATAAAGAATTAAAATTTTATATTTACTAAACTAAGGATGTTAAGGTGGTTAATTGAAGTGGAAACATGAGATTAAAATATTAGCTAAGATAACTTATCATCTAGAATGAAGGAGTATTTTAAAATGTTAAAATGCTGCTTTTGTTATTATCTATACAAGGTAGAAAAAGGTTAATGATGGGAAAGTGCAATAATGGAGATTATTGCATATTTATATTTTATGGAGGGATGATGATGTTAAAATTTACGCTTAAAAGATTTGGATACATGATAATGACGCTGTTTATAGCAGCATCAATAACATTCATGCTTATCCATGCTATACCTGGAGATCCTATGGCATCTATGGGAAGAAATCTTCCAGAGCAGATTAAGGCAAACTATTATGCTAAATATGGGTTAGACAAGCCTTTAATAACTCAATATGGAATGTTCATTAAAAATGCAATTAAAGGAGATCTTGGTGAATCTTTATCTTATCCGGGAAGAAGTGTTACGGAAACTATAAAGAAAAGTGCACCGATTTCAGCAAGAATTGGAGGACAAGCTCTTTTAGTAGGTGTGTCCATTGGAATCATAATGGGAATACTAGCAGCATTTAAGAGAGGAAAGTTACCGGATTATTTAGTAATGTTTATTGCTATATTAGGTATTTCAGTACCAAGCTTCGTTGTGGCGTCTTTGTTACAATGGTTGCTTACTGTAAAGTTTATGGTTTTACCGACTACTGGTTGGGGGGAATTTAAGCATACAATATTACCTACTATCGCTTTAAGCTTTAGTTCTATAGCTACATATGCAAGATATATGAGAGCAAACTGTTTAGATGTTATTGGACAAGATTATATATTAACAGCAAAAGCTAAGGGTGTATCTAGTACTAGTTTAGTGTTTAAACATGTTATAAGAAATGCTATTTTACCAGCAATAACGCTTTTAGGACCACAGATTGCAGGAATATTTACAGGTTCTTTCGTTGTTGAAAGTATATTTTCAATTCCAGGTCTTGGACAATACTTTGTATCAGCTGTTTCTAATAGAGACTATTCAATGATAATGGGACAAGCTGTATTTGTATCTGCATTATTTATTATTGCACTATTCTTAGTTGACATTCTTTATGGATTAGTTGACCCAAGAATAAGAGTTTCTAAAAAGCGCTAGGAGGTAAGAAGCATGGCAGAACTTTCAAAAGAAAAATTCCAAATTATTGGATGTGAAAATATAAACTCAGAGAGCATACTTAGACCTAGCATGACTTACTGGCAGGATGCATGGAGAAGACTTAAAAAGAATAAGGTTGCTATGGCATCTTTATTAGTATTAATTCTTATGGCTGTAATGACCATAGTTGGGCCTATGATTGCAAAGTTTCAGTTTGATGCAATGAATAAAGGAATGGAAAACTTAAGCCCTAACTCTACTTTCTGGTTTGGAACAGATAACCTAGGAAGAGATCTTTTTGCTAGAGTATGGGAAGGCGGAAGAGTTTCTATTATGATTGGTTTAGTAGGAGCTTTTATTGATACATTAGTGGGAGTTATCTATGGTGGTATTTCTGGTTACATGGGTGGAATTGTTGATGATATCATGATGAGAATTATTGAGATATTAGCAAGTATTCCTTACCTAGTAATAGTTATATTAATAAGAGTTATGTTTGATAAAGGTGGAATATTACCAATTATCATAGCTATGTGTTTAACAGGATGGACATATATGGCTAGACTTATAAGAGGTCAAATTCTTCAGATTAAAGAACAGGAATATGTACTTGCTGCAAAGGCTCTTGGGGCTAGTCCTTCAAGAATTATAGCTAGACACTTAGTTCCAAACACTTTAGGTGTTATGATAGTTGCTATTACTTTTGATATACCATCATTCATCTTTGGTGAGGCTTTCTTAAGTTTCTTAGGACTTGGAGTTCAATCACC
Organism: Clostridium sp.; assembly: GCA_029851835.1. Classification (GTDB taxonomy): domain Bacteria; phylum Bacillota; class Clostridia; order Clostridiales; family Clostridiaceae; genus Clostridium_J. Next base: position 29,499 of record JARKVD010000005.1, on the reverse strand, counting down.
AGATACAAGCTGGGGAGCTCTAGCTCAAATGGGGCAACAAAAGATGATGTTCTATCCATATCAGTTAATTTTCCCTGCTTTAGCAATATCAATAACCATGCTTACATTCCAATTGCTAGGTGATGGTTTAAGAGATGCGCTAGATCCAAAATTACGTCAATAGGGAGGAATAACAAATGGAAAAAATTTTAGAAGTTAAAAACCTACAAGTTTCATTTCATACCTATGCTGGTGAAGTTAAGTCAGTAAGAGGCGTAGATTTTCACTTAAGCAAGGGTGAAACTTTAGCAATTGTTGGAGAATCAGGATGCGGTAAGACAGTAACTTCAAAAGCAATAATGAGGTTATTACCAGAGCCAATGCCTGCAGAAATAAAAAAAGGTTCGGAAATAATTTTTGATGGCAAAAATATATTAGATATGTCAGAGAAGGAGTTAAGAAAGTTAAGAGGTTCGGAGATTTCAATGATATTCCAAGATCCTATGACTTCTTTAAACCCTACTATGACTGTTGGAAAGCAGATTGCAGAAAGTTTAATTATTCATAGAGGATTAAGCAAGGGGGAAGCGATGGCTGAAGCAATAAAAATGCTTGAGCTTGTTAATATCCCAAATGCAGATAAAAGAGCTCATCAGTATCCTCATGAGTTTTCGGGTGGTATGAGACAGAGAGCTATGATAGCTATAGCTTTAGCTTGTAATCCTAAAATTCTTATTGCTGACGAGCCAACAACAGCTCTAGATGTTACTATTCAAGCTCAAATCATGGACTTGATTAGTGATCTTCAGAAGAAGCTTGGAACAGCAGTTATACTTATAACTCATGATTTAGGCGTTGTTGCTGATACTGCAGATAGGGTTCAGGTAATGTATGCTGGACAAGTAATTGAAAGAGGTTCAGTTCAAGATATCTTCAATGATCCTCAACACCCATATACCTGGGCGTTACTTCAGTCAGTTCCAAGATTAGAAACTAAAAATAAAGATGTTTTATACTCATTAAACGGTACACCACCAGATTTAATTAAGCCGCCAGTGGGATGTCCATTTGCAGCTAGATGTGAGTACTGTATGGGAATTTGTTTAGAGGAAATGCCAGAGGTTACTGAGGTTAGTGAAGAACATTCAGTATCATGTTGGTTAAAACACCCTATGGCACCGAAAGTTGAAATCCCTGAAGTATTAAGAAAGGGTGAATAAGATGGCTAATGATAAAAACAAAGAAGTTTTAATAGAAGTAAAGAATCTTAAGAAGTATTTCCAGGTTGGATCTAAAGCTACTTTAAAGGCTGTGGATGATGTAAGCTTCAACATATATAAAGGTGAGACTTTAGGATTAGTTGGAGAGTCAGGTTGTGGTAAAACTACTTGTGGTAGAACTGTAATGGGGCTTTACGATGCAACTGGCGGAGAAATTATTTTTGATGGACAGGATATTAGTAAGTTCAATAAAAAGCAAAAGAGAGAGTTCACGAGAAAAGCTCAAATTATTCTTCAAGACCCTTATGCATCTTTAAATCCAAGAATGACTGTAGGAGATATTATTGGAGAAGGTATTGATATTCACAACATACTAAAGGGTGAAGCAAGACAGGCGAGAATTTACGAGCTTTTAGAATTAGTAGGATTAAATAAAGAGCATGCATCAAGATTCCCACATGAGTTCTCAGGTGGACAAAGACAAAGAATAGGTATAGCGAGAGCTCTCGCTATTGAACCGGAATTCATAGTTTGTGACGAACCTATATCTGCTCTTGACGTTTCTATTCAAGCTCAAGTTGTCAACTTATTAATTAAACTACAAAATGAATTAGGTTTAACATACCTATTTATAGCTCACGACTTATCAATGGTTAAGCATATTTCTGACAGGGTTGGAGTTATGTATCTTGGTACTATGGTAGAGCTTGCAAGCAGTGAGGAGTTATATGCTAAACCGTTACATCCATATACTCAAGCGCTTTTATCGGCAATTCCGATACCAGATCCTGATGCTAAGGGAAGTAAGGAGAGAATTCCACTAGAGGGTGAAGTTCCAAGTCCGATAAACCCAAAACCGGGCTGTAGATTTGCGGGAAGATGTAGATATGCTAAGGAAATTTGTAATAAAGAGACTCCTTTATTAAGAGAAATTGAACCTAATCACTTTGCAGCGTGTCATATCATATAAAAGTTAAAAATATAACAATAGGAGTAGAAAGTAAAACTTCTACTCTTATTTAAAAACTTTTCTGAAAAAAGAAAAGTTGAAATGGTTTAAATATCAAAAATTAGAAAATTATAATTGACAGAGTGTTTAATCAGAGTGTATTATGAATTTAATAATTTTTTATGTAGAATTATGTTGAAAATTCTGAATAAACAAATGATTTGCAAAAGGCGTTATTTTACTTTAAGTTAGTATTCAAATCTTTGATTTGGATAATACGAACTTACTCTTTGAATACTGAGCCGAACGAATGTGAGGCGGAGTTTCATTAAAAATAGTATTTATAATGCTTTAAATAACCAACAATAAACTAAGGGGGAAAATTTATGAAAAGCAAAAAGTTTTTAGCATCATTGCTAACACTAACTATGGCTGCTTCAGTAGCTTTAGTTGGATGCGGAAGTGATAAAGGCACTTCAGGAAGTGGTTCTACAGATGGTAGTTTAGATTCAGAGCAATATTTGAATATATTACTACAAGCAGAGCCAAAGACACTAGACCAATCAAAATCTACAGACGCTTATTCTTCTCAAGTTTTAGCTAATACTCAAGAAGCATTAACTAGAATAGTTCAAGATGAAGAAGGAAATGACAAGATTGAAGCAGGTATGGCAGAAAGCTGGAAAACTTCAGAAGATGGATTAACTTGGACATTTAAATTAAGGGATGCTAAGTGGAGTGATGGAGAAGCAGTTACTGCTGAGCAGTTTGTTTATGGTATCACTAGAACTTTAGATCAAAACACAGCATCTAGCTATGCATTCTTATTATTCCCAATAAAGAATGCTGCAGCATTCAATGCTGGCGAGGTTTCAGCTGAAGAAGTTGGAGTTAAGGCTTTAGATGAGAAAACTTTAGAGTTTACACTTGAAACACCATGCGCATACTTCTTAGACTTAACTTACTTTAAAGTAATGCAGCCTCAAAGAGAAGATATAGTTGCTGAACATGGTGATACTTATGGAAGTGAAGCAAATACAATGGTATCTTCAGGACCATTCCATATGACTGATTGGACTCACAACAACCAAGTAGTTTTAGAGAAGAATGAAAACTACTGGGATGCTGAAAATGTTAAATTAGACAAAGTTACAATGAAAATTATAAGTGAAAGAAATGCTCAAATGAACGAGCTTTACAATGGTTCACTTGACGTCGCAGCAGTTGTAGACCCAGAGTGGATACAAAAGTTCGATAAAATGGGCGAGTTTGATGTAAGAAAGGGTTATGATGGATCTGTTACTTACACATTCTTCAACCAAGAAGATAAATTATTCAGCAATGAAAAAGTAAGAAAAGCATTTATAATAGCTGAAGACAGAGCTGGAGAAATTGAGACTTTAAGAAAAGGTATCGGAGAAGTAGGATTAGGATTTGTTCCACCAGCAGTTCAAATTGGAGGAGAAGACTTCAGAAAAACTGTTGATACTTTACCAGTTAAAGATTTAATGGATGAAAACCAAGATCCGAAAGCTTTATTAATTGAAGGAATGAAAGAGTTAGGGTTAGGTGAAGATCCATCTACTGTAACAATTAAATATCTTCAATCAGGAACTGACTCTAGTGCAAGAGAATGGGGAGAGTTCAGACAACAAGCATATCAAGAAAGTTTAGGAATCAAAGTTGAAGTAGAATATGTTGAGTGGCCAGTATTCCAAACTAGAACTGATGATATGGATTATCAAATAGCTGCAATGGGATGGTCTGGAGACTACAACGATCCTAACACTTACTTAGATATGTGGGTAAGCACTGCAGGTATGTGTCCAACTGGTTGGGCTAGTGAAGAGTATGATGCGTTAATTAAGAAAGCATCAGAAACTACTGACCAAGCTGAAAGAGCTAAACTTTTTGCTGAAGCTGAAAGATTATTAATATATGAAGATGGTGTTATAAGCCCAGGTACTTGGAGAACTAAAAATACTTACGTAAGAAAATACGTTAACAATTTCTATACTCCATTATATGGAACTGTAGACTTAAAATACGCATACACTTCAGGAAGATAATAACTATATAATGAAAGGTAGATTCGAAGGAATCTGCCTTTTATTTTATGGGAGTATATTTAGTATAAGGAAAATAAAAGACTTTTAATGGAAATATTAATAAGTATTCTCATTAAAAGTTTTCTTATTTTAGTTAATATTGAATAAAAAAATCTCTACAGTAGAAAATATAGGTATTATGTAAGTATATATTTGATTTGGTAGAGGTGATATTTTGTGGGAAAAACACCATTAAAAAAAGTAATTAAATCAAAACTAAAGGCTAATAAAGAATTGACACCTGAAGAGGCTTTAAGGGAGAAAATGAAGTATGAAATAGTAGTAGAGCTTGGACTTGTTGATAAGGTAAATGCCCTTGGGTGGAGTAGTCTTACAGCTGAAGAAACAGGTCGTATTGGAGGGATAATGACAAAGAGAAAGAAAGGCATGCATTCAGGAGATAACAATCAAGGGAATCCGGAACAGAATAATGGAGGATTCTTTTAAAAGGTTTTGTGCATTTATAGAAGGCTTTGTAATAATTCTTAGACAAAAGAATAAAAGTAATGTAAAATAGATAGGTATTAAAAAGTAAAGTTGGTGACCTATGGATTGTTATAATGATTTTGCAGAGATATACGATGAGTTAATTAATGAGGATATAGATTATAAATTATGGGCAGAAAAGATAGTTCATATATGCGATGAGTACAATATAGTAAAAAGGGATTACCTAGACCTTGCTTGTGGCACAGGAAATTTTACAGCATGTATTGGAAAGAAGTTCATATTTACTACAGCTTTAGATTTATCAGAGCAGATGTTGTCTATAGCGGACGAAAAGTTAAAGGAAGAAGGTATAAAAGCTAAAGTTCTGTGTCAGAATATATGCAACTTTAATTTGAAGAAAAAATTTGACCTTATTACTTGTGGCTTAGATTCTACTAATTATATTCTTGATAAGGAAGGGTTAAAGCAATATTTTGCTTCGGTATATAAACATCTAAAGGATGATGGGGTGTTTATTTTTGATATAAACACTGAGTTTAAAATTAAACATATATTAGGAAATAATTCCTTTAATTTTGATAATGAAGACGTAGTTTATATTTGGGAAAATGAATTTGATGAGGAAGAAGATATAGTTAATATGTACTTAACCTTTTTTGTTAAAAAAGGACAAGTGTATTATAGATTTGATGAAGAGCACAGAGAAAGAGCTTATAGCGAAGAGTTTATTGAGCAGTGTCTTAAAGAAGCAGGGTTTATTTTGAAGAAAAAGCTTAATTGCTATGGAGATGAACCCATAGATGAAGAAACTGAAAGAATAACTTATGTGCTAAGAAAGGATGGAGTTTAATGGCAGATAAATTAATTAGAGGAACGGCTAAAGATGGACAGATAAGGGTTATTGCTGCAATAACTACCGAATTAGTTGGAGAAGCAAATAGAACACATGAGTGTAGTCCCACAGCATCTGCAGCATTAGGAAGAATGCTTACAGGTGGATTGCTTATGGGGGCCATGTTAAAAAACGAAACAGATAGCTTAACTTTGCAAATTAATGGTGGAGGAGAAGCTAAGGGTGTTATAGTTACAGCTCATGCTGATGGTAAGGTTAAAGGATATATAGGAAATCCTAAGGTGGAACTTCCTTTAAATGAAAAGGGTAAATTAGATGTAGGTGGAGCCATTGGTAAAAATGGTGATCTAAAGGTTATAAAGGATATGGGACTTAAGGATCCATATGTAGGTCAGGTGCCAATATATACAGGAGAAATAGGAGATGATTTAGCTTATTACTTCACTGTTTCAGAACAGACACCATCTGCTGTTGCTTTAGGGGTACTTGTAGATAAGGATTTATCAACAAAGGCTGCAGGGGGATTTATAATTCAAATGATGCCTGGTGCATCAGAATTTTTAGCGGATATAATTAGTTATAGATTGCAAGAAATTCCTTCTGTAACTTCTATGATTGAAAAAGGTATGTCCATAGAAGAAATATTAGAATATGTATTTGAAGATATGGATTTAAAAATATATGATTCAATAGTTCCAGAGTTTAGATGTGACTGCTCAAGAGAAAGAGTGGAAAGAGTTCTTATGAGTGTTGGTAAAAAGGATCTTCAGGAAATTTATGAAGATGGAAAGAATGAAGAGATATTATGCCACTTCTGTAACAAGGGTTATGAATTTACTCCAGAAGATATTAAAAGATTGATGGATGAATTAGAAAGAAAATAGAAATTAAATAAAAATTGAAAAAACTGTGTTGACAATATAATTAGATTTTAATATAATAATCTTTGTTAGGAGTTAGAGACATCTAATGAATAGCAAAGATTATTTTAATATGATGGAAAACACAAATTAAAATTACGGTCGCATAGCTCAGCTGGGAGAGCACCTGCCTTACAAGCAGGGGGTCACAGGTTCGATCCCTGTTGCGACCACCATTTATGGCCCAGTGGCTCAGTTGGTTAGAGTGCCGGCCTGTCACGCCGGAGGTCGAGGGTTCGAGTCCCTTCTGGGTCGCCATTAAATTTTATTATTGTGTATGGCTCGATAGCTCAGTCGGTAGAGCAGAGGACTGAAAATCCTCGTGTCGCTGGTTCGATTCCTGCTCGAGCCACCATTATACTAAAATATTAAGCGGGAGTGGCTCAGTGGTAGAGCGTCACCTTGCCAAGGTGAACGTCGCGAGTTCGAATCTCGTCTTCCGCTCCAAATGGCGCCATAGCCAAGTGGTAAGGCAGAGGCCTGCAAAGCCTTTATTCCCCAGTTCAAATCTGGGTGGCGCCTCCATGAAAGCAAGTAATAGTAATATTACTTGCTTTTTTATTTTTCGTGGTTTGAAAACTAGGTGGTGGGAAATTGAAAAAAGGATTCCTGAGAAATTTTTTAAATTATAAAAGATAAAATAAAAAGAAACTCCGAAGGAATTTCTAAATTAATTATTAATCTTTAATCTTTAATCTTTAATCTTTAATTTTTCATTGATTTATAATGTAGTCCATTATAAATCAATGAAAAAGATGCTTCCTCTATCCACAAGAGGTCCATTTGAAAGATAAACGGGATTTATATTATACTTATGCAGAAAGTTAATTATTTCTTGCTTTTCAGGATGGTATTCCAGTGAACCGTAAAATACTAAGGTATTTGAATCAAACATTCCACAGGTTCCACCTATGAAGCCATAATTAAGGCCAGGCAATGAAATATTTCCAGGTTTAATTAAAAGTACATCGCAGTCATTGCTTGATAATGCTTTATAGATGGAGTTATCGGATGTAATAAAGGCGTTATCATTGAGAATTACGGTAGAACATTTAGTGTAGCCTTGTTTTACATTGATTAAAGTTTTACCTGTTACTCTTTCGAGTAATAGAGGATCTGTATTAGCAAGATTATGCATGAAAAGTTTATTGGTATTTACTCCGTTCAAAATAATATCTTCAGGATATTTATCGGTAAGAGATTTTTCGCTCCTTATAACTTTAAGTTTAAGGCTGGATAGTGAAGCTTCAAAGTTCTCTGTGGTATCCTTGTGGATTATAACTGTATTATTATCGGTGAAATGCAACAAGATATCAGGATGCCCACAGATTGCATCGTATAATTTGGGAGATGGCACACATTTAATAATATTACAATTTAATTTTGAAAGATTTAAAAATTCTTCTTCAGAAATTCTAAAGTCTACAAATGCGTATTTCATTATTTAATCTCCTTTTATTAAATTAAGAATTAAGGATGAGGAAGGAAAGATTATGGAGAGAATTACTACGGAATTCTTTTATTATAATATCAATAGAAACTTCAAGAGAGTTTCTACATTAATTTTTCACCTTTAATCTTTAACTTTTCATCAATAAAAATATACTATAAATACATTAGAAATCAAAGAATAAATTGGATTTTTAATATTGAATATAGAAATCATAAACACACATAATAATATCATCTTTAATTAAAATATTTTTCGCATTCTTTAGATTTTATAACTTGTGTGGTGATAAAAGGCTTAAATCAAGAGGTGATTATATGCTACTATTGACTATTATAAATAATAGCCATAAGAATTATGTGTTAGATGAAATTAGAAATATTATCACTTATTTAAAGGATAAGGGACTAGAACTGCGTTGTGAAGTTGAAGAAGAAAATGAGTGCCAGTTAGTTGAAATTTATGGAGACACTTCGGGTGAATTAGAGTCTAATGTGAGGGTATTTCAGTACTACATAGCTACAATATTGTATAGAATTGCATTGAAAGAATTTTTAGATGGGAAAATTAATAAACACCTTAATGAAACTTATAGCTTTTTAAATTATAAGGATATTGCTATAATAAATGATGTAGTACATAAGGTTTTAAATGAGGAAGTAGCCATGGACGAAACTATGATATTCTGTATGAATAGAAAGAATGATGCATTGCAAAAAATTATTGGTTGCTTATATGAAGTTGAAGAGCTGAATGTGAAGGGGTTTTTAAATTTTAGAACTAAGGAATTAAATAAAGATATTATTGCAATGGTAGAAAGAATAGTTGAAAAATACATGGTTGAAAAAGAGTATAATGAATTTATAAACCTATTGAAATATTTTGTAGAAGTTCAAGACTGCAAATTAGAAAGAGTAGATTTATTTGTAGGAAAAAACGGAAGTGACTATATACTTAGAGATGATAATGGTAATGACATGATGGATTCTCTTTTAAACGACTTATGTGAAAATAAAACTATGGAAGAGATAAGTAAGGATGACTTAATTATAAGCGGATTAATAACTACATGTCCGCGAAAAATAGTCATTCATTCATCTGCTAGGTATAAAAACAAAGAGTTAATTAATACTATACAAAATGTATTTGAAAGCAGGGTTGAATATTGTAATGGATGTGCTCAGTGCAATATTTTAAATGAAATTGTTAAAATACCTGTTGACAATAACATAAACATATAGTAAAATCATCTTTGTTAGTTGAAAAAATAATAAAACTTTGCAAGAAGAAACAGCCGTTTCTCACCTTACAGTAATGCTAGTAAGGTTAAGATATTTTAGTTTATAATTGGATTGTAATATCAGGACGGCTTATGTCGTCCTTTTTATTTTATATTTTTATATATGGTTAAGAAAGCCGGAGGTGAATGTTATCAGTAAAAATAAAGACTTCATGATGAATGAAGAAATAAGAGACAAAGAAATTAGAGTTATTGATTCCAATGGAGAAGTTCTAGGAGTAATTGCAACTAAAGAAGCTTTAGAAATGGCCCAAAAGAAAGAATTAGATTTAGTTGTAGTATCTCCAAATGCAAAACCAATGGTTTGCAAAATTATGGACTTTGGTAAATTTGTTTATGAACAACAGAAGAAGGAAAAAGAAGCTAAGAAAAAGCAAAAGGTTGTTTCAGTTAAGGAAATCAGATTAAGTGCTAAAATAGAAGAGCACGATATAGAAATCAAAGCTAACAACGCTAGAAAGTTTTTATTAGATGAAGATAAGGTTAAAGTTACTGTGAGATTTAGAGGTAGAGAAATAGAGAATCCACAGATTGGATTTAAGATATTAAACCTTTTTGTTGAAAAGTTAGGCGATGTTTATACAATAGAAAAGGCTGCTAGGCAAGAAGGAAGAAATATGATAATGATATTGGCTCCTAAAAAAGGAGTATAACTGAGAGGAGGACTTTACAATGCCAAAAATGAAAACACATAGAGGTGCTGCAAAAAGATTCAAGAAAACAGGAACAGGGAAGTTAAAAAGATCTAAAGCTTTTAGACGCCATATATTAACTAAGAAGAGCGCTAAAACTAAGAGAAATCTTAGAAAAGCAGGATACGTTTCAACTACTCAAGAAAAGAACATGAAGAAATTATTACCATACTTATAGTAGAAGAGATCTAGGAGGGAAATATAATGGCAAGAGTAAAAAGAGCGATGAACAGTCGTAAAAAACATAAAAAAGTATTAAAGCTTGCAAAAGGATACTACGGTGGAAAAAGCAAGTTATTCAAAACTGCTAACGAGTCAGTTATAAGAGCATTAAGAAATGCTTACGTTGGAAGAAAATTAAAGAAGAGAGACTTCAGAAAACTATGGATAGCTAGAATAAACGCTGCTGCTAGAATGAATGGTCTTTCTTATTCAAGATTCATGAATGGAATGAAGGTTGCTGGAATAGATATAAACAGAAAAATGCTTTCTGAAATAGCTATAAACGATCCTAAAGCATTCGCTGAATTAGTAGAAGTTGCAAAGAAACACATCTAGGATTGATAACATAAATACCAGAGGATGACTTGATCGTTCTCTGGATTTTTCTAATAAAAAATTAAATTGCCAATTTTGGAATATTTAGCACATAAGATTATCTATATTGATAGTATAAAAATGTATCTGCAGCTACATTTTTATACTATCAATATTTTAACGTAGAAATGGGAAAAACATAGATAAGTAATGTTATTTAAAGGTTAAAATTTTTATTAGAATAAGAGGTGTTTTATATGCAATTGAAGAAGCGTAATATGCTGAGAAACAAAAGATTTACACCAGTGCAGGTAATAGCTATTGGTTTTGCAGCAATTATATTAATTGGGGCATTTTTACTAAGTTTACCGGTTGCAACTATAGATGGTGTGAAGACGCCCATTATAGACTGTATTTTTACATCGACATCAGCAGTATGTGTAACTGGACTTGTGACAGTGGATACGGGTACATACTGGTCTTATTTTGGTAAAACTGTTATTATGTTATTAATACAAATTGGTGGGTTAGGATTTATGTCCTTTGCTACATTAATTGCATTAATTGCCGGTAAGAGAATAACATTAAAAGAAAGGTTGTTAATAAGAGAATCTATTAGTTTATCATCTCTTCAAGGAATTGTTAGATTTGCAAGATACATACTAACATTTACATTTTCAATTGAACTTATAGGAGCACTACTTCTGTCAATTCAGTTTATTCCAGAGTTTGGGTTAGGTAAAGGGATTTATTATAGTATATTCCATGCAGTATCAGCCTTTTGTAATGCTGGATTTGATTTAATGGGTGGATATACAAGTGTAACTGGATATAGTGGTAATACATTAATCATTTTAACATTATCAGCTTTAATCATAATTGGTGGATTAGGATTTTATGTTTGGGATGACATATATAATTATAAAAGAAATAGAAGATTATCACTACAAACAAAGGTAGTAATATCAATGAGTATTTTTTTAATAGTATTTGGATTTGTTATGTTCTTTATATTTGAGTACTCAAATCCGGATACATTAAAGGATATGTCTATGAAAGAGAAGCTGCTATCTGCTTTCTTTGCATCTGTATCACCAAGAACAGCTGGATTTAATTCTATTGATTTAGCCAGTATGTCAATGGCTTCTGTATTGTTAACGATAATTCTTATGTTTATTGGAGGTTCTCCAGGTTCTACGGCAGGAGGTATAAAAACTTCCACTGCAGGAGTGCTTTTATTAACAGTAATGTCTGTTATAAAAGGAAGAGGAGATACAGAGGTATTTAAAAAGAAAATAAGTAAAGAAACTGTATATAAAGCTTTTGCGGTAGTAGTTATAGCACTGGGATTGGTATTTACGGTTACAATTTTACTAACAATAACTGAAAGTGGATCAGGTGTTCCCTTTGAACAATATTTATTTGAGGCAACATCAGCATTTGGAACTGTAGGACTTACAATGGGATTAACCCAGAAGCTTACTACAATTGGTAAGGTGATTGTAGCACTTACTATGTATGCAGGAAGAATAGGACCACTTACTTTATTAGTGGCTATAGCAATTAGAAGTGATAATAAGACAAATTCAATAAAATATCCAGAAGGTAAAATTTTAGTTGGATAGAGGGGTATTAGAATATGAGTAAAAAACAATTTATAGTTATAGGATTAGGCAGATTTGGAACATCAGTAGCGGAAACATTATATGCTTTAGGAAATGATGTTCTAGCAGTTGATATAGATGAGGAAAGAGTTCAAAATATTGCAGATAGAGTAACTCATGCGGTACAGGTTGATGCTAATGATGAAGCAAGCTTAAGAGCTCTTGGAATAGGAAATTTTGATGTGGCTATAATTAGTATAGGTTCAGATATTCAAGCAAATATTTTATCTACTCTATTAGTTAAGGAAATGAATGTTAAGCATATAATATCTAAGGCAAACAATGCAATGCATGCGAAAGTACTTTATAAAATTGGAGCAAATAGGGTTATATTCCCTGAGAGAGATATGGGAATAAGAGTTGCTCATAACCTATGTTCTTCAAGCATATTAGATTACATTGAATTGTCTCCTGACTTTAGTATTGCAGAGATTGTAACTCCTAACGATTGGATTGGTTCATCTTTAAAAGACTTAAATCTTAGAGTTAGATATGGAATAAATGTAGTTGCCATTAAAAGAGATAATGATATCAATGTATCACCATCTGCAGATGAAGTTATTACAGAAGGTGATATTATAGTTGCTATAGGTGGAACTACTGAGCTAAATAGTATAGAAAGACTATAGTCAGGTAAGGAGCGAAATAAGTGCAACTAATAACAAGTAAAGAGAACAATACAATTAAGGATATTAAAAAGCTTAAAGATAAAAAATATAGAAATGAAACTGAAAGATTTATTATAGAAGGCTTTAGATTTGTAGAGGAGGGACTTAAGTCCTCCTTTACAATTGATAAAATCCTTGTAAAGGAATCTGTGTTAGAAAAGTTTAAAGAGAAGTTTCAGGACTATATAGAAAAAAATATAGAAAAAATTTATGTAACTAGTGACAACATATTTAAGAGTATTGCAGCTACTGAGAATTCTCAAGGTGTTTTAGCTGTTGTAAAAATGAATAGTCAGAAACAGTATGTTCAAGATGGAATATATATTTTAATAGATAAGGTTCAGGACCCAGGAAACCTTGGAACAATAATCAGAACAGCCCATAGTGCAGGCTGTGTAGGAATTATAATGACTAAGGGAACTGTTGACTTATATAACGAAAAAACTTTAAGATCAACCATGGGATCCATTTTTAATATATCTTTAATTCAAGATAATGATAATTTAGATTTTATTAAAGAGTTACTAAGTAAAAATTATAATTTGATTTGCAGTTCATTGCAGACTGATAAGAATTTTTATGAGGTTGATTTAGTGAGTAATTCAATTATAGCAGTTGGAAATGAAGGCAACGGCATTAGTGATGAGGTTATGAAGCTGGCTACAACGAAGGTAAAGATACCAATGCTAGGAAGTACGGAATCTCTTAATGTTGCCATTGCATCATCTATAATGATATATGAAGGTGTAAGACAAAGAATTTTAAGTGGAAAGTATTAATACTTGAAATTTACTTGTTTTATATGTATAATATTCCTAATGTTATAATTTAAAGAACATTTTAAAATATGGTAGCATATAAAAATATTAAATAATATAAATTAATAATATACGATGACAAAGAGAGTAGATATAAGTTTTTTATACTAGGGATGAAGAGTCATAGACTGAAAGCTCTTCTTATAAAAATTATTTCGAAGTTCACTTTAGAGTATCAATTATGAAGTAATAGTAGTAATTGACGGCGAAGGTCGATAAACTTACTAAGTGGAATTTCATATTGAAATTCAATTAGGGTGGTACCGCGGATATTCCGTCCCTTTTTAGGGACGGTTTTTTTATGCGAAAAATTGGTTAAACTTATTTACAATAGATGGTTAGAAAGGAGAATGTTTTATGAAAGAACAATTAGAACAAATTAAAAAGACAGCTCTTGAGCAATTAAATGAAGTTTCAGATAAAGCTGAACTTGAGAATCTTAGAGTAAAGTACCTAGGAAAAAAAGGTGAGCTTACTGCAATTTTAAGAGGAATGGGTAAGCTTACGGCTGAGGAAAGACCTGTGGTTGGTAAAGTTGCCAATGAGGTTAGAGAATCGATAGAATCTGCTTTAGAAGCTAAGGTAGAAGCTATAAAGAGTGCTGAGAAGAAGAAAAAATTAGAGAGCGAGGTTATAGATATATCTATGCCTGGCAAGAAACAGATAGTGGGTAAGAAACACCCTATCACTTTAACTCTTGAGCAAATCAATGATATCTTCTTATCTATGGGATTCTCTATAGAAGAAGGTCCAGAAGTTGAGACTGATTACTACAACTTCGAGGCTTTAAATATTCCAAAGGATCACCCAGCTAGAGGAGAACAAGATACTTTCTATATAAATGATAGTATAGTTTTAAGAACTCAAACATCAGGAATTCAAGTTAGAACTATGGAGAATCAAAATCCTCCAATAAAGATGCTTGGACCAGGAAAGGTTTTCCGTTCAGATGCTGTTGATGCTACACACTCTCCAATCTTCTATCAGGTCGAAGGCCTAGTTATAGCTGAGGGAGTTACTTTCGGTGATTTAAAAGGAACTCTTGAAATGTTCGTTCAAAAAATGTTTGGAGATGAGATGAAGGTTAAATTTAGACCTCACCACTTCCCATTCACAGAGCCATCAGCTGAGATGGATGCAACTTGCTTCGTTTGTAAGGGTGAAGGATGTAAGATATGTAAAGGAAGCGGCTGGATAGAAATCCTTGGTTGCGGAATGGTACACCCTGACGTACTTAGAAGAGGTGGAATCGATCCAGAGAAATACAGTGGATTTGCTTTCGGATTTGGTTTAGACAGAATGGTTATGCTTAAGTACGGAATAGACGATATCAGGTTACTATACGAAAGTGATATGAGATTCTTAAATCAATTTTAGAAGGTAGGAGGGACAAAACATGAAATATCCAGTTAAATGGTTAAATGATTATGTTGATATAAATATTTCACCTGTAGAGCTTGCAGACGCACTTACTCTATCAGGTTCAAAGGTTGAAGAAGTAATCCTTACAGGAGATGAAATTTCAAACGTTGTTACAGGAAAAATAACAAAGATAGAAAGACATCCAGATGCTGAAAAGCTAGTTGTTTGTGCAGTTGATATAAATAAAGATGAACCAATTCAAATAGTTACTGCAGCTACTAACATGAAGGAGCAGGATATAGTTCCAGTGGCTCTTCACGGTTCTACCCTACACGGTGGATTAAAGATTAAAAAAGGTAAATTAAGAGGAGTAGTTTCTAACGGTATGTTCTGTTCAGAAGAAGAGTTAGGAATAGCTGGAGATGAGCCAGTACACGGCCTTTTAATAATGCCAGAAGATACACCAATAGGAGTTGATATAAAGTCTGTACTTCCACTTGAAAGCGCTATAATTGACTTTGAAATAACTTCTAACAGAGCTGACTGCTTCAGCATCATTGGTATGGCAAGGGAAACTGCTGCAACATTAGGTACTTCTTACAAAATGCCAAATCTGGAGTATACTATAAAGGATAATACTGATATAACAGATACTTATAAGGTTGAAGTTAGAAGTTCTTTATGTAGAAGATATATGGCTAAAGGAATTAGCAACATTAAAATAGAGCCATCACCACAATGGATGCAGGAAAGATTATTAGAAGCTGACGTTAGACCAATAAATAATATTGTCGATATAACTAACTTTGTTATGTTAGAGCTTGGACAGCCATTACATGCCTTCGATGCAAGAGACATAGAGTCAAATACTATTGTTGTTGAAGAAGGAAAAGATGGCGAGAAGTTCACAACTCTTGATGGAGAGGAAAGAACCATAGATAGTTCTATGCTTTGCATAAAAGATGGAGAAAAGACTATAGGACTTGCAGGGGTTATGGGTGGACTTAACTCAGAAGTTAAGGAAGATACTACTATGATAATCTTAGAAAGTGCTAATTTTAATGGACTTAACATCAGAAACACTTCTAAGAAGTTAAACTTAAGAACAGAGGCATCAGGTAAGTTTGAGAAGGACTTAGATCCAAACCTATGTGAATTAGCTATTAAGAGAGTATGTGCTCTTGTAGAAGAGTTAGGTGCTGGAACAGTTATGGCTGGTGAAATAGACATTTATAATGAGGTTAAAAAGCCACATACTTTAACTGTAGATTTCAAATGGATAAACAAATTCTTAGGAAGCAGAATATCTCCAATAGATATGAAAAAATACCTTGATGGATTAGATTTATTCACTGAGATAGAGGGAGATAATTTAGTTGTTACTTGCCCAACCTTCAGAAGCGATTTAAATATTAAAGAGGATATTGCAGAAGAAGTTGCTAGAATTCACGGTTACAACAACTTTGAATCAACTTTAGCAACTTGCGAAGCAGAGAAATCAGGTAAATCTGAAAAGCAAAAATTAGAAGATAGAGTTATAAATGCTTTAATAGGAAGCGGATATAACCAATCTATAAGCTACTCTTTCGTAAGTAATAAAATCTTCGATAAGCTTTTAATACCAGCAGATAGCAGTCTTAGAGATGTGGTTGAAATCAGAAATCCACTAGGTGAAGATTTCAAAGTAATGAGAACAACAACTTTATCTTCAATGATGGAATCATTAGCTAGAAATTACGTTAAGAGCAATGAGTATGCAATGCTGTTTGAAATAGGTAAAGTATATATCAAGAATGAAGATGAAACTCAGCTTCCAGAGGAGAGAAATATCTTAACAATCGGTATGTATGGTGCTGGAGATTATTTAGAGCTTAAGGGTGTTGTTGAAAATGTTCTTGCTGGACTTGGAATTGAAAATGCTGGGTTCGTTAGAGAAAGTGAAAATCCAACCTTCCACCCAGGAAAAACAGCAGCTCTTAAGTTAAGAAATAAAATATCAGGAGTAATTGGAGAAATCCATCCAGATGTTAGTGAAAACTATGGTATAGATACAAGATGCTTTATTGCAGAGCTTAACTTAGATATGTTATTTGAGTGTGCTAAATCTGATAGAAGATATAAAGCTCTTCCAAAATTCCCAGCTGTAACAAGGGATATAGCTATTCTTGTTGATGACACTGTTCTTGTACAAGAGATAGAAGACACAATTAAGAAGCAGGGGGGAGGCATCTTAGAAAGCGCTAACTTATTTGACGTTTATAAAGGAAGTCAGATTCCAGAAGGTAAGAAGAGCATAGCTTATGCTTTAGTTTACAGACACTCTGATAGAACTTTAACAGATGCAGATGTTAATAAGGTTCATGATAAAATATTAAAAAGCTTAGAGCACAAGCTTGGAGCTGAATTAAGATAAAATAGAGATGTTGATATTGAGGGAGTAGCCTTCAATATCAACATTTTTTTGCTTTTTAGTGGAATTTAATCCGAAAAGGAGATGATTTTTCATATTTATAAGAGTATAGGGTGAGGAAGTTTAATAAATCTGAGGATTTCTGTGGAGATTTTAAAATACTGTATTTAATAAGTAGCTAATATATGTTAAAATAATGGTAGGTTTATCTAAGTGTAAATTTGTATTAAGAGGGTGTTTATGTGAACATTATAACAGTTAAAATAAATGGAATGGAATATAACCTTCGTGGTGAAGAAAACAATGAGTACTTACAAATGGTGGCTCAATATATTGATAATAAAATAAATAGCTTAATGATAAAGAATACTAAAATAAGCCGTCCAGATGCAACTATATTAGCTGCTATTAATTTAGGTGATGAAGTTTTTAAGCATAAAGAGGCTTTTGAAAGAGTTAATGAAAATTATAAGCTATTATCTAGAGAGCATAAGGAGCTTATCTCTGAAACTGAAATGATAAAGAGAGATTATGAAGCGATGCACGAAGAAAATATAAACTTAAACAGTGCTTTAAAAGCGGCTGCAGAAGAATTGAAAACAGCCACAGAAGAGCTAGAATCAGAAAATGTAAAGGAATTGCAAATAAAACTTGCTGAGTATGATAGACTTTTTGAAGCGAAACAAGCTGAATTTAAAAAATTAGCTGAAGAAAAGCAAGCTGAAATAGAGTCATTAAAGCAGCAGTTAACTATAATGGAAGAAGTGGAAAATAAGCTAAAGGAAGAGCATAAAAAGCAGCAGGGCTTTAGCAAAAAACTTCTAGCAGAAAATAATAGATTTAGATATCAAGAAATGGCTAGAGTTAGAAGGATAGAAGAGCTTACTAAAGAACTTGAGGACAAAAATTTAAAGTTAATAAAATTAGGACAAGCACCATTAATTAAAAAGTAAAAACTATCAATGACAGTTCCTTAGAACTGTCATTGATAGTTTTTAGTATATAGAGTACCTAATTTAATTATGTAGTGTTTTATTTTTATTTACAAAATTATTGCTATTTGTGATAATTAAAATTTATAGGGCATAGGTATTAGATAAAACCATAATTCTTTAGGAGGATTATAACGTGAAAGTTTTATTATGCGCTAGAAGTGATTATACAAATTCAAATAGTGGAGATATGGATATTATATTTAAGATATACAACTTTTTAAAAGAGAGAAATATTGAGGTGCAGATATGTGGTGCCAGTGAGGAGGTTGACTATGGAAAGTTTGATATAGTACATCTCTTTGATGTAAAAAACATATTTGATACCTATACCCATTTTAAAAGAGCAAGTAATTATAAATGTAATATTGTTGTGTCACCTATGTATTTTAATATGAGTAGATTCTTTGAATATACTAATAATACATCCAGAGTTAACTCTTGGAACAATTGCAAGGCTTATCGAGAGCTTATTCTAAAAAAGAGCAAACTAATAATATGTAACAGTAATTATGAGAGAGAATTAATTGCCAGAGATTTTGGAGTTAGAGGAAAGGTTATTACAGTTCATAACGGAGTAAAGGTGAATTATGAAGACATCCCACTTTACGATTTTAAAAGCAGATATGCCATAGATAAATATGTTTTATGTGTTGGAAGAATCTGTGAATGTAAAAATCAATTGATCCTAAGTAAGGTGTGCAATGAGCTAAAAATTAATTTAGTTTTAGTTGGAACAGCTATGGATGAAGAATATTTAAAGGCTTGTTTGAAATACAAAACAACAAGCTATTTAGGTTTTATGAAGGAGTATGATTTATATAATGCTTATAGTTTTGCAAAGGCGCATGTTTTAGCAAGTTTTTCAGAAGTAACCAGCTTATCATCTCTTAAGGCTGGGGCACAGGGGTGCAATATTGTGGTTTCTGAGGAAGGTGCATCAAGGGAATATTTTAAGGATATGGCAGTATACTGCGATCCTTATGAGTATGACAGCATTAAAAATGCTGTGAAAAAGGCTATAAGTACTAAAAAGAATGATAAATTGAAGAATTATATAAGAGATAATTATAGAGTTGATAGAATGTTGGAAGAGATTTATAAGGGGTATTTATTAGTAACTAAATAATTTTTATAAAAATGCGAGCTCATGTAAAGGGTTCGCATTTTTATTTTCGAAAATTAATATTAATGGTTTTAAGTCAATGATTAAATGGGAAGGGTTTGTAATGAAGGGAATTGTGGTATAATAAACGGTGAGTAGATTTTGAAAAAAACAAAAGATAGAATGATTAACTAAGTAGTTGGAAGAAGGCAGCTTTAATTGCTTTCGTTTAGATATTAGGAGTGATAACAATGGATAAAATAGAATTACTTGCCCCAGGTGGAAGTATGGAAAGTATTTATGCAGCTGTCCAAGGAGGAGCAGATGCTATATATATGGGGGGAACTAAGTTCTCTGCAAGGGCTTATGCCAGCAATTTTGGTGAAGAGCAATTAATTGAGGCAGTGAAGTATTGTCATTTATATAACGTTAAGGTGTATATAGCTTTTAACACTTTAATTAAGGAAGAAGAGTTTCAAGAAGCTATAGATTATGGAAAATTTTTGTACAAAATAGGAGTAGATGCTTTAATAACTCAAGATCTTGGATTATTTAAGCGTCTTAAGGAGGAGATTCCTGACTTTGAGATACATGCTTCAACTCAAATGAGCATTCATAATGGAGAAGGAGCTCTTTTCTTAAAGGAACAGGGCTTCCACAGAATAGTTCTTTCAAGAGAGCTGAGCCTAGAAGAGATAAAATATATTTCTACAGATTTAGGCATTGAAACGGAAATCTTTGTTCATGGAGCTTTATGTATCAGTTACTCTGGACAATGCTTAATGAGCAGTGTTATTGGAGGTAGAAGCGGAAATAGAGGACGTTGTGCTCAGCCATGCAGACTTCCATACAGCATTATAATGAAGAGCACTGGAGAAAGCAAAGAAGGTTACTTATTGAGCCCTAAGGATACTTGCACCATTGAAGAGATTAAAGCTTTAATTGAAAGTGGGACTTCATCTTTAAAGATTGAAGGAAGAATGAAGAAGCCAGAGTATGTAAGTGGAGTTGTAACCAGCTATAGAGAAGCTATAGATAGTGTTTATAATAAAAAGAAGTTTGATATAGCACCTAAGAAGGCTATGCTAAATCAGTTATTTAATAGAGAAGGTTTTTCAAAGGCATATCTTAGAGGAAATATAGGAAGAGATATGATGGCCTATAACTGTCCTAAGAACACAGGGGTATTCCTTGGAAAGGTAGCGGGTGATTACACCATAAAGCTTGAAAAGGACCTAAGATGTCAGGATGGAGTTAGAACGGATAATAGTGGATTTACTGTTACTAACATCATTAAGGGCAAGGAAAAGGTTAAGGAAGCCTTTAAAGGTGATGTAGTTAAGCTTATCCCATCAAAGTATAAGCCAGGTGAATCAGTGTATGTTACATCAGACAGCAAGCTTTTAAGTGAGCTTCAAAAGAATTATGAGGATATCTATGGAGTTAAACTTCCACTGACAATCCATGTGAGAGTTGCACCTGGTGAAAGAATGTATCTGGCTGCAGATTATGATGGAAAGCATTTTGAAGTTTATGGAGACATGGTGGAGGTTGCATCAAATAAACCTATGGATAGGGACTCTATGATAAAGAATTTAGGAAAGCTTGGGGATACACCGTTTAAATTAGAAGGTGTAGAGTTTGAAAAATTTGAGGATGGATTCTTAAGAGTATCTTCCATCAATAGTGGAAGACGTGACTTAATCGAAAAGATAATGCATCATATTGATAATAGAGATAAAAGAACAATTGAGAAGAAAGATAAAGAGGAAAAGCAGGTATTTGCTAAGCATAAGTTTAAGGAAGAATACTTAATTTGTGTTAAATCCGATGAACAGCTTAAGGCAGTGCTTGATTTTGCAAAGGAGAATCCAGAAGCAGCACCAGCTTTAGCTGTGGACATTTTCCAAAAGGGTTCTGCTATTAACTTAGATAAAGTAGATTATGAAAATCTTTATCTAGTTGTTCCTAATATAATTAAAAGTGAGTTTGAGCAAGTGGTTACCATAGTCCAAAAGCATCTTCCAAAGATAAAGGGAATAGTTACGGCGAACCTTGGTATAATCAATATCTTTAAGGATAAAACTTCGATCATTGGAGATTACAAGCTGAACATCATAAATAGTGAAGGCTATAAATTCTACGATAGATTTACGGATATGTCAGCTTTAAGTGTTGAGCTGAACAGCAGGGAGATGTTTGGAGTTGCGAAGAAGCTGAATACTCCAGCACAAGTTGTGGTTTATGGTAAGTATGAACTTATGATAAGTGAGTATTGTGTTATAGGAAGCACCTTTGGAACTAAGAGTGCGCAGTCAAACTGCAGTTTTGGATGCTATAAGGATAGATTTGTTCTTAGAGACAGAATGAATGAAGAATTTTTAGTTAAAACTGATAGATACTGCAGAAGCCACATATACAATACTGTAGCTGTTAACCTTGTACCTTATTTAAAAGAGTTTAAAAAGAATAACATAAATAATTTCAGAGCAGACTTCATTGATGAAGGTTACACTGAAACAATGCAGGTTCTAAACTATATTTTAAAAGGTGAAGAACTTAACTTAAAAGAAAATTACACCAGAGGTCATTATAAAAGGGGTATAGAATAAAAGGCAGGGGAGATTAAATGAACGAAAAAACCTTTAGAGTACTAGAGTACCACAAAATAAAAGAAATACTAAAAAAATATACAAAAACTACGGCTGCTAAGGACATCATTGATGGCCTTCAGCCTTATACTAACCTATATGAAATTAAAGAACACTTAGAGGAAACAAAAGAAGCTTTAATATTACTTACAACAAAGGGGGCACCTCCCTTTGAAGGAATTTATGACGTTAGAGATGCCCTTCTTAGAGCTAAGAAAAATTCTACCTTAATGCCAGTGGAGCTATTAAGAATAGGAAATATGTTAAAGAGTTCAAGGAATTTTAAAGAATATGTTCATTGTAAGGATGATGAAGATAAATTTAGAGTTTTAGAGGATATAGTTACTGGTATAGTTCCCTTTAAAAATATTGAGGACGATATCTTCAGAGCCATATTAAGTGAGGAAGAAATTGCAGACAATGCCAGTGAAACTTTATTTATTATAAGAAAGAAGCTTAAGGATAAGAGCTCATCAATAAAAGAAAGAGTAACTAGCATGGTTAGAACTTATTCTAAATACCTTCAGGAAAATCTTTATACCATAAGAGGAGACAGATATGTGCTTCCAGTTAAGATTGAGTATAAAGAACAGGTAAAAGGTTTAGTACATGACCAAAGTGCTACAGGTTCAACACTATTCATTGAGCCAATGGGCTTAGTAGATTTAAATAATGAAATAAAAGAGCTTAGAAATAAAGAAAAAGCTGAAATAAATAGAATCCTTAAGGATTTAACCTTAAGAATAGCTGGGAATATTGATGTAATCCAAAACAACGGAGATATAGTTTGGGAATTAGATTTTATTTTCGCTAAGGCTAAGTATGCTAATGAATTAAACTGTGTATGTCCTGCAGTAAATGATAAGGGAATCATTGATTTAATTGAAGCAAGACATCCGTTAATTGATCAAAAGGTAGTTGTTCCAAGTAATATTTATTTAGGACGTGAATTCACTTCTTTAGTAATTACTGGACCAAACACTGGAGGTAAAACCGTTACTCTTAAAACTGTGGGCTTAATCGAGCTTATGGCAATGAGCGGGCTTATGATTCCTGCTAGAGATGGTTCAACGGTAAGTGTATTTAACAAGGTATTTGCTGACATTGGAGATGAGCAGAGTATTGAGCAGAGCTTATCAACCTTCTCTTCGCATATGACTAACATAGTTAATATAATTGGAGAAGCAGATGAAAATACTTTAGCACTATTTGATGAGCTTGGTTCAGGAACAGATCCAACAGAGGGAGCTGCCCTTGCAATGAGTATCTTAGACAATCTAAGAGACAGAGGCACAAAGATAATGGCAACTACCCACTACAGTGAATTAAAGGGATATGCGTTAAAAACCATGGGAGTTGAAAATGGCTCTGTAGAATTTGATGTGGAGACTTTAAGACCTACTTATAAGCTTTTAATAGGAGTTCCAGGAAAGTCTAATGCCTTTGAAATATCAAGAAGACTAGGACTTCCAGAGTACATTATTGGAGCAGCTAAAGAGAATATCTCTACTGAATCATTAAAATTTGAAGAGTTAATTCAAAACTTACAAGCTAAGAGCATTAAGGCAGAAAATGATGCAAGACTTGCAGAAAGCTTAAAGCAGGAAGCAGAAAAGTTAAAAGGAAAATATGAAGATAAACTTTATAAGCTTGAAAAGGTTAGAGAAAAAGCTATGTATGATGCTCAAAGGGAAGCTAAAGATGTTATTAAAGCTGCCAAGGAAGAAGCGGATTCTATAGTTAAAAATATTAGGGACCTTGAAAGATTAGGTTATTCTTCAGAAGCTAGGACTAAGATTGAGAAGGAAAGAAAGAAGATTAAAGATTCACTAGATAATATTCAGGATAAATTAAGCAAGAAGGATGAACCACAAGGGGAAGCTTTAACAAGTGTAAAACCAGGAGAAGAAGTATTCCTTCCATCTTTAAATCAAAATGTTACAGTTTTATCTGAAGTAGATAATAAAGGTGAGGTTCAAGTTCAAGCAGGAATTATGAAAATCTCAGTTAAACTTAAAGACTTAAGAAAAGGTAAAGTATCTGCAGAAGATAAAAAGAAAGCTAAAATACAGAGAAGAGAGGCTAAACTTAATATGAAAGCTGTTTCTTCATCAGTGGATTTAAGGGGAATGGATTCTCAAGAAGCAATTTATACTACAGATAAGTATTTAGATGAAGCGTATCTTGGTGGACTTGGTGAAGTAACAATAATCCATGGTAATGGAACAGGGGTATTAAAGAAGTCTATAAATGATTTATTGAAGCATCATCCGCATGTTAAGAGTTATAGGTTAGGTAGTTATGGTGAAGGTGGAACTGGAGTTACAATAGCAGTGCTGAAGTAAGGGGGAAATAATATGATTCTAGTAAGTGGTTGTCTTTGTGGTATTAATTGCAAATATGACGGTAATAACAATTTAAATGATAAAGTTCTAGAGTTACTAAGACAGGGTAAGGCTATGCCAGTCTGCCCTGAACAGCTTGGTGGCCAAGCTACCCCAAGACCTCCTCATGAGATAATAGGAGGGGATGGAGCTGGAGTTTTAGACGGAACTTGCACTGTTGATGGACCAGAAGGAAATGACGATGTCAGTGCAGAGTTTATTAAAGGAGCTTATGAAACTCTGAAGATAGCTAAGGAGATGGACATAAATGTTGCTATTTTAAAGGCGAGAAGTCCTTCATGTGGTAAGGGAAGAATCTATGATGGTACCTTTAGTGGGGCTAAAAAGGATGGCAATGGAGTAACTGCAGAGCTTTTAATGAGAAATAATATAAAGGTTTATTCAGAGGAAGAATTAGATAAATTCTTTGAGGAGAACGAGATATAAATATAGTTAGATGATAGGTGGGGACAAAATGAATTATAGTGATGTAAAAAAAGAGGCAAGAGTAAACTTAAATGGTAGCTGTAAAGTATGTAAGGTATGTAATGGAGTTGCTTGTGCTGGAGAAGTTCCAGGCATGGGTGGAAAAGGTACAGGAAATGCTTTTACAGAGAACGTGGTTGCTTTAGAAAAGTATAAGCTTAATATGAGAGTAATCCATAGTGCAAAAAATCCTGATACTTCAATTGAAATGTTTGGAAAGAAGATGGATATACCTGTTTTTGCTGCTCCTGTTTCAGGGACGACTCTTAATATGGGTGGAAAGTATTCAGAGGATGATTACATTAACTGGGTAATCGGAGGTTCTTTAGATGCAGGAATTTTCCCAATGGTTGGAGATACTGCAGTAGATTCTTTCTTAATATCAAACTTAAAGGCTTTAAAAGAGTTTAATGGAGAAGGTATCGTGTTTATCAAGCCTTGGGAAAATAAGAACATCATTGAAAAGATTAAATTAGCTGAAGAAGCTGGAGCTTTTGCAGTTGGAGTTGATATTGATGCCTGTGGTCTTATAACTTTAGCTCTTCATGGGAAACCAGTAATGCCAAAGAGTGTTGAGGAAATTAAGGAGCTTGTTAACAGCACCAGGCTTCCATTTATCTTAAAAGGAATTATGACTGTGGATGAAGCCTTACTTGCGGTAGAGGCTGGAGTTGATGCAATCGTGGTTTCAAATCATGGAGGAAGAGTTTTAGATGAAACTCCTGGAACAGCAGATGTTATTGAAGACATTGCTAAAGCTGTAAAAGGCAAAGTGAAAATTCTTGCTGATGGTGGAGTTAGAACAGGAGTTGATGTGCTTAAGTTTTTAGCCTTAGGTGCGGATGCTGTTTTAATTGGAAGACCTTTTGTAACAGCTTCTTTTGGAGGACAAAGAGAAGGTGTTAAGACTTACGTTGAAGGTTTAAAGGGTGAATTAAAATCAGCTATGGTTCTTACTGGCTGTAATGATGTTGCAAGTGTAGACAAAAGAATTATATTTGAGAGAAAGTAAGATAAAATATTAAATTATTATTAAAAAGCAGCTGTAGATGTTTCAAGGATTTGAAAGATTTACAGCTGTTTTTAATATGCAAAGAACTTTATCACTTTAAAGTTCAACAGTGTGAATTGACTATTATTTACAATGAATATATACTAAAAATGACTTAATTGAAAATTGCGACAAATTACTTATGTAATTAAAATTATAATAAGCTAGATGAATTTGAAGAAGTTTATAAGGGGTGAATGTATGATTAAAAATCTTGAGGAACTTTTAGAAGCTGCAAGAAATGGAGAAAAGAAAACGATATCAGTGGCTGTAGCACAGGATTCAGTAGTGTTAGAGGCTGTTGTTAAGGCAGTAGAACTTGATATTGTTGAAGCTATTTTAGTTGGGGATGAAAAAGCTATTAGAGCAATAGCAGAAAAAGAAGGAATCAATTTATCAGAAGTAAGAATTATTAATGAACCGGATATTAATAACGCTGCTGTCTGGGCTGTACATTTAGTTACTGCAGGACAAGCAGATTACTTAATGAAGGGACTTATAGGAACTGCTGATTTATTAAAGGCAGTATTAAATAGAGAAGCTGAACTTAGAACTAATAATTTATTATCCCATGTGATGCTTTATGATGCGCCAACATATCACAAGCTATTATTCCTCACTGATGGCGGAATGGTACCTTATCCAGAATTAAAGGACAAAATTGGGATTATAAATAATGCTGTTTCTGTTGTAAAGGCTTTAGGAATAGATATGCCTAAGGTTGCACCTATTTGTGCAGTGGAGGTTGTAAATCCATCCATGCAGGCAACTATAGATGCATCAACTCTTTCAACTATGAATAGAAGAGGTCAGATTAAAGGATGCATTATAGATGGACCATTAGCTTTAGATAATGCAATATCTAAGGATGCTGCTAAACATAAAGGTATTGTCAGCGAAGTAGCTGGTGATGCAGATATAGTTTTAGTTCCCAATATAGAATCAGGAAATTTCCTGGGCAAATCCTTAACTTATTTTGCAAAGGCAGAAAGTGCAGGGGTAATTATTGGAGCGAAATGCCCTATAGTTCTTGTTTCAAGAGCAGACAGCTTTAAATCTAAATTGTATTCTATAGCCCTAGGAAGTATATTGTGCTAATAAATTAATGAAGGTGGTATGAGCTATGAAAAAAGTTATAATGACTGGTAATGAAGCTATAGCTAGAGGAGCCTATGAAGCGGGATGTCATGTGGCATCAGCTTATCCAGGAACTCCAAGTACAGAAATATTAGAAAATCTTGCACTATATGATAATGTTTATGCTGAATGGGCACCAAATGAAAAGGTTGCATTTGAGGTTGCTTCAGGTGCATCTATTGCAGGTGCTAGAGCATTAACAACTATGAAACACGTAGGATTAAACGTAGCGGCTGACCCATTATTTACAATGGCCTATGAAGGCGTAAATGGTGGTTTTGTTGTGGTTACAGCGGATGACCCAGGAATGCACTCTTCACAAAATGAGCAGGATAACAGATTTTATGCACCACATGCTAAGGTTGCACTAATAGAACCTTCAAATTCACAAGAATGTATAGATTATATGAGAGAAGCTTACGATATAAGCGAAAGTTTTGATACAGTAGTACTTTTCAGAACAACAACAAGAGTGTGTCACTCCAAAACGGTAGTTGAGTTAAATGAGAAGATTGAAAAAGCAATAAAACCTTATGAGAAGGATATTAAGAAATATATAATGACTCCAGGACACTCTAGAGCTAAGCACTATGAGGTTGAGGATAGATTAGAGGCTTTAAGAAAATATTCTAATAGTACAAAGCTTAATAGAATAGAAATGGGAGATACAAAGATTGGTATTATCACCAGTGGAATTTCCTATGAATATTGTAGAGAAGTTTTAGGAGATAATGCTTCTTACTTAAAGATTGGCTTTGCATATCCATTACCAGATGAAATGATTAAAGAGTTTGCAGCTAAAGTAGATAAGCTTTATGTGGTAGAGGAAAATGATCCATTTTTAGAAGACGCTATTAAGGCTATGGGAATTCAATGTATTGGTAAAGAAATTATTCCAATTTGTAATGAATTGAATCCAGATATCATTAGAAAAGCTATTTTAGGTGAGGTAAACGAAATTAATTATGAGGTTAATGACGTTAAACCACCATCAAGACCACCAGTTTTATGTCCAGGATGTCCTCATAGAGGAATCTTCTATGCTGTTTCTAAGTATAAGGATATAATTTCTACTGGAGATATAGGCTGTTATACTTTAGGAATGAATGCACCACTTAATGTTACAGATACAGTAATCTGTATGGGAGCTTCGATTTCAGCAGGAGTAGGCGTTGAAAGAGTAAATAAAATTGCAGGAAGAGATAATAAAAAGGTATTTGCCTTCATTGGAGATTCAACCTTTTTCCATTCAGGGGTAACAGGGCTTATAGAGAGTGTTTATAATGATACTCCACTTGTTACAGTTATTTTAGATAATAGCATTACAGGAATGACAGGTCACCAAGAGAATCCAGGCTCAGGAAAAACACTTCAAAATCAAATTGCTCCAATTATTGATATTGAGGGACTTGTTCTTGCAACAGGTATTAAAAAGGAAAATATCAGAGTAGTTGATCCATATAAGCTTAAGGAAACAACAGCTGCTGTTAAGGATGCATATGAAAGTACAGAGCCATTTGTTATCATTACAAAGCAACCATGTGCATTAATTAAAGAAGTATTAAAGAGAAGATCAAATATGAGCTGTGCAGTTAATGATAATTGTAGAAAGTGTAAGCTTTGCTTAAAAACTGGATGTCCAGCTTTACAATTTAAAAATGGAATAGTGTCTATAGATGAAACTATGTGTAACGGTTGCGGTCTTTGTAAGGATGTTTGTCCATTTAATGCGATAGAAAAGGTTGGTGAGTAATATGAAGGAAATTAAAAACATATTATTTATAGGTGTTGGTGGACAAGGAACTATCCTTGCTTCCAAGATATTATCTGAAGGGCTTTTAAGATATGGCTATGATGTTAAGATGTCTGAGGTTCATGGAATGGCTCAAAGAGGCGGAAGCGTAATAACTCAAGTTAGATATGGGGAAACAGTTCACTCACCACTTATAGAAATTGGTAAAGCAGATGCCATTGTTGCTTTTGAAAAAAGTGAAGCTTTAAGAGCGTTACAATATTTAAAAGAAGATGGATATATAATAGTTAATGACTATGAAATTCACCCAGTTCCTGTTTTAATTGGAGCTGAAAAGTATCCAGAAGGTGTTGAAGGAGCTTTGAAGGCTGAAATAGAAAATACAGTTGTGGTTAAAGCTGCAGAGATAGCACAAAATCTTGGAAATATAAAGGCTCAAAATGTAGTTTTATTAGGAGCTTTAATTAAGGCATTAAACATTGAAGAGGTAGAATGGAATGAAGTAATGAAAACTTTAGTTCCACCTAAAGCAATGGAATTAAATGAAAAGGCTTTGAAGG
>JARKVD010000016.1 GCA_029851835.1 Clostridium sp. | reverse complement strand
AATAGAGTTTCTTATTTTTGCACTATGTACAATGAATAACAAAATTATTTATTTTAGATAGTGCAAAGCACATTGATACAATGTTTATTTGCACAAGATTTAAGGAGGTATTAGAAATGAATTTTCCAGTTGTTAAAAAAGCATCTTATATTTTAGTAAATACTCCAGATATGGTAATACATAATGGAACTACTCAAACTTTAGAAAGACAGACTAATCCTAATTCAGAATATCTTCAAAACTTAAAAAGTGGCCTTAGACCTTTTAATGAGGTAGTTGCATATCCACCAAATCAAGCTTATGTAGGAAATATTACTCCAGAGCAGTTAAGGGAAATTCCGAGACCATGGCTGAATAATGCCATTGAAGATGCAAATAGATTTGGTAAATTTGGTGAAATTATGCCACAAGATGAATTCTATGGTTTAATGAAGATTTCAGACGTGTTTGATTTAGTTGTTTTAGCAGAAGAATTTGCCAATGAGATAAGAGAAAAATTAAGCTCACATCCAATGCTAAAAGCTAAGGCAGAAAAAGTTGTTGGTGACAGCATGGAAAAAGTTGAAGACTTAGTTTCAAACGTTGGAGCTGAAGGATTATATATTGATGGTAAGTTAGTTGGATGTGTTAGAAGAGCACATGAGTTTGATCCTAACCTTTCTGCTCACTATATGCTAGAAAACTTAGTAGTAAAGGCATCAGCAGTTATTGCAGGAATGCATCTTGTTGATGGTTTAGATATTGATATAAATGAAATTGAATATGTAATTGAATGTTCAGAAGAAGCAATAGGAGATATGAACCAAAGAGGTGGCGGAAACGTTGCAAAATCTATTGGTGAAGTAATTGGCTTAAGTGGAGCAACAGGAATTGATATGAGAGGATTCTGTGCTGGACCTAGCCATGCATTAATTAATGCATCTGCTTTAGTACAAAGTGGAATATACAAAAATGTTTTAGTTATAGCTGGAGGAGCTACAGCTAAACTTGGGATGAATGGAAAAGATCACTTAAAGAAAGGTCTACCAATCATGGAAGATTGCTTAGGTGGTTTTGCTGTTCTTGTTTCTCAAAATGATGGTGTGAGTCCAGTATTAAGAACTGATATTATTGGAAAACATACCATTGGACATGGAGCATCTCCACAAGCTGTATTAGAGGCATTAGTTTTAGATCCTTTAACTAAGGCAGGACTTAAAATAACAGACGTAGATAAGTTTGCTCCAGAAATGCAGACTCCAGAAATCACAGAACCAGCAGGTGCAGGAGACGTTCCTACTCAAAACTATAAGATGATAGGAGCTTTAGCTGTTAAAAAAGGTCAGTTAGATAGAAAAGAATTACCTAACTTTATTAAGGAACATGGATATCCAGGATTTGCACCAACTCAAGGTCATATTCCATCAGGAGTGCCAATAATTGGACATGGAATAGAACATATTAAAAGTGGTGTGTTAAATAACTTTATGGTAATTGGAAAAGGTAGCTTATTCCTAGGTAGAATGACAAACTTATTTGATGGAGTTTCTATATTAGTTGAGAAAAACAGCGGACTTCAAGAAAGTTCTGAAAATACAGTAAGCAAAGAAGAAGTTAAAATGATGGTTGCAGATGCTATGAAAGAATTTGCAGATTATCTTTTAAGTGAATCTAAGTAGGGTGTTTCTAAAGCATAGAGAAAAGGGGTGTAGGAATGAGCCAAGAATCTACTAAGGCAATGATTGCTGAAGTATTTAGTGATATAGCACAGGGAATAAAAAGTGGTCAATTTAAAAAGAAGGTTAGAATAGGACTTACTATTCTTGGGTCTGAGCATGGTGTTGACGAAATGATAAAAGCTGCAAGACTAGCAAAGGTGAAATATGATGACTTTGAAATTGTTTTAATAGGGCAAGAGGTTGAAGGCTTTGAAAGTGTAGTGGTTGAATCAGCAGAGGAAGGTCATAAGAGAATGACAGCAATGCTTGAAGCTGGAGATATTGATGGTTGTGTTACTCAGCATTTTGATTTCCCAATCGGAGTTTCAACTGTTGGTAGAGTAATAACACCAGGACTTGGAAGAGAGCTTATAATAGCAACTACTACTGGAACAACTTCAACTAACAGGGTTGAAGGAATGGTTAAAAATGCTGTTTCAGGAATAGCAGTGGCAAAGGCTTGCGGAATTGAAAATCCAACAGTTGGAATATTAAATTTAGATGGTGCAAGACAGGTTGAAAGAATTCTTAATGATATTAAAGGCAATGGATATGAAATTAATTTTAGTGATTCATTAAGAGCTGATGGCGGAGCTGTTATGAGAGGAAATGATCTTTTAGCTGGAACTCCAGACGTTATGGTTTGTGACTCCTTAACGGGAAATTTATTAATAAAAATATTCTCATCTTTTACAACAGGTGGTAATTATGAGATTTCTGGAAGTGGTTATGGACCAGGAGTTGGAGAAGACTATGATAAGGTTGTTAATATAGTATCAAGAGCTTCAGGGGCACCTCTTATTGCAGAAGCTTTAAGATATTGTGCAACTTGTACACAAAATAAAGTTCTAGATATAGCTAGAAAAGAATATAAGGCTGCTAATGAAGCAGGATTAGAGGCTGCTATTAAAAAAGTAACAGAAAAAAACAATAAATCCACAACTGAAGAGGAAGTTACAGCACCACCTAAAAAGGTAGTAACTTATTCTATTGCTGGAGTTGATATTTTGGAACTTGAAAATGCTTGTAAGTGTTTATGGAAACAAAATATTTATTCAGAAAGTGGTATGGGATGTACTGGTCCAATAATACTTGTTGCAGAAGAAGATGGAGAAACTGCTAAAAAGATATTAACAGAAGCTGAGTTTATGGCATAAAATATAAGAATTTAACAAAGAGGAATTATAAGCTTTTAAAGTTTGTAATTCCTCTTTTTTTATCAATATCTTAAATCTTTGATTTAGTCAATGTTCATTTGTATTCCAATGAATATCATATTGAGCTTTCTTTACTAACTCTATTGTGATAATTTCTATGCAGAGTATATAAGAACGGATATAAAGCATAATAATATTAGTATTTTTTTATTTTATATAAAAAGGAGGTTTTTTAATGAGGTTGAAAAAAATCATCGTAGCTACTTTGTCTGTAATCATGGTTAGTACTGCTTTAACTGGATGTGGTAGTAATATTTCTAATGAAAGTAACAACAAAGAGGCAGCCGGAATTTCTATAGGACTTGCCACAGATGAAGCGGGAGCTAATGATAAATCCTTTAATCAATCGGCTAATACTGGTCTTGAAAAAGCTAAAAAAGAGTTCGGATTTCAATACACTATTATTGAATCGCAAAAGAAAGAAGATTATGCACCTAATATTCAAGCCTTGGTTGATAATGGATGCAATTTATCTTTTGCTACAGGATATCAATTGGCAGATGCGATTGCTGCAGTAGCGAAAAATAATCTTGATGTGAAATTCTGTCTTGTAGATACAGTTGCTGAAGGAGAAAATGTGAAGTCCATTGTATTTAAAGAAGAGGAAGGATCCTTTTTAGTTGGTGTTATTGCTGGATTGACAACTAAAACTAATAAAATTGGATTTATTGGAGGCAAAGATCAAGAGACGATAGTTAAGTTTGAATCTGGTTTTGCAGCTGGGGTAGCAGCAGTTAATCCGGAAGCTGCTAAAGGGTTAATTAGTATAGATGGAAATACTCCAGGCTCTACAGTGAAATATGCAGATTCCTTTGCGGATACTAATAAAGGATATGAGTTAGCTAAATCCCTATATGAATCTGGTTGTGACATAATTTATCATGCTGCAGGTGGTGTTGGTATTGGAATGTTCCAGGTTGCAAAACAGATGAAGGCTGAAGGAAAGTCAGTATGGGGTATTGGAGTGGATATGGACCAGGCAATTTCTTTGCCAGATTATGCTGATATAATACTAACTTCAATGATTAAAGATGTAGAAAAGGCAACTTATGATACTGCAAAATCTATGGTTGATGGAACCTTTAAAACAGGCACAACTATTCTAGGAATTGCAGAAGGCGGAGTGAGGGTCTCTGAGTCTACATCCGAGAAGGTTTCTCCAGAAATTTTAGCTAAAGTAAATGAATTAGGAAATAAAATAAAAGAAGGACAAATTATTGTTCCTGCAACACGTGAAAGGGTTAAGGAGTTTAAAATCAGCTAGTGACTAGTTGAAGTAATAATAAATACATAAGGAGGAATTTTCATGAAAATGAAAAAAGTTACGGCAATAATTATGTCATTGATTATGACAGCAGGAATATTTGTTGGCTGCGGTGGAAGTGATGATAAAAATCAAGGAAGCAACGGAGGTGCATCATCTGGAGCCAATATTTCCATAGGGCTTTCAACCGATGAAGGTGGAATTAATGATAAATCCTTTAACCAATCTGCCAATGAAGGTGTAGAAAAGGCAAAGTCTGAATTTGGTATAAAGTATACAGCTATAGAGGCTCAGAAAAAAGAAGATTATGAACCTAATTTACAAGCTTTAGTTGATAATGGATGTAACTTAACATTTGCCGTAGGTTATCAGTTAGCTGATGCAGTTGCAAAGGTGGCTAAAAATAATCCGGATACGAATTTTTGTATTATAGATTCAGTAGTTGAAGCTGATAATGTTGAATCCATAACCTTCAAGGAAGAGGAAGGATCTTTTTTAGTTGGAGTTATTGCTGGATTAATGACAAAAACTAATAAAATAGGCTTTATTGGTGGAAAAGATCAAGATACTATTGTTAGATTTGAATCTGGTTTTGCTGCAGGAGTTGCTGCCGTAAATCCAGAGGCAGCTGCTGGATTAATAAGCACTGATGGAAGTGCACCAGGTTCTACGGTTAAATATGCTGATTCTTTTGCTGACACTAATAAAGGGTATGAATTAGCAAAATCTCTATATGAATCAGGTTGTGATATAATTTACCATGCTGCAGGTGGAGTAGGAATTGGAATGTTCCAATCTACAAAAGAGTTTAAAGATCAAGGTAAAGAGGTTTGGGGGATTGGAGTAGACATGGATCAAGCAATTTCATTGCCTGAATATGCTGATGTTATTCTTTCCTCTATGGTTAAAAGGGTAGATAAGGCTACTTATGATGCTGTTAAATCTCAAGTTGATGGAACCTTTAAACCAGGACCTAAAGTTATAGGTATAGCAGAAGGTGGAGTTGATGTGGCAGATTCTACATCTGTAAATACTCCAGAAGATGTGCTTGTAAAGGTTCAAGACTATAAGAATAAAATAAAAGGTGGAGAAATTGTAGTTCCTTCAACTAGAAGTGAAGTTATGGGGTTTAAAGCTCAATAGTATAGAAGATTTTATTTATTCTAATAAGATAATATTAATTGATAAAAACGACTATTTAAATTAGTCGTTTTTATTTGATTTTTGTCTAAAGTTATGTTATATTCACCTTGTAAGTAAAAACAAGTAAATTGTGTAGCATATATATGGGTTATTGTTGGACAAGCTTTCAGATATATGATGCTCAATTATTGTATATAGCTTACGAGTACTAAATACATAAGATAAATTGTTTGGGAGGTTTTTTATATGAAAATGAAAAGATTAATTGCTCTTATGGCAACTGTCGCTCTTTCAGCTACAATGCTAGTTGGATGTGGAAACGACAAATCAGGTAGCAAAGGTGGAGATTCTGCAAAATCTGAAATCTCTATAGGGCTTTCTACAGATGAAGGTGGAATAAATGATAAATCCTTCAATCAAATTGCTAATGAAGGAGTTTTAAGAGCTAAAGATGAGTTTGGTGTGGAGTATACTTACTTAGAAGCTCAGAAGAAAGAGGATTATGAGCCAAACATACAATCTTTAGTAGATAATGGCGCTGATTTAACATTTGCTGTTGGATATCAATTATCTGATGCAGTTAAAGCTGCTGCTAAGAACAATCCAGATTCAAAGTTTGCTCTAGTGGATTCAGTAGTAGAAGCAGATAATGTATTATCAATAGTATTTAAAGAAGAAGAAGGTTCTTTCCTAGTTGGAGTTATAGCTGGTTTAACAACTAAAACTAATAAAGTTGGATTTATAGGTGGAAAAGACTCGGAAACTATACAAAAGTTTGAAGCTGGATTTGCGGCTGGTGTTGCTGCTGTTAACCCAGAGGCTGCTAAAGGACTTATAAGTTCAGATGGTACAAGCACTGGAGCAACAGTTAAGTATGCTGATTCTTTTGCAGATACAAACAAAGGTTATGAGATTGCTAAATCTTTATACAATGAAGGTTGTGACGTAATATATCACGCTGCTGGTGGAGTTGGTGTTGGATTATTCCAAGCTACTCAAGAATTAAGAAACGAAGGAAAAGATGTTTGGGCTATAGGTGTTGATATGGACCAAGCGGTTTCACTTCCTAACTTTGCTGATTCAATTCTTACATCTATGATAAAAAGAGTTGATAATTCTACATATGATGCTGTTAAATCTGTAATTGATGGAAATTTTGAAGGTAAAGTATTAACTTTAGGAATTGCTGATGGGGGAGTTGGTATTGCAGATACTACTTCAACAAATGCTTCTGAAGAGGCTATAGCAAAATCTAAAGAATTCGAAGAGAGAATCAAAAATGGTGAATTTGAAGTTCCTGCTACTAGAGAAGGTGTAATGGAGTTCAAAATAAACTAATAAAATTATAGAATTGTTTACGGTTTGTTAAATTTTATAATACTTAAAAAAGCTAGATGTTGTATCTAGCTTTTTTTTAGATATTGATGTAAAATAAAGGTGAATATGTATAAAATTTATTTCAGGGGGTTTTGAAATGAAAATGAAAAGGATTGTTGCGCTTATGGCAACTGCGGCAATGACAGCTACTCTTTTAGTAGGATGTGCAGGTTCTAAAGATGGAGGAAGTACAAACGATACACCTAAAGGAGACGAAGGAACTAAATCGGAAGTTTTAATTGGTCTCGTAACTGATGAAGGTGGAATAAATGATAAATCCTTCAACCAAACTGCTGGTGCTGGTGTTTTGAGAGCTAAAGATGAATTTGGTGTTAAATATTCTTACCTAGAATCTAAAAAGAAAGAGGAGTATGAGCCAAATTTACAAGCCTTAATTGATGAAGGTTCAAATTTAACTTTTGCTATTGGATATCAATTATCTGATGCAGTTAAAAATATAGCTGAAAATAATCCAGAATCAAAGCTTTGCTTAATTGACTCTGTAGTTGAGGCTCCAAATGTTTTATCAATTACATTTAAAGAAGAAGAAGGTTCTTTCCTAATGGGAGTTATAGCTGGATTAACAACTAATACTAATAAAGTTGGGTTTATTGGTGGAAAAGATTCAGAAACTATAGTTAAGTTTGAAACAGGTTTTGCTGCAGGTGTAGCAGCAGTAAATCCAGAAGCTGCCAAAGGTTTAATTAGTTCAGATGGAAAAAATCCAGGAACAACTGTTAAATATGCGGATTCTTTTGAGGATACTAATAAAGGATATGAGCTTGCTAAATCCCTATATAATGAGGGTTGTGACGTTATATACCACGCTGCTGGTGGAGTTGGTCTTGGATTATTCCAGGCTACTCAAGAGCTTAGGAAAGAAGGAGAAGATGTTTGGGCAATCGGAGTTGATATGGACCAACAAGTGTCTCTTCCAGAATATGCTGATGTAATACTATCTTCAATGATGAAGAGAGTTGACGATGCTACTTATGATGCTGTTAAAGCTGTTGTAGATGGAAAATTTGAGGGTGGTCATAAAGTTCTTGGTATAGCTGAAGGTGGAGTTGGAATGTCAGATTCTACTTCTAAAAATACTGATGCTGAAGTTATAGAAAAGGCTAAGGAATTCGAAGAAAAGATTAAAAAAGGTGAAATTAAAGTTCCAGGAACAAGAGAAGAAGCCAAGGATTTTAAAGCTGATTAATAAAAACATATTATTTTTATGAACTAAAAAGCTAGATATTTTTATCTAGCTTTTTCTGACTAGAGAAATAAAAAGTTGTTAAATGATATAGAATTTTTTATAAAGTGAACTGCATAATAAGCATATATACAATTGTTAGAAAAATAAAAAAATACCTATAAAAAACGTTTTATGGTATAATATAAGGCGTATTATAAAGAATATATAGTAGCACTTTTATTTGTGTGAAATTATTATATATCTAAGTATTAAGGAAGAAATGTAGGTAGTATTATTAAGGAGGAAGGGAAATGAAGAAAGTAATTGAAATGAAGGGCATAACCAAAGTTTTCCCTGGAACTATTGCCAATGATAACGTTGACTTTGATCTATTACAAGGTGAAACTCACGTTTTGTTAGGTGAAAATGGAGCAGGAAAAACAACCCTGATGAATATACTTTACGGTCTTTATCAACAAGAAAAAGGTGATATATATGTTGACGGTCAGTTGGTTAAAATTGATAACCCTAATGAGGCTATAAAGCTTGGAATAGGAATGGTGCATCAGCACTTTATGTTAGTTGATAATTTCACTGTGGCTGAAAACATCATATTAGGAAGTGAACCTAAAAAGGGATTAAAGCTTGATAGAAAGAAAGCAGTGGCAGATGTTAAGGCTATTGCAGATAAGTATGGATTTGCTATAGATCCTAACGCTATAATTGAAGACATATCAGTTGGTCAACAGCAAAAGGTTGAAATACTTAAGGCTCTTTATAGAGGAGCAAAAATATTAATACTTGACGAGCCTACGGCGGTTTTAACACCACAAGAAATTGAAGAGTTAGGAAAGATTATTGAAAACCTAAAGAAAGAAGGAAAATCTGTAATACTTATAACTCACAAATTAAAAGAAGTTATGAGCATGAGTGATAGGGTTACCATCATTAGAAGAGGAAAAGTAACAGGGACTGTTAATACTGCAGATACTAATATAGATGAACTTGCAGAGCTTATGGTAGGAAGAAAAGTTACTCTTGTTGTTGAAAAAGAGCAAGCTAAAGTTGGTGCAGAAGTGCTTAAGGTTAAAAATCTTTCTGCTAATGACCAAAGAGGAATACCTGCGGTTAAAAATGTTTCTTTCGAAGTGCGTGGCGGAGAAATATTAGGAATAGCTGGAGTTGACGGAAATGGTCAAACGGAGCTTTTAGAAGTTTTGACAGGACTTAGAAAGCCTCATGATGGAAGCATTACTATGAATGGAAAAGATTTATATGGTAAATCTCCAAGAGAAGTGATAGATGCCGGGGTAGGTCATATACCTGAAGATAGACATAAGAGAGGACTTGTACTTAAATATTCTTTAGTAGAAAACTCAATATTAGGTATTCATAAAAATGAGGAGTTCACTAAAAAAGGATTTATAATGGATTACAAGGCAATTAGAAGCCATTGTGAAAAATTAATTGAAGAGTTTGATGTTAGAACACCTAATGCGGATGTGTTTGCATCAGCTTTATCAGGCGGTAACCAACAGAAATTGATTGCTGCAAGAGAAATTGCTAAAGACCCAGATCTTTTAATAGCTGCGCAGCCAACAAGAGGAATAGACGTTGGAGCTATAGAATATATTCACAGCAGACTTGTAGAAGAAAGAGATAAAGGTAAAGCAGTGCTTCTAGTTTCCCTTGAACTTGATGAAGTATTAGCTCTTTCCGATAGAATAGCTGTTATGTATGATGGTAAAATTGTTGATATTTTAGATAGAAAAGATGCAGATGAGCAGAAACTAGGTATTTTAATGGCTGGTGGAAGCTTGAGCAAGAAAGGGGAAGAAAAGTAAAATGAAAGAAAAAATTAAAGGTTCGGCTAAAGCCATCCTCTTTCCGATAGTGGCGGTTATACTTTCTTTATTTGTTTCAGTATTCTTTGTAATGTGGGCAAAAAAATATCCAATCACTCAGTATTTCACAGCTTTAAGTGATTTAGTTTCAACTATCTGGAGAGGTAGCTTTGGAACACCTAAGAACGTTTTATCAACTATTGCTGAGGTTACACCTCTAATATTTACAGGGGTTGCAAACGCAGTTGCATTTAGATGTGGTTTATTCAACATCGGTGTAGGTGGACAGTTTGTTTTAGGTATGCTTGGAGGAGCTATGGTTGGATGTATTCCTGGACTTAGCCCAATTGTTCACATACCTTTAATGATTCTTGCAGGTATTGTGTTTGGAGGAGTATGGGGAGCAATTCCAGGCTTCCTTAAAGCAAAATTTGGTACTAGTGAAGTTATCAATACAATAATGATGAACTATATTTCAATAGCTTTAGCTAACTATTTTATATTAAGAACTGCTTTTGGAGTACCTGGTAAGTCATCAAGTCCGGAGATTCAAGCCAGTGCTATGATTCCAAGATTTGTTGAAAGTAATGGAGCTAACTATAGCATATTTATTGGTATAATAGTTGCAATTCTTATGGCTTTCTTACTATGGAAAACTACTATAGGATATGAAATCAGAGCTGTTGGTATTAATCCACACGGAGCTGAATATGGTGGAATTAATATAGCAAAAAAAGCTGTTTTAGCTATGGTTTTATCAGGAGCAATAGCTGGTCTTGGTGGAGCTACTCACGTTGCAGGGGTTAAGCACTTAATTCAAGACTTTATGGTTGTACCAAGTTATGGATTTGACGGTATAGCAGTTGCACTTTTAGCTAAGAAAAATCCTATAGGATGTATTTTAGCGGCAGTATTATTTGGAGCTCTTAATAGTAGTTCTAGAGCGCTTCAAATTAGTGGAATTCCAAAGGAGATAGTGTTCTTAATTCAATCAGTAATCATAATATTCGTTGCTACTGATTATGTAATTACTTACTTTAATAATAAGAAAAAGAAAGGGGAGATAATGAATGGATAGCGCAATCTTAGTAGCAATAATTTCTCTTATAACAGCAACTCTAAGAATAGCTACACCACTTATCTTCACAGCACTTGGAGGAATGTTCTCAGAGCGTTCAGGTGTAGTTAATATAGGACTTGAAGGTATGATGACCATAGGTGCATTCTTTGCAGTGTGGGGAACTTTCATAACAGGAAATCCTTTATTTGGGATATTATTTGCTATGATAGCTGGTGGAGCTTTGGCTCTTGTTCATGCTGTACTTTCTATAAATTTAAAGGCTGATCAGGTAATTTCTGGTACGGCGATTAACTTATTTGCTTCTGCTTTAGCCAGCTTCTTAATATTTATATTATTTGGTAAAGGAGGGCAAACAGATGTTGTTAGCACTCTTCCATATAAATTACCAGAGTTTATTAAGAAAATTCCAATATTAGGAGAGATATTAAGCGGATTAAACTGGTTCGTTATAATAGCAATAATTCTAGTGTTTGTTGCACATTTTGTTCTATACAAGACTTCAATTGGGCTTAGAATAAGAGCTGTTGGAGAGCATCCAAAGGCTGCAGATACATTAGGTATAAATGTTTATAAGGTTAGATATGCTTGTGTTGTTTTATCAGGTATGCTTGCAGG
The DNA here is from genome assembly GCA_029851835.1 of Clostridium sp. GTDB lineage: Bacteria > Bacillota > Clostridia > Clostridiales > Clostridiaceae > Clostridium_J. The sequence continues at coordinate 23,869 of JARKVD010000016.1, read as the reverse complement.
TTTAGGTGGAGCAGCACTATCAATAGGTATTACTCCTATATATAGAGAAGGTATGGTATCAGGACGTGGATTTATAGCTCTTGCAGCTGTTATCTTTGGTAACTGGACACCGATTGGTTCTTTTGGAGCATGTTTATTATTTGCATTTGGAGAGTCATTCCAAATACTTGCTCAAGGTTTTGGATGGTCTCTTCCATCAGAAGTGTTTACAGTAATACCATATGTTCTTACAATGTTAGCTCTTGCAGGATTTGTTGGTAAAACTAGTGCACCAGCAGCATCAGGTGAAGCTTACGAGAAAAATGGAAGATAATTAAAAGAGTTTTAGCGGAGAAAGATATTTCTCCGCTTTTTTTATAAAAAAACTGTGTAATACATGTTATAAAAACGGTCAGGTTGATAAAAAGTTTGCGTTGAGTTGATTGAAAATTCTATCTATAATATAATGGTACATAAAGGGGTGAGGAAATATGAACATGGGGTTTGATTTAAAGTTAACCCAAGAGCAAAAATTAGTGATGACTATGGAAATGCAACAATCTATAAAATTATTACAGATGTCGTCCTATGAACTTTTGCAGCATATTGATAAAGAGTTGCAGGAGAATGTAGTTTTAGAGGTAGATAGTAATGTTGAAAATATAAAAGAGGATAATTTTAAGAATAATGAATTAGCTGAATATAGAAATTTGGTTAAATATCTAGAGTTTGATAGTTATAATAGCCGTACATATTCTCAGGATGAAGAGAAAGAGCAAATTTCACCTTTAAATTTTATTAGTAGCAAGCCGACCTTGAAGGATTATTTAAGAGATCAAGTTATGTATAGCGGCGCTAGTAAATCTCTACAGTATATGTGTAATTATATAATTGATAATATTGACGCTAGAGGGTATCTAGATAAAGAGATTGTTGAAGAGGCTTCTAAAGAGTTGGGGGTTTCTTATGAATGGGTTGAAAGAAGCCTTGAAATAATACAAAGTTTGGAGCCAGCGGGTATCGGTGCCAGAACGTTGAGTGAATGCTTGCTTATTCAGCTTGAAAGAAAAGGTATTCAGAATGAGGTTTTGGAGAGAATTATTAATAACTACCTTTTTGAGATATCTAAAGGAAAGTATCAGCAATTAAGCAAAATATTGAATATTCAACCTCGTGAAGTTCAAGAATATGAAGATGTGATTAAAGGATTGGAACCTAAGCCTTCTAGAGGTTTTTTTACTGGAGAGGAAATTGGATATGTGGTTCCAGATGTGTATATTAGAAAGCTTGATGGAGAGTATATAGTGTTGATGAATGAAAGTATACTTCCAAAGTTAATGATAAATAACACTTATAAAAATGTGTTGGAGTTTAGTGAAGATAAAAATGCTATTGAGTATGTAAAAGAGAAAATTAATAGTGCTATGTTTTTAATGAAAAGTATTGAAAGTAGAAAAAATACTTTGTGTAGAGTTATGGAAGAGGTGGTGAAAGCTCAAAGGGAGTACTTTGAGAAGGGTGAAAGCTTTTTAAGGCCTATGACAATTAAATTTATAGCTCAAAAGTTAGATATGCATGAATCTACTGTGAGTAGAGCTATTAGGGATAAATATGTAGCTTTAAATAGTGGTGAAATAAAAAAAATTAAAAGTTTATTCACAAGCTATGTAAATGTTAACAGTGAGGGTGTATCCACTAATAATGTAAAAAATATGATAGAGAAAATAATTGAAGGTGAAAATAGGGGAAAACCTTTTTCTGATTCTGTTATATGTGAACGATTAAATAAGTTGGGTGTAGATATATCAAGAAGAACTGTTGCAAAATATAGGGAGGAATTAGGAATAAAATCTTCTTCTCAAAGAAAAAGACTGGTATAATTATATCTTTATTTATGGAAATATTCAAAGGTGATGTTCCAGAAGTTCTGCTTTCTAAATCTTTGCTTTGGTCAGTGAAATTTACTTTGTAGGGTGCTCATTCGAAGGGGTGTGAGAAGGAGTTTCCTACAATTTATAAATTTACAGAATAAAAGGAAGGTAGAAGTGAAAAATAAAAAAATTCTCTTAATATTAAAAAAAGCACTTCACAAATTAAGATAATTGTCGTACAATTAAATTGTAGTTAAGAATTAACACAGGGACATTAATCGTCCACAGGGACAATAATTGTCAATAGGGGTGAAAATGGAACAGTTAATAAAGTTACAAAAGCAATTAATACCTGATTTGTTAGAGGTATTAGATGTAAGATATAAACTCCTGAGAAATATAAAGTATAGACAGCCTATAGGAAGAAGGTTATTATCAGCAACTGTTCAGATTACTGAAAGAATAGTTAGAAGTGAAACAAATTTTTTAAAAGACCAAGGTCTTGTAGATATAACTTCTGCTGGTATGAATATTACTAAAGAGGGCGAAGATGTTTTAAATGGATTAAGAGAGTTTATGAGAGAAACAAATGGAATAAATCTTTTAGAAGCTCAGTTGAAGAAATTACTAGGAGTTCATCAGGTTATAATAATTAATGGTAATGTTGAAGAGGATGATACCCTATTTGAAGAATTGGGGAAAGCCGCAGCAAATTATCTTAAACAAGTTTTACATGATAATATGATAATATCCTTAACTGGGGGAAGAACTATAAAAGAGGTAGTTGATAAATTCCCTGCTTTGCAGAAATATAAAAATGTAAGAATTTTGCCTGGCAGAGGAGGAATGGGAAAAGAAACAGAACTTCAGGCTAATACATTAGTAGAAGTTTTAGCTAATAAAATGGCAGCATCCTATGAACAACTTCATATTCCAGATAATGTTAGTCAGGCGCTTTTCGATGCAATGATTCAAGAAGACGAAATAAAAAGAATATTTAATTCTATAAGCAATTCGGAAATTTTACTTCATGGAATTGGCCTTGCAGGAGAAATGTGTGAGAAGAGAAGTTTAGCTGGAGAGGTTAAAAGTAAAATAATGGAGTGTGGGGCAGTAGGTGAGGCTTTTGGTCATTACTTCAATTGTGATGGAAAAGTAGTTTACTCCATGCCGACGATAGGAATTCGTAAAGAAGATATTGGTACTATACCAAGAATGATAGCAGTTTCAGCGGGGGTTAATAAAGCTCAGGCGATTGCAGCTATAGAAAAAGGTAGAAGTAACTCTGTTTTGATTACTGATGAAGCAACAGGAAGAGCTGTTTTGAAAATGTTAAAAGAAACTCCTTATAATATTAATTTGAAGGAGTAATATAATGAGTGAGGTTCACTTGTGAAATCTAAGATTTAAAGTGTCACTTAAGCTCAAATTAACCAAATCAAAGATTTGGATAAAGGCTTATTATGTTAACAATGCTTAACTTATAAATTTTAAATAAGTTAGCACAAAATATAAATATGAAAGTATTTTACTTAAATTTAGGAGGTATTTTGTAATGGTTAAAGTTGGTATTAATGGATTTGGAAGAATAGGTAGAAATGTTTTTAAGGCAATTCTTAATAACTATAGCAATGATATAGAAATAGTGGGAATCAATGACTTAACAGACCCTAAAACATTAGCACATCTTTTAAAATATGATGCTTTATACGGAAGATTCAATGGAACAGTTGAAGCTACTGAAAACTCTATCATAGTAAATGGAAAAGAAATAAGAATATTCGCTGAGAGAGATCCAAAGAACATTCCTTGGGGACTTCAAGGTGCAGAAATAGTAATCGAGTCTACTGGATTATTCACAGATGCAGTTAAAGCTAAAGCACACATTGAAGCAGGAGCTAAAAAAGTATTAATTTCTGCTCCAGCTAAAAATGAAGATATAACAATAGTTATGGGAGTTAACGAAGAAAAATATGATAGTGAGAAGCACAACATAATTTCTAATGCTTCTTGTACTACAAACTGTTTAGCACCATTTGCTAAAGTTTTAGATGCAGAGTTTGGAATTAAGAGCGGTCTTATGACTACAATCCACTCATACACTAACGACCAAAAAATATTAGATGCTCCTCACAAAGATTTAAGAAGAGCAAGAGCAGCAGCAGAGGCTATGATCCCAACAACAACTGGAGCAGCAAAAGCAGTTGCACTAGTATTACCACAACTTAAAGGAAAATTAAACGGAATGGCAGTTAGGGTTCCAACTCCAACAGTTTCTATGACTGACTTAGTATTTGAAACTGAAAAGCCAGTAACTGCTGAAGCAGTAAACGGAGCTTTAAAAGCAGCATCAGAAGGAGCTTTAAAAGGAATATTAGGATTCTCTGAAGAGCCACTAGTATCTATCGATTACAGAGGAGATGAAAGATCTTCAATAGTTGACGGATTATCAACTATGGTAATGGGAGATAACTTAGTGAAAGTTGTATCTTGGTATGACAATGAGTGGGGTTACTCAAACAGATTAGCAGACTTAACAAAATATGTTGCTGACAGATTATAATTAGCAAATTATATAAATAGTAGATAATACAATAAAAAATCTAGTTCAGCGAGACATTCATGAACTAGATTTTTTTGATGAGAAAGAAGGTAATTATATGTCATATAATAAAAAATCAGTAGAAGATGTTAATGTAACAGGTAAAAAGGTATTAGTTAGATGTGACTTCAACGTGCCAATAGTAGATGGCAAAATTACTGACGAAAATAGATTATTAGGTGCAATGCCAACAATAAATTACTTAATAGAAAATGGAGCTAAAGTTATACTTTGTTCACACCTTGGAAAACCAAAGGGAGAGCCAAAGCCTGAGCTTTCTTTAGCACCAGTGGCTGTGAGATTAAGCGAATTATTAAATAAAGAAGTTGTTTTTGCAGATGATGCTGAAGTTGTTGGAGACAATGCAAAAAAAGCTATAGAGAACATGAAAGATGGAGAAATAGTACTTCTTCAAAATACAAGATACAGAAAAGAAGAAACTAAGAATGAAGAAAACTTTTCTAAAGAGTTAGCTTCTCTTTGTGAAGTATATGTAAATGATGCTTTTGGTTCTGCTCATAGAGCACACTGTTCAACAGTAGGTGTAACTGAGTATGTAGAAACAGCAGTTTGCGGATACCTAATAGAGAAAGAATTAAAATTCTTAGGAAATGCAATAGATAATGCTGAAAGACCATTCACTGCTATACTTGGTGGTTCTAAAGTTTCAGATAAAATAAATGTTATCAATGCTCTATTAGAAAAGGTTGACAACTTAATAATTGGTGGAGCAATGGCTTATACTTTCCTTAAGGCTCAATGCTACAGCATAGGAAATTCAAGAGTAGAAGAAGATAAGCTTGATTATGCAATAGATATGATGAATAAAGCTAGAGAAAAAGGTGTTAAATTATATCTTCCAGTTGACCACGTTGTTGCTACAGAGTTCTCTAAAGAAGCAACTCCAGTAGATACTGAAAATGAAAATATTCCAGATGGATATATGGCTTTAGATATAGGACCAAAAACTAGAGAAGTTTATGCAGGTGTTATAGAAGGATCTAAGACAGTAGTATGGAATGGACCAATGGGAGTTTTTGAATTCGAAAACTTCAGTAAGGGAACAATAGCAGTTGGGGAAGCAATGGCTAAATGTGAAGGTGTTACTGTAATTGGTGGTGGAGATAGTGCTGCTGCAGTAAATATATTTGGTTTAGGAGATAAGATGACTCACATATCTACAGGGGGTGGAGCATCATTAGAATTCTTAGAAGGAAAAACACTTCCTGGTATAGCTGCACTTCAAGATAAATAGAACTGAATAAAATGGCTTTAAGTAAATGGACTTCTAGTAAATATATGTTTATAATATAGGGTATAAATTTGTGATATTTTTAGGAGGTAATTATGAGAAAAGCAATAATAGCAGGTAACTGGAAAATGAATAATACTATTTCAGAGGCTGCTGCTTTAATAGAAGAATTAAAACCAATGATTAAGGATGCAAAGTGTGATGTTGTGGTTTGTCCTACATTTTTATCTTTACCTTCAGTGGTAGAGCTTTGCAAGGGAACAAATGTAAAAGTTGGTGCTCAAAATATGCACTTCGAGGATAATGGAGCATTTACAGGTGAAGTATCACCTTTAATGCTGAAGGAAATAGGTGTTGACTACGTAATTATTGGACACAGTGAAAGAAGACAGTATTTTAATGAAACAGATGAAACTGTTAACAGAAAATTAAAGGCTGCTTTTTCTCATAATATAACTCCAATCCTATGTGTAGGAGAAAGTTTAAGTGAAAGAGAACTGGGTATAACTGAAGAAGTTATTGCAACTCAAATAAAGCTTGATTTATTAGGAATTAGCAAGGAACAAGTAGAAGAACTTGTTATTGCATATGAGCCAATATGGGCAATAGGTACAGGAAAAACTGCTACAGCGGAGGATGCAAACAATACTAATGGATTCATTAGAAGCGTAGTGGGTAAACTATATGGAGATGATGTGGCAGAGAAAATTAGAATCCAATATGGTGGATCAGTTAAGCCATCAACTATAAAAGAACAAATGGTCATGGAACACATAGATGGAGGATTAATTGGTGGAGCTAGCCTTAAAGCTTCGGATTTTGCTGCAATTGTAAATTATTAGTATAAGAGAAATGTAGAATGGAGATAAATATGAATAAAAAACCAGTAATGCTTATGATATTAGATGGTTTTGGTATAAGTGATAAATTAGATGGTAATGCCGTTAGAGAAGCAAAGAAGCCTAATTTTGATAATTTAATGGCAAAATATCCTCATACACAGTTATCAGCATGTGGTTTAGATGTTGGTCTTCCAGAGGGACAAATGGGTAACTCAGAAGTTGGACATTTAAACATAGGTGCAGGAAGAATAATATACCAAGAGCTTACTAGAATATCTAAAGAAATAAAAGAAGGAAAATTCTTTGATAATGAGGCTTTAAACTATGCATGTGATGAAGCTATAAAGAATAATTCAGCTATTCATCTTATGGGATTATTATCTGATGGTGGAGTTCACTCACATATTAATCACCTAAAAGCGCTTTTATCTCTTTGTAAGAAAAAAGGCGTGAAAAAGGTTTATGTTCACTGCTTTTTAGATGGAAGAGATGTAGCTCCGGGTTCTGCCATTGATTTTGTTAAGGATTTACAAAAATTTATGGCTGAAGAAGGTGTTGGTGAAATTGCAACTCTTTCTGGAAGATATTATGCAATGGATAGAGACAACAGATGGGAAAGAATAGAGCTTGCATATAATGCTATGGTAAAAGGTGAAGGAAATAAATATACTTCTGCTGATTTAGCATTAAAGGCTGCTTACCATGATAATAAAACAGATGAATTTGTTATTCCATCAGTAATTACAAAAAATGATAAGCCAGTAGGAACTATTAAAGATAAAGATTCTGTGATTTTCTTCAACTTTAGACCAGATAGAGCTAGAGAAATTACAAGAGCTATCAATGATGCAGAGTTTTCTGGATTCCAAAGAGATAGATTAAATTTAACTTATGTATGTATGACTCAATATGATAAAACTTTAGAAAATGTAAGAGTGGCTTATACACCAGAGCATTATAATAATACTTTAGGTGAGTACATTAGCAAAAAAGGTTTAAAGCAACTTAGAATTGCAGAGACAGAAAAATATGCTCACGTAACATTCTTCTTTAATGGTGGAGTTGAGCAGCCAAACGAAGGCGAAGAGAGAATTCTGATTCCGTCACCAAAGGTAGCTACTTATGATTTAAAACCTGAAATGAGTGCATATGAAGTTACAGATGCAGTTCTGAATGCATTAAGTGAAGATAAGTATGATTTAATAATTCTTAACTATGCAAATCCAGATATGGTTGGTCATACTGGAGTAATTGAAGCAGCAGTTAAAGCGGTGGAAACAGTAGATACTTGTTTAGGTAAAGTTGTAGATAAGATTGTATCAATGGATGGAACTGTATTTATTACAGCTGACCACGGTAATGCAGAAACTATGATAGATTACTCAACAGGAAAGCCGATGACTGCACATACAACAAATCTAGTTCCATTCATATATGTATCAAATCATTCAAAGGATTTAAAAGAAGGTGGAATTTTAGCAGATATATCACCAACTATCCTTACAGAGATGGGTCTTGATATACCAGAAGAGATGGAAGGAAAATCTTTAATATAAGACATTACAAAAGCAAGTAAATATAGTATAATTTTTAATTGATGTAAATTTATTAATATAGATTTATATAAACAAAGTTTAGGAGGAAGAATAATGAAACAATATGTTGAAATCATTGATGTATTTGCAAGACAAATACTTGACTCAAGAGCATTCCCAACTGTAGAGGTAGAGGTAGTATTAGAAGACGGTACAGTTGGAGTTGCAGCAGTACCATCAGGAGCATCTACAGGTATGTTCGAAGCTGTAGAATTAAGAGATGGTGACAAAGACTTCTTCAATGGAAAAGGTGTTTTAAAGGCAGTTGAAAATGTAAATGAAATAATCGCTGACGAATTAGTTGGAATGAACATTTTTGATCAAGTTGCTATAGATAAAGCTTTAATCGCATTAGATGGTACACACAACAAAGCTAAATTAGGTGCTAACGCTACTCTAGGAGTTTCTCTTGCTTGCGCTAAAGCAGCAGCTAACTACCTTGGATTAGGGTTATATCAATACTTAGGAGGAGTTAACGCTAAGGTTCTACCAGTTCCAATGATGAACATATTAAACGGTGGATCTCACGCTGACAATAACGTTGACCTTCAAGAGTTCATGGTAATGCCTGCTGGAGCTTCTTCATTCAGCGAAGCTTTAAGAATGGGTGCTGAAGTTTACCATGCATTAAAAGGAATATTAAAAGAAAGAGGACTTAGCACTGGTGTAGGTGATGAGGGTGGATTTGCTCCAAACCTAGACTGCAACGAAGATGCTATAAAAGTTATCGTTGAAGCTATAGAAAAAGCTGGATACGTTCCAGGAAAAGATGCTTTCATAGCTCTTGACCCAGCTTCTTCTGAGTTCTTTGAAGATGGAAAATACAACCTTGCTGGAGAAGGAAGAATTCTTACTCCAGAAGAAATGGCTAACTACTATGTTGAGTTATGCGAAAAATATCCAATCATCTCTATCGAAGATGGTATGGCTGAAGAAGATTGGGAAGGTTGGAAGCACATCACTGAGAAACTTGGTGATAAAGTACAGTTAGTTGGAGACGACTTATTCGTTACTAACACTGAGAGATTATCTAGAGGAATTGCAGCAGAAACTGCTAACTCTATCCTAATCAAATTAAACCAAATTGGTACTTTAACTGAAACTTTAAATGCTATAGAGATGGCATCTAGAGCTGGATACACTGCAGTAGTTTCTCACAGATCTGGAGAAACTGAAGATAACACTATAGCTGATTTAGTTGTTGCTACTAATGCAGGACAAATCAAAACTGGAGCTCCAGCTAGAAGTGAAAGAGTTGCTAAGTACAACCAATTATTAAGAATTGAAGAAGAGTTAGGCGATATGGCTGAATTCAGAGGCTTAAAATCTTTCTACAACATCAAAAGATAGTTTGTAAGTAAATTTAACTTTTAAATTAAGCAGGGATAATTGTTTGTCCCTGCTTTTAATGATATTAAAGAAAGTGTTATTTACATTTATTGCTTTTCAAGTTGTAAAAGTATTTTTCCTATGATAAAATGGGAGATAGATATTTAGGAATATATTAAGGGGGTGCCATGGTGAAAACAGCACTTGAGATCATTATTGTTATATCAGCTATATTAGTAATAATATCAATATCTTTACAAGAGAGTAAGGCATCAGGACTTGGTGGACTTGTTTCAGGAACATCAGAAACTTTCTATAGCAAAAATAAAACTAAGACTAAGGAAGCTTTTCTTATAAAGCTTACAGTAGTATCTGCAATAGTATTTGCAGTAGCAACTATTTTAATTAACAGAATACTAATGTAGAAAAAAGCTATCGTATCGATAGCTTTTTATTATGCACTGATTAAATTTTTATTTACCCGTATTAATTAAGCAGCATTTTTGTTTGATCTATTTGCAAGAGTTGTTACTTTAGGTAACCCAAAGGCAATTGCAACACAGCCACAAACTAGCATTAAAAAAGGATAGTGTAGATATTTTATTATTTCCAAGGGAGAAATACTTGCTAGTCCAGCAGCGGTAAGTAGTTGGGCACCGTAAGGGATGATTCCCTGCCATACGGATGAGAAAATATCCAATATACTAGCACATTTAACAGGTTCAACTTTATATTTTTCAGAAATATTCTTAGCTAAAGGACCTGCCATTACTATTGCTATAGTATTGTTTGCAGTACATAAGTCCATTAAACTAACTAAAGCAGCAATTCCGAACTCAGCACCTTTTTTACTGTGGATTTTTTTTGTTATAAAGTTAAGTAAAAAGTCTATACCGCCATTAAATTTAATTAATTCAACCATACCTCCAACAACAATAGAAATCATACAAAGTTCTTGCATTGAAGCCATACCACTTGAAATTGCAGCAATAAACTCGAAAAGATCAAAGGCACCTGAGAATATACCAATTATTCCGGCAGATAAAATACCTCCACCTAAAAGTAAAAATACATTTGCTCCGAGGATAGCACCTACAAGTACAAGCATATAAGGTAAAACCTTTATTAAATCATAGCTATAGTTTTTGGTTGGAGCCCCTTTATAACCAGTAGTTATAAAGGTAAGTATTATTATAGTTGCAATTGCTGCGGGAAGAACAATTAAAAAGTTAGCTTTGAACTTGTCCTTCATTTCGCAGCCTTGAGTTTTAGTGGCTGCAATTGTGGTATCAGATATCATAGATAGGTTATCTCCAAACATGGCACCACCTACTACTGCACCTAAAATTAAGGCTGTTGGAATTCCAGTCTTTGAAGCAACTGATAAACCTATAGGACCTAGAGCTGCAATTGTTCCAACAGATGTACCCATAGAGATGGATATGAAGCATCCGATGATAAATAGGCCTGTGACTAAGAGATTTGCAGGAAGAATGGATAAACCTAAATTTACTATAGAATCGACACCACCCATAGCTTTAGCAACACTGCTAAAAGAACCAGCAAATAAAAATATCATCAGCATTAAAATAATATCCTTGTTACCACCGCCTTTACAAAAAACTTCTAATTTTGTGGAAAAGCTAGCCTTTTTATTAATTGTAAAAGCAATAGATGTAGAAATAATAAAAGCAACAAGCACTGGCATTTTATAAAAATCGCCACTTATAATTCCAGTCCCAATGAATAATATTAAAAATATGACTAAGGGTAATAAGGCAAGAAGAGTTCCTTCTGAGTTTGAGTTATTCATAATAAATCTCCTTTGTATATATTTTTGAGTAATAAAAAAGCTTGAGATAAAACTCAAGCTGAAATTAACTAAGTTAGCTCATCTATCAGCATTGTAAGCTGCAGGATTTAGCACCATTATATGAATAAATTTATACATATTGGTTGCTGGGTATCAAAGGGCCAGTCCCTCCACCACTCTTGATAAGAAATATTTATTTTCAATTATTTCTATAGTATTTTAAATAGTATGAAATGTCAATAGTAAAGAGATATTAAAAGTAAAATTAAAAATTTTCTTTATATTCCAACAATATTTACATTAATTCGATTTACCACTATAATGTTAATAGGGGTGATGTATATAATGGAAGAATATAAGTCTAGACTTAAAAGTTTGGAAATGGATTACTTAGTTGATGCAATTAGATGCTTAGAAACTAGAGAAGAAGTTTATAGATTTTTAGAAGATGTATGTACTATTACTGAGATAAAAGCGATGGAACAAAGACTTAAAGTTGCTACCATGTTAAAGAATAAGAAAACTTATTTAGATATTGCCAGTAGTACTGGTGTAAGCACCGCCACCATAAGCAGAGTTAATAAATCCCTCAATTACGGAAAGAATGGTTATGACGCCATTTTTGAAAGAGTAAATTGGCAGGATTATTATAAAGAAGAATAACCGTGATATTAATACTTGACCTAATCATACGGGTTGAGTATTTTTTATTTTCCAAGAAGGATAATAATATAAGGAAATCCCATCTCATTACATTCGGTGGAGTAAGTTCATATTAGCCAAATCATAGATTTGGATATTCACTTATGGAGGAATGAAATTTGCGAACATAAATTCTTAAATTGGATAAAATTCGTTTATAATATATAACTATATGTTATAATAAGAGGTAGAGTAAAAAATGAGTGAGATTCCAAATCTGTGATTTGGTAACAGAAACTAATTAATATAGATATAGGAGTGATTAAATGGACTTGAAAAATCTGCTTAATAAAGAACAGTATGAGGCAGCAGTAACCGTTGAAGGACCATTATTAATATTAGCAGGTGCTGGTTCAGGAAAAACAAGGGTTTTAACTTATAGAATAGCTCATATGATAAAAGATTTAAATATATATCCATCACAAGTTTTAGCTTTAACTTTTACTAATAAAGCTGCAGGGGAGATGAAGGAAAGAATTAAAAGTCTTGTAGGAGATGTAGTTGATGGGATGTGGGTTTCAACCTTCCACTCAAGTTGCGTTAGAATCCTTAGAAGAGAAATTGATAAGATGGGATATAACAAAAATTTCACTATATATGACAGTTATGATGCAAAATCTTTAGTTAAGCAATGTATGAAGGAGCTTAATATAAACGATAAGGATATAACTGAAGGTGAAATAATTGGGAAAATCTCTGATGCTAAGAATAAATTAATATCAGCTAAGAAATTCAAAAAAGAAAATGAGCATAATTTTAGAATGAATAAAATTGCAGATGTATATTTGGCTTATGAGAAAAAGCTTAAGACTGCAAACTCCTTGGATTTTGATGATCTAATATATTTAACTGTTAAGTTATTTAAAGAAAATGATGAGGTAAGAGAATTTTATAAAAGAAAATTCAGGTACATATTAGTAGATGAGTATCAAGATACAAACAAGTGCCAATATGAACTTATTAAATTATTAGTGAATGAACAGGAAAACATTTGCGTTGTTGGAGATGATGACCAATGTATTTATCAGTGGAGGGGCGCTGATATCCATAACATTTTAGACTTTGAAAAGGATTTTCCAAAGGCTAAGGTTGTTAAATTAGAGCAAAACTATAGATCTAAATCAAACATACTAGAAGCAGCTAATAAGGTCATTAGAAATAATGCTCAAAGAAAAGACAAAGCTCTTAGAACAGAAAGTGAAGCTGGAGATCCAATTAAGGTTTATAGAGCGTACAGTGATATAGATGAGGGGAATTTTGTAGCAACTCAAATTAAAAGATTGATGAATGAAGAGGGAAGAAGTCTTAAGGATTTTGCTATACTTTATAGAATGAACTCTCAATCACGTATATTTGAGGAAGCCTTTAGAAGAAACTCTATAACGTATAAAATTGTTGGAGGACTTCGCTTCTATGAAAGAAAAGAAATAAAGGATATTATGGCTTATCTAAAGCTTATAAATAACCCATTAGATGACATAAGTTTAAAAAGAATAATAAATGAACCAAAAAGAAGTATTGGAGATACTACAATTGCAAAGGTTCAGGAATTTGCTACAGATAATGATATCTGTATGTATGATGCTTTACTTGATGCAGAGTTTATTCCAAATCTTACTCAGCGAACTATAACTAGTATTAATAAGTTTGTGAGTTTAATGAATACTCTTATTACAGATGCAGAAAATCTAAGTGTTTCCCATTTGATAGAGGAAGTTTTAGATAGAAGCGGATATATGAAGATGTTAAAGGGCTCTACTAGTGCAGAGGATGAAAGCAGAGTTGAGAACTTGAAGGAATTAGTATCTGATGCTGTTGCTTTTGAAAATTCTTCAGAGGATAAATCCTTAAGTGCATTTTTAGAAAAAGTTACTTTAGTATCTGATATAGACAACTTAGATGAGGACAATAATGCAGTAGTGATGATGACTGTTCATAGTGCTAAAGGATTAGAATTCCCAGTGGTATTTTTAGTTGGAATGGAAAATGGAATTTTTCCAGGAATGTCTTCTTTAAATAGTAATAGTGAAATGGAGGAATCAAGAAGACTTGCATATGTTGCCATTACAAGGGCAAAGGAAAATTTATATATTTCTTCTGCAGATCAAAGAATGGTTTTTGGTAGGACAGTAGCATATCCTCTTTCAGATTTCGTAAATGAAATTCCTAAAGAATTACGAACTAGTTTAAATGAAGTAACAAGAGTTCATCCAAAGCCTGGAGCTTCATCCAATAGTAGTACTTTTGGCATGCAGAGAGATAATAATCCACATTCTTTTAGAAATAGTTTTTATAACAAATCAACTTCAGGCAATGCTGACTTTTTAAATGAAAAAAAATTATCTTCTACCCAGGGTGTATCTAGTAGTGAAGTTACAGTTGGAAGAAAGGTTAAGCATGGAAAGTTTGGTATAGGTACTGTAGTGTCAACATCTAAGGATGATTCGGGAACTATTGTAACCATAGCCTTTAATAATATGGGAATAAAAAAATTAATGCTTAATAAGGCTGGTCTAGAATTATTATAGTTGGAGGAGTTTTATGAGTAGTACAAAGCGTGAGAGAATGCTGGAGCTTATTGAAGAGTTAAATAGATATTCCTATGAATATTATACCTTAGATAATCCTTCAGTTTCAGATAAAGAATATGATAAAAAGTATGATGAGCTTAAAAGTATAGAAAAGGAATTAAATGAAGTGTTGCCATATTCTCCGACCCTTAGGGTAGGAGATGTAGTTCTTGATGAATTCAAGAAATATAAGCATAGAGCTCCTTTATGGAGCTTGGATAAGGCTCAATCCATAGGGGAAATAAAAGAATGGCATAATAGAAATTTAAAAGCAATAAAAGATTATAACAGTACACATGAGGAGCAGCTTCCATCTCTAAAATATATTCTTACTAAAAAGTTTGATGGACTTTCTGTAAATTTAACTTATGATGAAGAAGGAATACTTTCAGTGGCGGCTTCAAGGGGAACAGGTGAAGTTGGGGAGGATATTACAAGTCAGGTTAAGACGATTAAATCTATTCCATTAAAAATAAATAATCACCATGTTTTAGAAATTCATGGTGAAGCAATAATGACTAAGGAAGCCTTTGAAGAGTATAACAAAAATGCAGACACTCCACTTAAAAACTTAAGAAATGGAGCAGCAGGAGCTTTAAGAAACTTAAATGTGAAGGAAACTGCTAGAAGAAATCTTTCAGCATTCTTCTATGATGTAGGATATAATGAAGGTGAGCAGTTTAGAACCTATGAAGAAATGCTGAACTTTATAAAAGATATGGGTCTGCCTATGGATGACTATATTTGCAAAGTATCAAGTGTAGAAGAAATTGAAGAACAGACCAGATATATAAATGATATTAGAAGTGCTTTAAATTATGATATAGATGGAATTGTTATTGCCATTGACGATATGAGAACTAGAGAAGTTCTAGGATATACTATTAAATTTCCTAAGTGGGCAATTGCCTTTAAGTTTGAAGCTGAAGAAACAACTACAACCCTTCTAGATGTAGAGTGGAATGTTGGAAGAAGTGGAAGAGTTAGTCCTACGGCTATCCTAGAACCAGTAGAATTAGCTGGAGTTACAGTGAAAAGAGCAACTTTAAATAATATGGATGATATTGCGCGTAAAGGTGTACGTATTGGGGCTACAGTTTTTGTAAGAAGGTCTAATGATGTTATTCCAGAAATTATGGGAGTTGTAGAAGACTCATTAGAAGGAACAAAGGAAATTGAAGCACCAACAATATGTCCTAGTTGTGGAGAAGAATTGTTTAGAGATGGTGTTCATATATTCTGTGAAAATACATTGGCATGCAAACCACAGATGGTAAAAACAATTGTGCATTATGCTTCTAGAGAAGCTATGAACATTGCAGGGTTTAGTGAGAAGACTGCGGAACAGCTTTTTGAGCAGCTTGGTATTAAGTCTATTTCTGATTTATATAGAATGACACAGGAGCAGTTAGAAGGTTTAGAGAGATTTGGTAAAAAGAAAGCAGAGAATTTACTAAATGCTTTAGAGAAAAGTAAGGATTGCGAGCTTGATTCTTTTATCTATAGTTTAGGGATTGTTAATGTAGGTAAGAAAACAGCTAAGGATTTGGCAAAAACCTTTAAAACTTTAGAGAATATAGAGAAAGCATCATTTGAACAACTGATTGAAATACCTGATATTGGAGAGGTGGTTGCAAAAAATATTGTTGAATTCTTTTCTTTGGAAAAGTCAAAGGAAACAATAAATGAGCTTCTTAAGTTAGGAGTTAAACCTAGGGAAACTGAAGTTAATGAAGTAGTTGATAATGTATTCTCTGGCAAGACTGTAGTTGTAACTGGAAGTCTACAGGATTTTTCAAGAACGGAGATAAAAGATAAACTTGAAAGTTTAGGAGCAAAGGTATCAGGATCTGTTAGTAAAAAAACTGATTATGTAATTGTGGGTGAAGATGCAGGGTCTAAATATACAAAGGCTGTTGAACTTGGAATAAAAATTCTTTCGGAAGAGGAATTTAAGAATATGATATAAAAAATAAGCTGATGTAAAGAAAATTAATTTTCTTTACATCAGCTTATTTTATTCTGTATCAGTAACAGTTTCGACAGTGTCATCTTCTTCTGCTTTAATATCTGATGTTAAATTGTCGCTTTCCATTGAAGTTAATTTATCGTTAAATCTTCGATTTCTTTCTTGTATGTTAAGAATATGAGATATTTTTTCAAGTAAGTAATTGGTGTATCTCATTTGGCTGTAGATGCCGTTAAATACAACAAATCCCCAGATGAAAATTATCATGAATGTTATTAGTGAAAGAATACCAAGAGATTTTAAAATAATGTCTAAATAAAACATAGTTTAACCTCCAAAAAAATTCTTGTTAAATAATATTATATCATATGTTATAAAAAGTAGTAAAAAATATAATAAAAATTATAGAATGTTTATTAGTGGAATAAATAGGGAATAATTTCTAAGAGGGAGGAGATAGATGTGAAAAAAATATTAGCTTTTATTATGATGGTAATGATAATCTTATTAGGAATATCTATTGAAAGGGATATATCAGCAGTAAATGGTACAAATCCATATGATAAATATATAAATTATAACATGGCGGTTAATCCTGACAATCTAAAGCTAACTAATAGTAATAATGTAAGAGAGAAAGATTTATTGATAAATTTATTTCAAGGGCTAGTTAGGGAGGATGAAAATGGAAAGATCGTCGGTGCTTTAGCAGAAGAGTTTCAAGTGTCAGAAGATGGGTTAGAATATAATTTTAAGCTGAGAAGTGATATTTATTATAGTACAGGTGAAAAGATAACTTCAAAGGATTTTGTAGACTTTTTTAAGAATTTTTTAGATGATGAAAGTAATATATATAGAAGTGATTTGGATTTCATATATGGAGTAAAGGATTATATAGAGGGAAAGGTGGATTTTTCGCAGGTAGCCATAATTGCAAAAGATGATATGGTAACTATTAGATTAAATAAACCTTGCCCATATTTTTTTGAAATCCTATCCCATCCTGTTTACGTTTTAAGAGATTATGATAAGGTAAGTGAGTATAAAAGCAAATA
This sequence comes from Clostridium sp., assembly GCA_029851835.1. Classification (GTDB taxonomy): domain Bacteria; phylum Bacillota; class Clostridia; order Clostridiales; family Clostridiaceae; genus Clostridium_J. Next base: position 6,290 of record JARKVD010000016.1, on the reverse strand, counting down.
TAAAGAAATTAGGTATACAGGTCCATATATAATAAAGAGTGTCTATAGTGAGGATATAATTCTAGGAAAAAATAATAAGTATTATAAAGCTGAAGAAGTTACAGAGGAAGAACTTAGGATTTCATTTATGGACAGTGCGGAAAATGCCCTTGCTATATTAGAAGAGGATGATAATGAAACTGATAATAAGGTTGATATAATGATGGATGTGCCAGTGAATGAAGTATATAGGCTGAAAAATGAAAATATGATTAAAAGTTTTGAAGGTAATGAAACTTTAATTTTAAACTTTAATGAAAAGAAAGATAAAGCTTCAAGTACTATTGAATTTAGAACAGCGGTTAAAGATGGATTAGATAGGGAATTATATTCGAAAACTGTATCTAATAGTTTACTAAGGCCAATATATTCTTCGGTAATATTGGAAGAAAAAGCTATAGAAGTCTTTAAACCTCAATGGAAAAGTGATGTAAGAAGATATTTTAAGGAATTAAATAAGGATAATAGTTTGAAGATTAAAGTAGTATATGAAGATAAAAGTCTTCAAAGAAGAGTTGCTAAGGAGTTGTGTGAAGATTTATCAAAAGAAACAGATGTTGAGTTTATACCTTTAGGATATTCAAATGAAGAGCTTAATAAGGTTTTAGAATCAGGTGATTATGACATATATATTAGTAGTTTTCAATATAAGTATGATTCAGAGTTTGAGTATTTTAAGCAATTAGCTACAGAGCAAGGAGAAGAAAATTGTAAGGATATAATTAATAAGACCTTATATATTATGAATGGGAGCGAAAGAAAAGCTGAATTTATTCAGTGTGAACAAATATTATCACAAAGTTTATCTTCAATTCCTTTATATAATGTAAATAATGTAGTTTGTATTAAGAGTGATTTTACTGGAATTTATGCAAATACAAGAGGAAATATAGACTTGGAGAAGTTAAAAAGAGTACGATAGGTAAAGATCGTACTCTTTTAGAGTTTATAAATTTTATTAAAAGTCTAAAGTTGAATTTAAATATATTATTGTAAAGAAGTTAAACATATTTTTGCAAGAGTCAAAGGTGCTTTTATATTGTTTATAACTTTCCTTTTTTCTATTGAGAGAAACACTTTTAATAAATATAGGAGCTAAATTATTTGATTCAATATCGAGGTAGTTAGCCATTCTGAAATAACTATCATCCAATAGATCTTCAGTTTTATTTGAAAAGTTTTTATATCTTTCTACATCATCAAGGGGTGGAGCTTCAGGCCATCTTAAAATAATGCCAGAGTTAACGACTTGATTTTTGTAGATGTTATGAATTTTAGAAGAGAGATCGTTCTGCTCAACTCCGTCTAATACCGATCTTTGAATCATGAATGAATATAAGTAAAGAAGGATTTCATCAGAATTAAATTTATTTTCTTTTTCAGATAAATCTTTGATAAATACACCACGTTCATTATCATACAAGCGCTCTAGACCTTCAAAAACATAGTTTGCATCTTCAGCAAATTTTTCTATTTCTGTACTATTATAAGCTAAGTGAGCATTAATGTGACATTGACAGGACATGGCCACATTATCTCGAATAACTGATGGAGGCATATGTTTAATATTCTCTAACATTAAATCAGTAAACTCAATAAGGAGCTCGCGTGCTTCATCAAGCTCAGAGGCTTCGTAAAAAATATTAAATGCTAGGCAGATTTTAACAAGCTCATCTTGTGAGGTATTACGGATTTCTCTTTTTAGTTTAGAGAATAAGTCTAAAATATCTAAGGAAAATTCTTTAAAATCATCCCTTTTTTTATCGGATAAAGTGTAGCATTTATAGTAAGCTGCCATAAGGAGGGCTTGAGTAGAAAATTTAAACTTAATATCTTTATCAGTTAAATTATAATCATTTTCCAGAGGATCCGATGAATCATACTTGTCTATAAACAGTCCGTCGGCACTTCTGCAGTTTATAGCATAAAATTCAAGCTGTTCGCTAGCTAAGTCTACATAATATTTTGAAAGATTAAATTTATCTTGGTCGATACCAGAGAAGTTACGGTAGTATTCTGATAAGTAAAGTAATCCAAGGGTCATATAGCCGTTGGAGCATATGTTTATTTCTTTTTTGAATTTTCTATGATTCCAGATAAGTTTATCTTTTTCTTGAAGAAGTTTTCCATCAGCTTTTCTGTATACACATAATAGTGGAGAAATAACACTATTTGTGGTATCATCATCATTAGGTAAAGATTTATTCCTTAAATCAGAATTTTTGCATATGATTCCACAACCTGAGTAGAGAGCAATATGCTTTAAGGACTCTTTTGATAGATGAAATAATTGACTTTTTATATTGTCATTATTCAATATATTAATTCGTAAAAAAGGTCCTATGAATTTCAAAATAACACCACCAGAATATTAGTCTTATATAATCATATGATTTATGATGTGAAAATGTGCTTAAAATCAAATAGTTTTTTTAGGTTAGGAGAATTTATATGAGGGTAGGGAAACTTAATTGGGATGAATTAAACTACATAATAGATAATCATAGGGGAAAAAAAAGAGACGAAGTTAAAGTTTCAAATGGAGTTGGAGAAGACTGTGCTGTAATTGATTTTGGAAGTAGTAAATGTGTTATTTCAACAGATCCTATAACTGGCGCAGTTGAAAATATTGGCAAGCTAGCTGTTAATATAAACTGTAATGATATAGCATCTTGTGGGGTTGAGCCTTTAGGAATTTTAGTAACTATTTTAGCACCTACCTCAACTGAACTTCAGGAACTGCATGATATAATGAAGGAACTTCATAGAGAAGCTTTAAAGGTTGGAGCGCAAATAATTGGTGGACATACAGAAATTACTGAAGCGGTAAATAAAATTATTATTTCTTGTACAGCTTTAGGAAAAAGCAATAACAATGAACCAGTAAGTACATCAGGAGCAGCAGTTGGAGATTCAATAATTGTTACTAAAAATTTATGCTTAGAGGGTACAGCTATTTTAGTAAGCGATTATGAGGATCGATGCTCTAAGGTTTTATCTGAAGAAGAGATTAGTGAAGCTAAAGGTTATGTAGATATGATAAGTGTTGTTAAAGAAGGTGTTATAGGTGGACAGTGCAATGTCTCATCCATGCATGACATAACTGAAGGTGGAGTACTTGGAGCTCTATGGGAAGTGGCAAGTGCAAGCAATACTGGATTTGTTGTGGAAAAAGAAAAGATGCCATTGACAGATATATCACATAAGGTATGTAGTGAGTTTAATGTTGATCCACTAAGGTTAATTTCTTCTGGAAGTATGCTTATGACAACAAGTAATCCAGAAAAGGTTTTGGATAAGCTTAAGGAAGATGGAATTAAGGCTACTATTATAGGGAATATAATAAATTCAGGCGGCTGGATAAAGGAAGAAGGAAGATTAGTACAAGTAAATCCACCAGAAGCAGATGAATTATTTAATATACAATAAAACGTAAGGAGATAAAAGAATGAGAAAATTAATAGTTGCAAGTAACAATGCACATAAAATTTCAGAAATAAAGGAAATGCTTAGTAAGTTTGATTTGCAAGTTTTATCTTTAAAGGAAGCAGGAATAAATGTTGATGTTGAAGAGAATGGAACAACGTTTATGGAGAATGCTTTAATTAAAGCTAGGGCAATAAAAGCTTTATGTGAAGATGAAATGGTTCTTTCTGATGATTCAGGATTAGAAGTAGAGGCTTTAAATGGGGATCCAGGAATATATTCTGCAAGATACTGCGGGGAACATGGAAATGATGTGGAGAATAACAAAAAGCTTATAAGAGAGATGGAAGGGATTCCATTTGAGAATAGAAAAGCAAAGTTTATATGTGCAATGGCTTTAATTGTTGATAATAAAAATGAGGTTCAAGTACAAGGAGAAGTTGGCGGATTTATTTTAGAAAGTTATGAACCATGTGAAGGCTTTGGATACGATCCATTATTTTATGTGCCAGAATTAAAGGCTACTTTTAATGATGTTTCCAGTGAAGTGAAAAACTCTATGAGCCATAGAGGAAGAGCATTAGAAAAACTAACTGTTGAAATAGAAAAATATTTATAAAATATTTTTCTATTTCAATAGTTTTTATAGTAGATTGAAACATACTAAGATATATTTAGTAGTAAATAGTGAAGGGGTACCTCCATTTAATTGAGGTGCTTCTTGTGGAATTAATGGAATTTTTATTAAAAGTGGATATGAGAAATGAGGGGAATAATGGAGACCTTTTTTTATATGTTTGAAGAAAATTAGTAATACCAAAGGTTTGGAATATATAACATAATCAATGACATAAAAAGATGAAAAAAGTTAAAAAAAAGTGTTGACTATTTAGGTCTAAGTCTGTATAATAAATTTTGTCGTTAAGGTTACTAAACAACAGAAAGTTAAATAACAGTAAAGTTTAGACAATAACGGGGTGTGGCGCAGATGGGAGCGCGCGTGGTTTGGGACCATGAGGTCGCAGGTTCAATCCCTGTCACCCCGACCAGTTAAGTGAAAATCTAAATCTTTGATTTGGTTATTTGAACTTACTCATTTAAATGTATATGAGAATGGGTTTCCTTAGAGATGTGCGGGTGTAACTCAATGGTAGAGTGCTAGCCTTCCAAGCTAGTTACGAGGGTTCGATTCCCTTCACCCGCTCCATTAGCGTCTTTAGCTCAGCTGGATAGAGCAACGCCCTTCTAAGGCGTGGGCCAGGAGTTCGAATCTCTTAAGACGCACCATATAATGGGATATCGCCAAGCGGTAAGGCACCAGACTTTGACTCTGGCATTCGTAGGTTCGAATCCTGCTATCCCAGCCATAAATGGTTCGCTAGCTCAGTCGGTAGAGCACATGACTTTTAATCATGGTGTCCGGGGTTCGATCCCCCGGCGAGCCACCAAAAGCACTTCATTAAGAAGTGCTTTTTTTATTTTTGATATTAAACAAATTATTTATATTTAATATGTTTCAGGATAGAGCTTAAATATAAAAGAAAATTCATTTTATTTTATGAGTTAAGTGTGTTATCATATAAATAACTACATTATGTAAGAAGGAGAACAATTATGGAAAATAAAATATTAGCTACAGTTAATGGTAAAGCAATAACAGAAAATGATTTAAATATGGCAATGGCAAGATTTCCACAAGAAAATCAAGCGTTTTTTGCTACAGAGCAGGGAAAGGCACAATTATTAGAGCAGTTAATAAGTTTTGAATTAGTTCATAAATATGCAGAAGATGAAAATTTAAGTGAGACTGAAGAGTATAAGTCACAATTAGAAATATTAAAGAAAGATTTATTAATTCAAGCTGGAGTTAAGAAAATTTTAGATTCTGTTAGTGTAACAGAAGAAGAAGTAAAAGCTTTCTATGATAACAACCCAGATATGTTTAAAGGTGAAGAAAGCGTTAAAGCTAAACATATATTAGTTGACAGTGAAGAAAAGGCTAAAGAAGTTAAGGCTGCTATAGACGGCGGATTAAGCTTTGAAGATGCAGCTAGAGAGAATTCAAGCTGTCCTTCAAGTTCACAGGGTGGAGATTTAGGATTCTTTACTAGAGGAAGAATGGTTCCAGAATTTGAAGAAGAAGCATTTAGATTAGCTGTTGGTGAAGTTAGTGATCCAGTTAAAACTCAATTTGGATACCACTTAATTAAAGTAGAAGAAAAAACACCAGAAGTAACTAAGAGCTTTGATGAAGTTAAGGGTCAATTACAAATAAACTTATTAAGCCAAAAGCAAAATGCCGCTTATCTTAATTTCATAAACAAGTTAAAGCAAGAGCAAGATGTAAAAATGGGTCAATAGAGTAATGCTATTTGAAAGGACATAATCTTTAGGAGATTATGTCTTTTTTATGTTTGATTTATTTTATCGCTTAATTAATAACATTGTCGACTTCTTGCATAGTAATTTCAGAAACCACGTATATATATATTAGTAGCAAATTATATATAAACAATACCAAGTGTATCAATATAAGTATTAGTGCGAAAAATAAAGTATATTAAAGATATATTGTGATAGTTTAGAAATATAAAGTTTTATTGTATTTCTAAACATAATAAATAATGATAAGATATAACTTGTCGCTGAGAGACGCGATAAAATAATGACAACTAAGTTGAAAAACTTCTTAAAAAAGTTTTAAAAAGTTGTTGACAGATGCGAAAGCCTCTGATAGAATAATAAAAGTCGTCGGAAGTAAACGACGAAGAAAAAGAATTGGTCTTTGAAAATTAAACAGAGAAATAAAGGTAAAACCAGTTAAT
>JARKVD010000015.1 GCA_029851835.1 Clostridium sp. | reverse complement strand
AAAAAACACTCATATAAATACTAAAATTACAAAAACTAATTAAAGTATATGAAGGAGGAATTAAAAATGGAAAAACAAGCTATTGAACAAAGGTTACAAGACTTAGCAGAGCTAAAAGAAGCATATTATGAGCATGGAAAAGATACTTCAAAGATTGTATCAGAAATTCAACAACTAAGAACTGAACTAGCTGGTATTCCAGAAATGGAATAGTAGTAGCTGAAAGAGTAGAGGTGGGTTCTCCATAAGGTTTTTACACAACGCCTTCTTTGAAGGCGACGTAATAGTATATTTAGTAGATGGATATTTAGTAGATGGATTATTTGTTGTCAGTTTGAACTGATACCCTTGTGTATTTAAACTGCTACGGTGTGCATTTAAAGTGCTATGGTATGTATTTAAATGCCTAGGATCTACATTTAAACTGTTATGGCATGGGTTAGAATCTACAGACTCTAGGCAAGAATCCACCTTTTGAAGTTCTTCTTCTTTTTCTTCTGAAGCTTTTACAGGTATGGAGACAGCCGCTGTTTCGTAATTAGTTTCATTTACAGTTTGTCCATCGCTCAGAAGCTCTTTATATTTATCACCAATTCCAAAAAATGAGTAAGTACCACATGTCTTTTTAACATAATGAGTTAGTACGCCTGCATCTCTAAGTTTAAAAAATCTAGCTTGAACAGTACATTTTTTTATATTCAAAATAGGCAGTTCTTTTAAAACTGCATCATATCTAATCCAGAAATATGTACAACCATCCACTTGCTCCATCTTCATTTTATTTGTAGCTTTAAAATCTATAAAATATCTAAGAATCATAGCATCAATAATATCAAGGCCCAAGTTAACAAGACTTTGTTGTGAAAAACCAAGTAAAGTAAATTTCATAATAAAATCCTCCTGAATAATCATTAATAATAGATGGAGACCTAAGGGTATAAATATCTACAATATTAATTATGCATTTTTTATAAAAAATACCCCAAAAGATACGTATTTAAGCTAGATAAATAAAGTTTTTAAATGTAATGGTAAGTGTTTCAGTGATGAACTCATGGGAAAAATAATAATAGGTTATTTAGAAAAAAATCAATATATTTTTATAATTTTAATTGTTAAAAATATTTAACATTGAATAGGGTTAAGAAATATTTACAAAACATTTACGAGGAGATAATATAGGCTTATATGAGAAATATTACTAAGTTTATAAGAGAAGGTAGAGGAGATTATGAGTAGTTTTGAAATTTTCGTCGGAATTTTTGGAGGTCTTGGCTTATTTTTATATGGAATGAAGTTAATGAGCGATGGCCTAGAAAGTGCTGCAGGAGAGAAACTTAAGGGAATATTAGAAAAGGTTACATCAAATAGATTCGTAGGGGTTTTAGTTGGGGCTATTGTAACATCAATAATTCAAAGCTCCAGTGCAACTACAGTTATGGTGGTTAGCTTTGTTAATGCTGGCTTGATGTCTTTAGGACAAGCTGTTGGTGTTATTATGGGAGCTAACATTGGTACGACTATAACAGCTCAAATGGTTTCTTTTAAATTAGATTCAATTGCACCAATATTTATAGGTGCTGGAGCAATTTTAGTTCTTATAGCAAAGAAGAAGAAAATTAAGGATATTGCATATATAGGATTAGGATTTGGTATATTATTTCTAGGTATGGGTACAATGTCTGGTGCGCTTAAACCCGTTGCGGAAACACCAGCCTTTAGTGAGTTTATTTTAGTTGTTGGAAATAATGCTATTTTAGGTTTACTTACTGGTTTAATTATGACAGCTATAGTTCAAAGTTCATCAGCAACAACAGGTATATTAGTAGCATTAGCAACAACAGGAGCAATCGATATGAGATTAGCATTCCCAGTTATACTAGGCTGTAATATTGGAACTTGTGTTACTGCTTTATTAGCATCAGTTGGAGCAAATAGGACAGCTAAGAAGGCTGCACTTATGCATTTATTCTTTAATATTTTTGGGGCCATTATATTCTTACCTTTTGTAATGCAGGTTACGAATCTAGTTGAGACTATTAGTCCAGGAAACGTAGCTAGACAAGTTGCAAATGCACATACAATTTTTAATGTGACGGTAACAGTGGTTATGTTCCCTCTAGCAGGATATTTAGTTAAGTTAGTTAATTTTATTATTCCAGGGGATAGCAAAATTGAGAAGAAAGGTGCGATGTACTTAGATAAGCAGCTTTTATCTACACCTATGATTGCTAGTGGACAAGTTATAAAGGAAACTATAAGAATGGCAGAATTGGCTAAATCTAATCTTGAACTTTCTATGAGGGCCTTTTTAGAGGGCAGCCAGGAGAGTATAGATAAGGTATATGAAAACGAAAAGATTATAAATACCATAGAAAAAGACATTACAGATTATTTAATCGAACTTTCACAGCATGAGTTAACGGAGGAAAATGCTAAACTTGTAAGTGGAACATATCACACAATAAATGATATTGAAAGAATAGGGGACCATGCTGAAAATATTGTAGAGCTGGCTAGGGATAGAGCTTCTAATAAGTTAGAGGTATCAGAGGAAGCCTTAAGTGAAACAAATGAGATTTATAATGTCACATTAAAATCAGTAGATTTAGCAATAAAAAGTTATTCTAATCAGGAAGTAATTTCTATAAAAGATATAGAAGAAATTGAAAATAGTATTGACTCCTTAGAAGATCAATTTAGAAATAACAATATTAAAAGATTGAATTCAAAGCAATGTATGGCTAGTTCCGGAGTAATTTTCTTCGATTTATTATCTAATTTAGAAAGAATTGGAGACCATGCAAATAATATTGCTAGGGCAAGAGTTAAAGAAAAGGATAATGTGAAAGCAGTTTCAAACGAAATTTCACTAGAAAATTAAAAATAAATATATTAATAATTCATTGAGCTGATGTATAAACATCAGCTCTTTTTTATTATTTATAATATAAGTTTTAGAATTAAGTTAAGCTTGACATAAATAGCAGCAATACTATACTTTTGTTTTAGGAGGGAAGATAAATGAAAATAAGGGTGCCAAAGTATTTTAATGAGTTTAAGTGTATAGCAGATAAGTGTGAGGACACCTGTTGTGCTGGATGGGAAGTTGTAATTGATGATGATGCTTATGAGGCTTACCAGAAGGTTAAAGGTTCCTTTGGAGATAGATTAAGAAAGGAAATTATCAATGATGGTGAGGACAATATTTTTGTGTTGAAAAATAATAATTGTCCCTTTTTAAATGGAAGTAAGCTTTGTGATATATATTCAGAACTAGGAGAGGGATATCTTTGTCATACATGTCAACAGTTTCCGAGATATACAGAGGAATTTGGTAACCTTAGAGAGGTTGGGATATCTCTTTCCTGTCCTGAGGCTGCAAGAATAATCCTTGGAAGCTCTGAAAGAGTTGAATTTGAATTAACTGAAAATGATGAGTTTATATTATCAGAGAATGATATTGATGGAAGGCTTTATATGGAACTTATGCAGTGTAGACAGATAGTTTTTAAGCTGCTTCAAAATCGCAATTTAGAACTTAAGGCAAGAGCAATATTAACACTTGCATTTATGAAAGAGGTCCAAGAGAAAATAGACAATGATGAATTAGGAGCTATAAAGCTTATTAAAGAAAAATATCTAGATGAAGATTTCATTTGTGAAGCTAGTGAGGGGTTAACTCAGTTTAAGGAAGAGCTTCAGCTAAGAACTGAAAGAATTTATAAGTATTTTAAGGAACTTAAGAATTTAAAACATATAAATAATGAGGATCCACTTAAGCTTGAAAGAGCCTTTAAGTATTTTGAGAATAAGGAAAATGATAAAGCTGTTTATTTAAGCAAATATGAAGAGTTCTATAAGTATTATGACGAGAAAATGTTTAAATTCGAAAATATATTAGTTTATTTTGTGTTTAGATACTTTATGAAAGCTGTTTATGATAGAGATGCTTTAGGTAAAATTCAAGTTGCTATATTTAGTTACTTAATGATTAAAGAGTTATGCATTGTATCATGGATAGAGAATAATGAGCTTACAGATGAGGACATTGCTGACATTAGTCATATGTATTCTAAGGATGTGGAGCACTTAGTTGAGAATATTGATACTTTAGAAGAGGATTTCTATACTAAGGATATATTTTCTGTAATGAACATGATTACTATATTAGCCAGTGAATAGATAAGGACTGAACTTTACCTAAGAGTTTAAAGGGAGAGTTCAGTCTTTAAATTTTTAGGAAGAAGTGGTTATTAAAATTAAAAGGATATAATTACCTTTATCAAAATTTAAAAAAGTTGATATAATAGATACTAAAAATAAAACAAAAGATTTAAATTAATATGGAGATGGGGAGATATGGAACATTACAAGATTTTAGGTGTTGATAAAAACGCCACTATGGAAGAAGTAACAAAGGCTTATGAGAAAAAGATCAGTGAATTTAAGAAGGATATAAATGATGAGAAAAGAGCAAAGGCCTTTATAAAGGTTTTTGATAAGGCTTATGAAGATATAAAGCTTGAAAAATCAAGGCTTCATGCGGATAACACCATGGGTATGGGAATAGATGAGTTTAGTGGGTTTGAGCATTTAGAAGATAATTTTGAATGGGAAAGTAGTAAAATAGAAGATTATAATTCTAGAGTTAAGCCGAAAAAGAAAGTTTCACCTAAAACTTCTTCGGTAAAAAAGAAAAGTAGTAGCAAAAGTACTTCATATAAAGTGAGTAAGGCAAAAAAAGAGCCTGATAAAAGTACTACCAGGAGAAAGAGTGAGGTTAATGCGCAAAGAGAATCTTCAATAAGTAGTGCATTATTACAGCTACCATTAAAAGCTGTAGCTTTAGTTTTAATAGTTGTTTTATCAACCATACTGTTACTATGTAAAGTAATCAGTTTAGCATCTTGGCTGGCATCAAGGCTGATTATGGTTGCTGCAATTGGAGGCGCATCTATACATGGATATCAAATTTATATAGGACATGCTATTAGATATGATATATTCATTTTATGTGCTGTTGCCTTTATTATTGCATTGTTTTTACCAGGAATAGTGAGGATTGTTCCATCAATTATTGGTGGTGTAAATGATAAATTGAAAAGCTATGTATTTTAGCATTAATAATGTAAGAAGAGTTACGCTTTAAAATAAAATCTTCAAATATAAATAAAATAAAAAAACTTGCAATAAATGCAAGTTTTTTTGGTTGCGAGAGCAGGACTTGAACCTACGACCTTTGGGTTATGAGCCCAACGAGCTGCCAACTGCTCCATCTCGCGATATTAAGTTTACAAATTGGATTACCTAACTTGTGAACTAAGTATAACTTTATAAATAAGTAAAGTCAAAACTGAATAACCCTATATTACGCCTTAAGAGCACAAGGGAACCCTTACATTTCCAAAAGGTACTATATGCTACAACATGAGAAAAGATTTTATATAGGTTCATTTTAGGGTATTAAGTTATGTTGTGTTTATCCGTATATATAAAATTATTAACTAAGTTAAAAGGTTTAGAGATTTAATTACGTTTAGAGGTGATTTTGTGATAGATAAACTACAAGGTCTAAATAATATTGCGGGCCTTTCAAGTATAGAAAGTTTAAGTGGGTGTAAGTGCGGCTCTAATAACAGCACCACTTCAGATATGTTTAATATGGTTCTTGAAAACCTGTTTAGAGCAATGAAGGAACAAAATCAAAGAGCTGGAAGTCAATCAGATAGCTCATTATTATTAAATAATGTCATGGGAAATTTTAATAATGTAACAACAATAAATAATAAAAACCTTAATACAGATGAAAGAATTGCAGCAGCAATAGAAAAATCTTCAACAAAATATGGAGTAGATTCAAACCTTATAAGAGCTATAATCAAGGTAGAATCTAACTTTGATCCTAATGTGGTATCTTCTGCTGGAGCAAGGGGACTTATGCAGCTCATGCCAGAAAATTGTACAACTTTAGGGATTACAGATCCATTAAACATTGAGCAGAATATTGATGGAGGAGTACGTCATATAAAGGAATACATAGATAGATATAATGGGGATATTGAAATGGCTCTAATGGCTTATAACGGTGGGCCAACAAGAATGATGAACAGGGGGGTAACCTCTATAAATGATATATATAAGATGCCTAAGGAAACTCAAAATTATGTTCCTAAGGTAATGGAGTATTATAGAGGAATATAATATGAAGATTGAAGGGGTAAATGTCAGCAGAAACATGAAGTTGCAGGAAAAGTCCATCAGCACTAAGGGCGGTTTTTCAGATAACCTGGCAAAGTCATATAGGTCTGCAACAAAAGAAGAGCTAGAGAATTATATAAAAGACATAAAAAAAAAGGGAAATAGGTTGGTAATAACGAAAACCTATGCTGATGTGAAAAGCTATAAGGATACAATTAAAAATTATTTAAAAACTGTGGTGGATTATACCTATGCTTTAAATAAAAATATAGGTTTCTGGGAGAGTCAATATTATTCTACGGTGGAGACTATTAATGAAAAGTTAGAGAGTTTGACACAGGAAATATTGAAGGAAGAAAAAGAAAACTTAGATATATCAGCAACAATAGATAATATACAGGGATTGCTAGTGGATATCTATAAGTAAAGGGGATTAAGATGGAAGCAGGATTAAAAGAGAAGCTATATGAAGTTGAATTTGAATCTTTAAATGTTAAAGAAATTGAAGAGTTTGATAATAAAAGTGCCATACTAAATGCAAAGCTGGAAGTTAGTGTGACTGTGGGAAGCTGTAAAACCAGTATAAAGGATATTTTAGATTTTAAAACTGGAGATATTATATTTTTAGATAAAACAGTGGATGAGGATTTAGATATTAATATTAACAATAAAGCGGTTGCCTTTGGAGAACCGATTAAAGTTGATGATAAAATATCTGTGAGACTTTTAGACTTTAAGAATAAATTTGATTAAAAATAGTAGAAATAGTAGATGAGTGTAGAGCTGATAAAAGGTATGCACTCATTAAATTTTTTTAAACCTAAATAAAATTACTTTTATGCCGATAATAATAAAATGATGGTAAAGGAAACTTCTTTTCACATGGGTTGGAAGAAGGGGTCAAAGAGTAAGTTAGGGGAACTACATGAAAGATTTAAGCTCTTAATTAAGTTCGCGTTAGGAAAATCAAGGATTTAGATGCGTACTTAAGAAAAAAGTTATGGAGGTAAGGAAATGAAAGTTCATTCTGTACAAAGAAATATTATGATAAATCCATATAATAAGCAAAGACAGCCTCTAAAGCAAGGAGAAATGAACAAGCAGAATAAAGATAAAGTTACTATTTCAGAAGATGCTAAATACTTAAGCAAGATGAATGGTGATAACGAGAATTTAGACATAGATAAAATTAATGAGATAAAAAGTAGAATAAAGCAAGGAACTTATAATGTTAATTCAAAAGCTGTAGCTAAAAAAATTATTGAAGCAACAAAAGGAGAATAACTGAATGAATCCAGAATTAAAATTAGTTATGTTTGAAGAGAAGAAACTTTTACAGGAGCTCCTTGATTTATTAGATAAACAACATGAAGCAATTGTAGCTAAAGAGTTAATGACTTTAGAAAAGCTTACAGAACACATAGAGGCAGCTGGCAAAAGTATTGCGGCTGTAGAAATAAAAAGACGTGGATTAGTAAAAGAAGACAGTTTTAGTGAGATTATAGAAACTAGTGATGATAATCATATTAAAGAGGTGTATAAAGAAATAAAAGGTTTATTAAATAATCTGGAAACACAAAAAAGTACTAATGACACGCTAATAAAACAAAATTTATTTTTTACCAATAAAATGATAAGTGTAATCAAGCCACAAAAATCTGTAGGAACATATGATTCCTATGGAAAAGTGGGTAAATAATAAAACTTCTTCTCATATTTATTCAAAGGAGTAAATTCATGTTAGCCAAATCAAAGATTTGGACATTCACTTAAGGAGGATACATATGTCGAATTTATTAGGAACCCTTCACTCAGCAGCGTCCGGAATGAGTGCAAGTCAAACAGCTATTCAAACAACTTCCCATAATATAAATAACTTAAATACTCCAGGATATACAAGGCAGAGAGTTGAGCAAACGGCGAACAGACCTTTCAGCCAACCAGGATTAATGAGTAGTCACTTAGGTGCTGGTCAGCTTGGAACTGGGGTACAGGTTACGGATATAACTAGAATAAGAAATTCTTTTTATGATTTTCAATATAGAAATGAAAGTCACATTTACGGTGAGATAAGTGTTAAGTATGATTATTACAGCAATATGGAGAATATATTTAATGAGCCATCGGATAATGCTATTTCAGCTTCCTTAAATAAGTTTTTTAATGGGTGGCATGAGATATCTAAGGATCCAAACAATGCTGGGGCTAAAAATATTGTAATCGAAAATGCAAAATTTCTATCAAACAATATAAGTCAAGCTTACAATAAGCTTGGGAAGCTAAAGGAAAACATTGATAAACAAACTTCGGATATTGTAAGTGATGTAAACTCAATGTTAACTTCATTGGAGGATCTAGAAAAGAACATAAAAATAATACAAAATAGTGGAAAGTCTCCTAACGATTTAATGGATGAAAGAGACAGAATTTTAGATGATCTTAGCTTTAAGCTTAATATTCAAAGTGATGATGTGAAAGCTGCCATGAGTGATGGTTCAGTAACTATAGATGAACTGGCTGCTATTGATTCTTCAGGAGAGTTAAGTGGAGCATTAAAAATGGCTGGAGAGATCGAGTCTTATATGAATGATCTAAAGACTTTAGCAGAAGGTGTTGCTAAGAGTGTAAATGATATATATAATGCTGGTCTGGAACCAGGAGATACAAAGGATATATTTGTTTTTGACGGTTCAGGAGATCCTATTTTAAAGGTTAATGATGAATTTGCCAATGATCCAAACGCAATAAAGGTAACAACAGAAACAGGTCTTAAGCTTTATAAGCTTAAAGATGAAAAAATTAATATCCATGGCAAAGATGTGACAATAAATAATTACTATAACTCAATAATAGAAAAGCTAGGACATGCAACTCAAAGTGTAGTTAGAGAGGAAAAGAACCAAAGCCAGCTGATGCTTAGCATAGATAATTCAAGACTTAGTGTTTCAGGAGTATCTTTAGATGAAGAGATGATAAGCTTAATTCAATTCCAACATGCTTACAGTGCAAGTGCAAAGGTTATTTCTACAATAGATTCACTGCTTGATGTAGTGGTAAATGGATTAGTAAGATAGGAGGAGTAAGATTATGAGAGTTACAAATAGAGCTATGACAAACACATACCTTAAGGATGTTCAAAGTAATCTTCAATCTATAAATAAGTTAAATAAGCAATTAAACTCAGGAAAAGAAATTAATAGAGTTTCGGATAATCCCTATGATGCTATTAAAGCATTAAACCTACAAAATGAAGTAAACGATGTAGAAAAGTATAATTACAACTGTGATGAAATTATAGGATGGCTAAATACTACCGACGATGCATTAGACAGTATTGGAAATATAGCTAGTGAGATAAAGGTGCTTTTAACTTCTATCAGTGGAGCTTATGGTGAAGATGAAATAAGTGCCATAAGAAGTGAAGTTAACGAAAAAATGAAGCAAATCGGGGAAGCTTTAAACTCAAGTTATGCAGGAAGATATATATTTGGAGGAAGCACCACGGATGAGCCGCCAGTGGAAATTTTTGAGCATCCAGATGGAACTGTAGAGCTAAGAGTTAAGGATATTGCAAATGAAGACAAGCTTAAGGCAGATATTTCTGCAGGTATTGTTTTAGATTATAACTTAACAATGGATCAAGTGACAGATGGATCAAAGGGATTAGATCTGCTAAACAACATTGTACAGGAGCTTGGAAAGACTCCAGCGGATACAGAAAAGCTTCAGGAGTTAAATGGACAGGTAGGTGAGTATCTTACACACATATTAGATAGTAGGTCAGCTATTGGAGCAAGAACTAATACCGTTGAGAATGTAAAATCTAACAACGAGGAAAATATATTAACACTTAAGGGTACATATTCAGGAATACAGGATGTGGACTGGGCTGAAAAGTATATAGAATTAACATCAGCTCAGATGGTTTATAATTCATGTATGCAGGTTGGAGCTAAAATGATACAGCCTACATTATTAGATTATTTAAGATAGGGGAATAAAAATGAAGATTGTTTTTAAAAGGGGAATACCAGGGGTAGAACATCTTAAGAATTTCAGTATTAATGACGTAGAGGGGAATAATAGATTTAAAGTTTTATTATCAGATAATGAAGAAATCAGCTTTTTAGTTATATCACCCTTTGACTTTTTTGGGAAATATGAAATAAACTTGGATAAAGAAACTGTAAGAGAGTTAGAAATAGAAAATCCAAGTGATGTTTTAATGCTTAACATAGTAACTTTAGGTGATTCAATAGAGACTTCAACAGCGAATCTTAAGGCTCCTATAATTATAAATGTTAAGAATAACTTAGGTAAGCAGTTCATAATGCAGAATGATACCTATAGTACAAAGCATCCTTTAATAAGGAGAGAAGAAAATGTTAGTAATTACTAGAAAGAAAGAAGAGTCAATATTAATAGGGGAAAATATCGAGATAGCTGTAATAAAGCTGGAAGATGGAAGTGTTAAGCTTGGAATAAATGCCCCTAAGGATGTAACTATACTTAGAAAAGAAGTATATGAGAGAGTTAAAGAAGAAAATATGAAAGCAATGAAAAGCGGCTTAGATTTATCTAAGCTATTAAAATAATTAAGCAGTAGGGGGAAACATTTAATGTATGCTGCAAATCCATACAACGTATATAAACAAAATTCTATAAATACTTCATCTAAGGAAAGCCTGCTTTTGAAGCTTGTGGATGCTACAGTGAGATGTACCAAGCTCGCTAGACAAGCTATAGTTGATAAAGATATACATACAGCTCACAAAGAATTGACAAGAGTTCAGGATATATACACTGAACTGATGGCAACCTTAAATATGGATGGCGGAAATTTTACCAAGGATTTATATAATCTTTATGACTTTATAAAAGGAAGATTATCAATTGCTAATATAAAAAAGGATGTTTCGGTAATAGACGAGGTGTTACCGATAATAGAAGAAATAAGAGATATGTGGCATGAGGCGAATAAGATAGCAGCTTCATCAAAATAGGAGGGATATTATGTCTTCAATTAATTCAGTTAGAATACCAGGACTAGCAACTGGAATGGATACTGACCAGATGATAAAAGACATGCTTACAGGGGAACAAAGTAAAATAGATAAGGTTTTTCAACAACAGCAGATGGTGAAATGGCAGCAGGAAACCTATAGAGACATAACTAAAAGTGTAAAGGGGTTCTATGATAAGTACTTTAGTACAACTTCTAAGGATTACATATTAGGAAGTAAAAGTTTTAACACACTTAATATAAATAGCTCTAATGAGGGAGTAATAACTGCAACAGGGAGCTCTTCAGCAAATAGTATAAATTATAAATTTGATGTAAAGCAGTTAGCTACATCTGCTACCCTGGGTTCATCTACAGCAGAAAATGGAGTAACCATAAAAAGAGATTCTAAGCTAAGTGATTTAGGATTAACTGGAGAAAACAGCTTTAAGTTAAATGTTGGAGATGGAAAAGAGTCTAAAGTCATAACGATAAATGGAGATGACACTGTAGGAAGCTTAATTAATAAAATAAATGAGAGCTATCCTGGTGGAGTTAAAGCTTCATTTAGTGATATGACAGGAAAGCTTACAATCCAATCTAATACAACTGGAAAAGATTCAGTTCTTAACATTGTTAATATGGAAAAAGATGCAGATGGAAACTTTGTTGAGAGCAATCCTACTCAATCTGATGCGTTAAAGTTTTTAGGCTTAGGCTTTACTGCAGGACAAAATGCAGAAGTAACTGTAATGGACAGTACTGGCAAGGAGATTAAGACCTTAAGTGAAGCTAAGAATGTATTCAACATAGATGGAATTACTTACAACGTAAATGGTGTTGGTACTGCTGAGTTAACTTCCACCCAGGACGTTACTAAAGTAGTTGATAATATGAAAGGCTTTATTGATGATTATAATAAAATAATGGATACAGTCTATAATTTAGTAACACAGAAAAAATCCAATGGATATCCGCCTCTTACAGATGCTCAAAAGGAAGATATGACTGAAGAAGAGATAAAGAATTGGGAAAAGAAATCCAAGGAAGGTATGCTTAGAAATGATAATGACTTAAGAGCTTTCATGGATGATATGAAAAAGGCTATGTCCGCACCTCTTGAAGGCATGGGGATGACATTAGCAGATATAGGTATAACTTCTGCAGATGATTATAATAAGCAAGGTCAGATCAAGATTGATGTGGAGAAGTTCACAAAGGCTCTTCAAGAGAATGGAGATTTAGCAGAAAAGCTTACTACGGGTGCTTTTGAAAGAGTTAAAACAACTATGAACAACTATGCAGGCTCATCTACCAGCAGATTTGCAAAAAAAGCTGGTATAGAAAAAACTGCATCAGCAGCTAATAACTTATATTCGGATCAGATAAGAAAACAAGAAGAAAGAATAAAGCTCTTAACTACTAAAATGAGAACCAAGGAGCAGCAGTTATATTCTAAATTTGCAAGACTTGAAGCAAATATGAATAAGTTGAATTCTCAAATGAGCTACTTTATGCAGCAATAGGTGGAGGATGCATGGAAAATACAATGAAACTATATAAAGAATTGTCTATTGCAATGTTAGAAGCTATAAGAAAAGAAGAATATGATGATTTTGATTTGCTACTAGAGGAAAGACAAAGTATCATTGATAAATTTGCGGATAAATATGAAGCTCATTACTTTGAGAACTTATATAAGAAACTAGGAATAGATGCTATTGATTTAGATATAAGAGGGCTTTTAGCCACACAAATACAAAAGTCAAAGCTGGAGATTAGAGATTATAAGGTTAAAATCCAAGGGAATAGCTCTTATAATAACATGAAAAAAGAAAACATAAATATTTTTTCGAAAAAAGTATAAAGTACCGTTAATTTGATCCGATACATATAACATAAGGTCCTTCAAGACGAAGATAAGCCTTATAAAAATATAAAAAGACATGGATGTCGTTAAAAATCAGGGAGGGTTTTACAATGAGAGTAAACACAAATATGAACGCTTTAGTAGCACACAACGCTATGAGCAAAAA
The DNA here is from genome assembly GCA_029851835.1 of Clostridium sp. GTDB lineage: Bacteria > Bacillota > Clostridia > Clostridiales > Clostridiaceae > Clostridium_J. Next base: position 22,099 of record JARKVD010000015.1, on the reverse strand, counting down.
CACTGCACTTGCAGGAAATTCAATGGAGAAATTATCTTCAGGATTAAGAATCACTAAAGCTGGAGATGACGCTGCTGGACTAGCTATATCTGAAAAGATGAGAGCTCAAATCAGAGGATTAGATCAAGCTAACAGAAACGTACAAGATGGTATTTCTTTAATTCAAACTGCAGAAGGTGGAATGGAGGAAGCTGGAAACATTCTTCAAAGAATGAGAGAACTTACTGTTCAAGGAGCTAACGGAACATACTCTGCTGAAGAAATTGCAAATATTGAAAAAGAATTATCTGAGTTAGGTGCAGAAATTGAGAGAATAGCTAATACAACTGCTTTTAATGGTAAGAAATTACTTGAAGGCACTAATGCAACTATAGACGTTCAAGCAGGTGCTAATAAAGATGAAAAACTTACAATTAATTTAACAGATGTTAAAACTATTGCGGGAACTGTTAAAGATTTAAAAGTTACAGACTTAGCGACTGCAAATACAAGTACAGAATCTATAGATACTGCATTAAAAGCTGTTAACACTGGAAGAGCAACATTAGGAGCTCAACAAAACAGACTTGAGTACACTCAAAATAACTTAACTACTTCAAGTGAAAACTTAACAGCTGCTGAGAGCAGAATCAGAGACGTAGACGTTGCTAAGGAAATGGTTAATCTTTCTAAGTTAAACATTCTTCAACAAGCTTCTCAATCTATGATTGCTCAAGCTAACCAACAGCCACAAGGAGTTCTTCAATTATTAAGATAATTAATAATAATATAAAGGATAAAGCGTTTGCTTTATCCTTTATTAATATATATGAGTAAGCAGCCATGCTTATTGATATATATTAATAAAAAGGGGGAATATAAGAGAATGGCAAAATTTAAAGTGTTAAGCATAGATTATTATGATGAGTTTAAGTGCATAGGAAATGCTTGTGAAGACCATTGCTGTAAAGGGTGGAAAATTACCGTAGATAAAACTACATATAGTAAATATAGAAAGCTACCTTATTCAGAGTTTAAAAATAAGCTTGACAGCAATATAAATAGAAATAGAAAATCTAAAAGTGACTATGATTACGCGAAAATTAATCTAATTGATAAAAAGTGTCCTATGCTTTCGAAAGATAGGTTATGTGAAGTGTATATGAATCTTGGTGAAGAATATATGTGTCATACATGCAGAACATATCCTAGAGTATTCAATCAGGTTGATGATATTGTAGAAATGTCAGTAGGAGTTTCTTGCATTGAAGCTGCTAGAAATTTATTATTGAGAGAAAATCCTATCGAGTTTAATTTGGATGTAAAAGAAGTAGAGGATATAAAATTTGGTAGAGTTTTAAATACTTATAAAGGTAAAAAATGCAATGAAGTTTATTTTCATGAAATTAGAGAATTTGCTATTGATATAATTCAAAATAGAAGCTTTACTATTGAAAATAGATTAGCTATTTTGGGATTAGCTATTAGTGCCTTAGAAAATGTAAGTTCTAGGGAAACTGTTCTGAACACTTTACAGGAATACAGCCAAAGAGTAGAAGCGGGTTATTATAATGAGGTTATTGGTGATTTAATTAAAGAGGATAAATTTGAAGCACAACTAGAGTTTATGATGACAATTTACAGAGTAATTACTAGTAAACAAATAAATAATGAAAGATATCTTAATAACTTTAGGGCCATTGTTGAAAACTTAAAGCTAGACAGTGAAAATCCAGAAGAAATAAAAACCAGCTTTGCAGATAACATTAATAATTATTATAAAGATTTTATAATAAGGTATGAATATGTTTATGAAAATTACATAGTAACATATATGTTTAAAACTATGTTCCCAGCGGGAGATAAATCTTTAATTGATACATATATCAATTTAGTTGTCCAGTTCTCAATTCTTAAAATGAATATGATTGGGATATGTGGATACTACAAGGAAGATATGGATACGGAAAAGATGCTTGTTTTAATACAAAGCTATGCTAATGTTACAGAGCATGATCAGTTTTTAGCTGAAAATGTACATAAATACTTAACAAACAATAATCTAAATACATTAGCTCATGCACTTATACTAGTTGGAAGATAGATTTCTACAAAAATAAACAGAAAAATAAAAATAATTTATAAACTATGTAAAAATATGTGGAAATAAACAGAAAACAGGTATATAATAGAATTGTAGAATTAAATATGGCAAAACTAGAGAAATTTAGTGACGCAAAGCTATAGGGGCTAAGATGTATATTATGCCAGCCAGTTGCCGAGGAGTAAGTGTACTTTTTGTATTACAGCTAAAAAAAGACATTGTGATAAAAGCATAACTATTAGTAATAAAAAGGTTATGATTTTAATCATTGTTGTATTTTTCAGGTGTCAATGAAACTACTGTCTTCGGAGGGTAGTATTTTTTTATGCAAAAATACTATGAACTACATAAATATAAAAATTAAAAACACATAATATCTCAGGATATTATATGGCAAAACTAGGGAAACCTAGTGACGCAAAGCTATAGGGGCTAAGATGTATATTATGCCAGCCAGTTGCCGAAGAGTCAGTGAGCTTTTTGTTTATTGAAATTATGTTTGAAGTGATTATTAAAGTTAGTTTGTAAATTTATATTTGAAATATGACGCTTTATCAGGAGTAAGGCGAATTTTTGTAGAGAAGATTTTCAGCTAATGTCAGTAAAAACAACGGTTTTAATGATACTACTCTCTTTGGGGGAGTAGTATTATTTTTTTGCGCATAATATAATTTTTTACAAAAAAAGAAGATGTGGTAAAATATATCTACAAATTACAAAAATATTCAAAAAAGTGCGAATTTAATGAAAAATAGACTTAATACTCCAATATGGAATTTAGGTAATAAATTAAAGATTAATCAAAATTAGTGTTTTCAGTTATAAAGGGGGATTAACTTTGGAGATATATCAACTTATAAAAAGTAGTCTAGATGCAACAGATTTAAGAGGAAAAACAATTGCCAACAACATTGCTAACATTAATACTCCAGGATATAAGAGAAAGTATGTAAGCTTTGAAGAGACCTTAAATAAGGCTAACAAAGAGCCTAAGATGGAGGTAAAAGAAGATAAGTCAACATCAATGAGAACTGATGGAAATAACGTTGATTTAGAAAATGAAAAAGTTAATCAAGCAGCTAACTCGCTTATGTATAACGGGTTAGTGAGTATAACAAATACGAAGCTAGCAATAGCTAGAACTGTCATAACAGGAAGGTAATTAATATGGGTATATTTAGTGGGGTAAGAATTAGTGCAAGTGCACTATCAGCAGAGAGGTTAAGATTAGATGTTATATCGTCTAATATCGCTAATGCAAGAACAACTAGAACTGAAGAGGGTGGAGCATACGTTAGAAAAACTGCTGTATTTGCAGAAAATTACGACAATGAAATGGGGATGCTAGGGGTTAAGGCTGTGAAGATTGAGGAGGATAAAGCTCCTTTAAGGAAAGAATTCGACCCATATCACCCTGATGCAGATGAAGAAGGATATGTGGAATATCCTAATGTAGATTTGCTTATTGAAATGTCAGATTTGATATCAGCATCAAGAGCATATGAATCCAATGTTGACACTTTAAATGCACAGAAAAATATGATTTCAAAAGCCTTAGAAATTGGAAGATAGTGGAGGATATCATGGATATACAATCGATTGGAACAAGTTCAATATTAAACAATATTAATATACAAAAACCGGTTGAGGAAAATAGTAAAGAAATAAGTTTTTCAAAGGTTATAAGCGATGCCATTAACAAGGTTAATGATGCTCAAGTAACTGCAGATCAAAAGGTTGAAGGTTTTATAAGTGGGGAGGATGTAAGCATGCACGATGTTATGCTTTCAATGCAGGAATCACAATTATCTATGCAACTCCTTATCGAGGTAAGAAATAAAGTTGTGGAAGCTTATCAAGAAATAAATAGAGTACAACTCTAATTTTCTCAATTAAGAGGTAAATAATATGCAGAATTTTTTACAAAGTATAAGAGGGTTTATAACGAATACCAAGGAAAAATTTAAAGCCTTGGATAAGAATAAAAAATATGCCATTGTCATTGGAATTGTAGCAATAGTATTAGCCACAATTTTTAGTGTGAGCTATGGTATCAAAAATAAATATGGAATTTTATTTTCAGGATTAGATAGTTATGATGCAGCAAACATTTCAAAGACCCTTGAGGATAAAGGTGTTGAAACTAAGATTGAGGGAGATACAATTTATGTTCCTAGGGAGCAGGTTGATAAGTTAAGACTTGAGTTATCACCAACCATAACAAATGGGTCAAGGGGTTTCGAATTAATGGATGAGGGTGCAAGCCTATCAATGACTGATGAAGAGTTTGAGATAAAGAAGTTACGAATGCTTCAAGGAGAACTTGAAAAAACAATAAAGACATTTCCACAGGTAGAGGATGCTAGAGTGCATATTACCCAAGGAGAAGAGTCTGTGTTTAGCAAAAACAGTAAGCCAGGGAAGGCAGCGGTATATGTATCACTTAAGTCAGGAAAAGACTTAGATGAAGCTCAAATAAAATCAATAATTTCTCTAGTTTCTGCAAGTGGTACAAATATTCTAAAGCAAAACATAGAGGTTATTGATCAAAATATGAATTTGCTCTCAGAAGGTATATATGATGAGAATGGAAATGCTGTAAAAGGTGTAGGCTTAGCAGCTTCTAGGGTAGCTGAAAGGGAGTTAAGTGAAGAGTTAAGAAAATCCTTAGTTGAAATGTTGGAGCCAATCTTTGGGCAGAACAAAGTTAAAGCTACAGTAAATGCAAATTTAAATTTCGATACAGTTGAAAAAAGTGAGATAAAGATTGATCCAGATAAGGTAATTAAATCAGAAATTAGAAGTGAAAATACTATGAATGATGGTGGACAGACAGGTTCACCGGTTGATAATAACATGAATAATACTGCAGATGCTGAAAACAGTGGCAGTACTTCAAAAGAAGAACAAATTGAATATGAGGTAGGTAAGACAGAAACAAAAACAATTACTACTTCGGGGGAAGTAAAGAGGATTACAGCATCAGTGGCTATTGATGGTGATTTACCACCAGCAACAATGGCTAATGTTGAAAAAATGGTTGCTTCTGCCATAGGAATGAATACAGAAAGAGGAGACGAGTTATCAGTTGTGGCTATGGAGTTTAATCCACAGTCTGAAAATATATTTGATAATGGTCAGGTTACACCAGAGGCTATGAAACAGAGAATGATAAATATGGCAATTATTGCAGGTGCAATACTTCTTGTATTAATAATAGCACTTATAGCTTACTTGGTTTACAGAAGTAAGAAAAATAAGTACGAAGAGAAAGACGAAGTTGAAGTTGAAGATACAAATGATTTAATAGCAAGAATGGCAAGAGAGAAAGAAATTGAAAGAACAAGAGAGTTTAGTTTAGAGGATGAGATTAAGATGATTGCTTCTCAAAGTCCAGAAGAAGTAACTAAGCTGATTAAGACTTGGTTAAATGACTAAAGGTAGGTGATAAGGGATGTACAAGGAAATTGTAAGAGGGGAAAATGCTTACGACTTAGGAGCTTTAAATAAAGATGAGATAAGTGGAGCAAAAAAGGCCGCAGTAGTATTAATGACGATAGGGCCAGAGTTATCATCTAACATTTTAAAGGAATTATCAGATAAACAGGTACAGAGAATTGGAGTTGAGGTTGCTAATCTTCATAAGGTTACAGCAAAGGAAAGAAGAAGGATTTTAAAAGAGTTTATTGATGTAAGGAATAGCAATGAGTTTTCCATTGAGGGTGGTATTGATTATGCCAAGAGCTTATTACAAGGAGCCTTTGATAATTCAAAGGCAAGTAAGCTTATGGAAGGAATTAAATATGAAACCTACACAAAGGTATTCACAGCTGCAAGGAAGGCAGATGCTAATCAGATAATAAGCTGTGTAAAAGGTGAAAGTGCTCAGACTATAGCAATCATTTTAGCACATATACAGCCAGAAAAATCTGCACAGGTTATCTGTAATCTGCCACAGGAACTTCAACGTGAGGTTGCTTTAAAACTTGGAAGCATATCAACTGTATCACCAGTTGTTATAAAGGCTGTTGATACTATATTAGAGAAAAAACTTGCTGCTTTAGGTGAAAAGAAGGTTGAAGCCTCAAGTGGATTTGATAGTCTTCTAGATATTCTTACAAAGGTAGATGGAAGAACGGAAAAGAATATTATGAACTTCTTAGAGACAGAAAACAATGTTTTAGCGGAAAAGGTTAAATCAAGCATGTTTGCATTTGAAGATATTATTGGACTTGATAGTATATCAATTCAAAGAATACTTAAGGAAGTTAATCTTAAGGACGTTGCAATTGCTCTTAAAGGTGGAGATGATGAAGTATCTGAAATTATATTTAAAAATCAATCTATCAGAGCTGCACAAGTATTAAGGGAAGAGGTTGAATTACTTGGAGCTGTTAAGGTATCACAAGTTGATGAGGCTAAACGTAATATCGTTAAAGTTATTAGAAGGCTTGAAAGAGAAGGTTTGATAAGTATCGCCAAGGGAGCGGAGGATGAGTTCGTTGTCTAGAATCAATAATGTACTTAGAAGCAAGGAAATACAGATTGACGGTAAAGTAAGTTTGAAGGTTTCTCCTGGGGGAGAGATCTTAAGTATTCCAGACAGACTGATAAAGGAAAGAGAAGACATAGAAAATAAAATTCTTCAGGCTAAAGAAGAGTATGAAAAAATCCTTATAGACCTCCAAGAACAAAAGGAAAATATTTTATCAGGGGCTAATGAAGAAGCAAAAGTAATAGAGAAAAAGGCCTATGAAACAGGTTATGAGCAAGGTACGAAAAATGGCTATGAGGATGGATTTAAAGAAGCTTATGAGAAGAATGTAGAGAAAGCTAAGGCTGATAGTGAAAAAATTAAAGAGGAAGGGTATGGTACTTTGCTTGAAATACAGAATCAGGCTGAAGCTTATATCATAGAAAACAAAAGAAATATCCTTCAGGTAGCTATAGCCATTGCAGAACAAGTGTTGAGGGAAAAGTTTGAAGAGAAGGATGCAATGAATGCCCTTCTTGAAAAGGTGATAAAGGAATTCAATCAAAAGAGGGATTTAATCATCAAAGTAAATCCAATTTATATTGATGAACTTCAGAAAGGGATGAAAGAAATGATAGATAAGTTTGATCTGTCAAAAAAGGTTTTTGTTATTCCTGATGAAGCTATAGAAAAAGGAAATGCAGAAATAGAAACTACTGGTGGAAGATTAACCGTCGGTATAGACAGTGTTTTAGAAAGAGTTAAAGCAGAGCTGCTATAGAGGAGGAAATATGATATCTATAGATTTTAATAAAACACTTGAAAAGATAAAAAATATAACACCATATATTTCAGAGGGTAAAGTAAAGAAGGTAATAGGACTTACTGTAGAGGTAGAGGATTTAAAAACCTCTGTGGGAGAGCTTTGTACAATCTACAATCAAAATAATCAGCCTATAAGCTGTGAGGTTGTTGGATTTAGAGAAAATGAAATAATTCTGATGCCTTTAGGGACCTTAGTTGGAATAGGACCTGGTTGTAGAGTCGTTGCTAGTGGAAATCCTTGTAGTGTTAAGTGCAGCGATGAACTTTTAGGAAAGGTAATTGATCCATTGGGAACACCTATAGATGATAAAGAAATAACCACTGGAGAAAGGTATAGTTTATCTAATAAGCCACCAGATCCAATGAAAAGGAAAAGAATAAAAAATATAATGCCAACAGGGATAAAGGCAATAGATGGTTTTATAACTTGTGGAGAAGGTCAAAGAATAGGGATATTTGCTGGAAGTGGAGTTGGTAAAAGTACAACTCTTGGAATGATAGCGAAGTCTGCAGAGGCAGATGTTAATGTAATTGCTCTTATAGGAGAAAGAGGTAGGGAAGTTTTAGATTTCATAGAAAGAGATTTAGGACCTGAGGGAATGAAGAAATCCGTTGTAGTGTGTGCAACTTCAGACAAGCCGCCTCTAGTAAGGCTTAAGGGAGCTTTAACGGCAACCTCTATTGCAGAATACTTTAGAGATCAAGGAAAGAAAGTAATATTAATGATGGATTCCGTAACAAGGTTTGCCATGGCCCAAAGGGAGGTCGGACTTGCTATAGGAGAACCACCTGCACAAAAGGGATATACTCCTTCAGTATTTGCAGAGCTGCCAAAGCTAATGGAAAGAACAGGAGTTTCAGATGTTGGTTCAATAACTGCGTTTTATACAGTGCTAGTGGATGGTGATGATTTCAATGAACCCATAGCGGATGCTGTAAGGGGGATACTTGATGGACACATAGTTCTGTCAAGGGAGCTAGCTCATAAGAACCATTATCCAGCCATAGATGTTTCCAACAGCATTAGTCGTCTTATGAATGATATTTGCGGGGAAGAACATAAGAAAACGGCATCCCATGCAAGAGATTTATTGGCAACTTATAAGGAAGCGGAGGATTTAATTAATATTGGAGCTTACGAGCACGGCTCAAATCCAAAGATTGATAGAGCTATAGAATACATAGATAGGGTTAACGGCTTTTTGAAACAAGGAATAGATGAAAAAAGTTCCTTTGATGAAAGTATAAATAGTTTATTAGACATATTTAGATAGGGGGATTAAACTTGGATAACTTTAAATTCAGACTTCAAAAGGTTTTGGACATAAGAGTTAAAAATGAAGATGAGAGTAAGATAAGATACTCTAAGGCCCAAGGTGAAAAAAGAGCTGTAGAAAAAGAATTAGAAAATTTAAAGTTAAGCTATGAGAAGTATTCAGATACCATTGACATTGAAGATGGGGTTGAAAGAAGCATAGTTTCAAACTACTTAGATTTTGTATCTAATATGATTGAGAAAACAGGTAATGAGTTAAAGGAAAAAGAGGTTCTAGTTAATGAAGCAAGACTGGAACTCCTTAATAATCAGATTGAAAGAAAATCTATAGAGAAACTGAAGGAAAATAAATATAAGATTCATAAAAAACAAGCTGATCAGAAAGAACAAGCTATTAATGATGAGTTTGGAATATACTCCTATTTCAGGAACATAGTTCAAAGCGTTTAGGAGTTTGATAAGTATGAAGATAGATATGTTATCAATGGCAGTGAATTTTACAGGTTGTGAAGAGATAAAGGTAGATAAAGGGAATATTGATTTTCTTAAGGTTCTGACAAACAAAATAGAAGGTACAGCTTCAGAGGAAGTCGCAAATCTTGAAAGTGAAGATAGTGCAGAAGATGATCTCATAGCATTAATAGCTTCAATATTAAATAATTTAGGACCAATGGAGAATACAGAAGTAGGGACAATTGAAAATGCTCCTGAGATGAACATGAATCTAAAGTTATTTAAGAACATTGTTGCTAAAACAGAGGAAACAGCAGGGGTTGATTTAGGAGACCTAGAGGAACTTTTTAACGGAAATGAAATTGAAGATTTCTTTAATGAATTAGGTTTGAATTTGGATGAACTAGGTTTAAGTAAAGAACAAAAAAATAAATTATTCTTGAAGGTACTAAACAAGATAAGTGAAGGAAAAGAAGCTACCAGCATAGATGGTGAAGTTGAGATTAAGGCAGGGGAATTTAATAAATCTCAAGATGTAAGCTTAGAAAGTTTTATGGATTATCAAGCTAGCGATGAAGTCCTAGAAAATAAGGAGAAGCTCTTTGAAGTAGGAGCCTTTAAGCACAGAAATATTATTGTTGAAGAGAAGCCATCAAATCCACAAGGTGAGCTTAGTCTATTAAACAAGATAGCTTTTTCTTCAAACAATATAGCAGAAACACCTAAGGAAGCGGCGCCAGTAGTGGTGAGAAATGAGTTTCTAGGCTCTGATGTTCTAAAGGTTGTAAAGTACATAAGCAATAACAGGATAGAAGAGCTCAATGTGAAAATTACACCTAGAGAGCTCGGCGAGGTTAACATCAGGCTTTTGAAGACAGAAGACAATAATGAGTTAATTATAACTTTGACTAACAAAAAAGCTTATGAACTTATAAAAGAAAATATAACCGACATAGAAAAACACTTGGATAGCTTTGATATAAAAATAAAAGAGGTAGTTGTTCAGGTTAAAAATGAAGTTTACAGTGATTTTTCAGGAAGCTTTAATGAGCAGTTTAGTAAAAATAATTCTAGAGAAGAAAGAAAAAATAATTTCTCTAAGGGTAGTAGCTCCTTTGAAGAGGAGGAAAAAACAAAGAAGAAGGATGAGTCTAATATCAATTTATTAGTGTAGAAAAGATTGGCATTACATTCATGGAACTTAGGGGAGGTAAATATGGAGATAAGTAATGTAAGAAGCTCGACAGATAAAACAGAAAATGGAACACCAATAGTACAGCCAGGCAAGGAAACCAGCAAGGATATCTTTCTTAAGATGCTTGTTGGACAGATGACAAACCAAGATCCATTTAACCCTCAAGACCCAACACAATATATTACCCAGTTAGCTCAGTTTTCAACATTAGAGCAGATGATGTCAATGAATGAAGGAATAGAATATCTTGTTGGGATAAATAATGGAGTTCTAGTGAATAGTGCACTATCAACAGCATCAGATTTAATTGGAAAAGAGATTGAGCTTTGTGTTCCAGATGATAAAGGTGAAACAGTGGAGTATTCAGGAACACTTAAGAGTGTATCAATTAAAGATGGAACTGTTTATTTAGAGGTTGAACTTAGTGAAACTGGAGAGATAAAAGAATTTTCGTATTCATCATTAGTTAGGGTTAAAGATACTACTGAAAATTAAAAGAAGGATTGTAAAGGAGAGAGAATTAAAATGTTAAGATCAATGTATTCAGGAATAAGTGGAATGAAGGCAAACCAAACTAAAATGGACGTGGTAGGTAATAACGTAGCAAACGTTGGAACAACTGCTTTTAAGAGATCAAATGCTAGATTTACAGATGCCTTAAACCAAACTATGCTTCATGCTAGTGCACCATCAGGTGGAATAGGTGGAACAAACCCAGGACAAGTTGGAATTGGATCTAAGGTAGCTGGAATTTACAAGTACATGGGACAAGGTTCCTTACAACCAACAGGCAGAGTAACAGATATGGCAATAGACGGAGATGGATTCTTCGTAGTTGAAAAGAATGGTGAAGTAGCATTTACAAGAGATGGTTCTTTCTCCCTAGATAAGGATGGAAGCTTAGTAACAGCTGATGGGTATAGAGTTTGTGATGATGCAGGAAATCCAATCGTAATACCAACAACGATAAATGATGGAGGAGAAGATAAGAGTGTAATATCTGTAACAGTATCTAAAGATGGAACTATTTCTTTAGGCCTTGAGGATGGTACAAAGATAGAAGATCACGCAAAGCTTAGAATTGCTGTATTCCAAAACCCAGAAGGGTTAACTGCACTGTCAGGAAACTTATATGGTCAGTCTGCAAACTCTGGTGATGCAATATATGATGCAGAATACGGTTCAATAATTCAGGGAGCAATAGAAATGTCTAATGTAGATTTATCAGAGGAATTTACAGATATGATAGTTACTACAAGAGCTTTCCAAGCATCAAGTAAGGTAATCACAACCAGTGATGAACTACTACAAGAAATAATAAATCTTAAGAGATAAGTAAGAGGTTAGTTATGAAAAGAAAAGATATATTAACACCAATAGGAATCCTATTAGGAGTAGGACTTATCCTTTATAGTATATCTGATGGAAATGTTGGAATTAAAGGGTTCTATGACCTATTATCCATATATATTACTATTGGAGGGTCATTGGCAGCATTGATTATTACTTATCCATTAGATGAAATAAAATTAGTATTAAGGATGACTAGAAACCTTTTTGAGACTCCTACGGTGGATAAGCTTGAAATGATAGAGACTTTTAAGGATTTATCTATCGATGCAAGAAAGAATGGTCTTCTTTCCTTAGAAGGTAGAATAAGCCAAATAGATGATGATTTTATGAAGACAGGATTAGAATTAGTTGTTGATGGGATAGAGACAGAGTTAATTGTTGAGGTAATGAATAATAAAATTGATGAGATTCTTAATAGACACGATAAAGGCGGTAAGGTTTATAAAACATGGGGAGCTTATGCGCCAGCCTTTGGTATGATAGGAACGTTAATAGGTCTTATACAAATGCTAGCAGAGCTTGACAACCCAGATATGATAGCTGTTGGTATGGCTAAGGCCCTTATAACAACTTTCTATGGAGCTATACTTGCAAACTTAATCTTAAACCCTCTTGGTTATAACCTTCAAAATAAAGGTGAAAAGGAAGCTGAAAATAGAGAAATGATGCTAGTGGGGATCTTAAGTATTAAAAACGGAGAGAGTACTAGGGTTTTAGAAGAAAAGTTAATGAGCTTTTTAAATGAAAAAGAAAAGCTTGCATATTTAGGAAGTAAAAAGATAGATAAGAAGGTAGATAGGGATGTCGCGTAAGAGAAGAAGTGCCGATGAAGGATTAACAAGTTCTTGGATGGATACTTATGCAGATACAATTACTTTGCTGCTTACATTTTTCATTTTACTATATACCTTTTCTGTAGTTGACAATGAAAAGCTGCAGACTATTGCTGAAGCATTAAGAGGACAGGTGGAAGGAACACCTATGACTAGTGAGCATGTAGAAGATTTACCGGAGGATTTTGTTCCAGGTATTGGTGTACAAAATCCTTATGATAAATTGGTTGAAAAAGTTACAGAGGTTATAGAAGAGAATGGCCTAAGTGATGTTGTAAAAATAAGAGAAGAGGATGCAGGAGTAATCCTTCAATTAGGGGACAGTATCTTATTTGACACAGGGCAAGCTGTGTTGAAGGAAGATTGCTATAGCGTTCTAAATGTAATCAGCGCAATAATACCACAGATTGATAATGAGATTATGGTACAGGGTCATACAGATAACAGGCCTATAAGTTCAGCACTGTATCCTTCAAACTGGGAGTTGTCTACAGCTAGGGCACTTGCAGTTGTTAAGTACTTTATAAACGAAAAGGGACTTAGTGCAAATAGGTTTTCGGCTACAGGATATGGAGAGAATAGGCCTTTGGTAGAAAATACATCAGTTGAAAATATGGGAGTTAATAGAAGAGTTGATATTTTAATAGTTCAACAAAAGGAGACTGAAGAATAGGATATGGATAAAACGCTTATAGAGTATTTAGTAAATATTATTGTATTAGTACCAATTGTCTTATGTTTAGCAGTAGCTACATTAAAGCTAAGTAAAAAGGGTGTAGATAGCTTTAATGTAAAGGCTTATGCCCAGGTAATAGAGAGGTTTAACTTAAATAAAGACACAACACTATATGTACTTAAGTTAGGAACCACTGGTTGTGTACTAATTTCTTCAGCTCATAATACCCAGGTAATAAAAGAGTTAGATGAAAATGAAATAGAAGAAGTAATGAAGATGAAGAAGGAAAAACAAACTGTAATGAATTTATCAAAAATATCAGGCTTTGATATGAAAGGTTATTTAAATAATAAGTTTGTAAGGGAAAAATAAGATGGACATACTAAAGGAAATTTTAGCTAATAATTCAGGATTAACCCCAAGCATGCAGATAGCTTTTTTCATGACATTTCTTATGTTCTTGCCAACAGTAGTAATAATGATGACAAGCTTCGTAAGAATAATAATTACCTTTTCATTTATTAAGTCAGCTTTAGGGGCTCAGCAGACTATTCCAAATCAAATTTTGATTGGATTAGCTCTTTGTATGACTATATTTATAATGAGCCCCGTTATAGATGATATTAATAAAAATGCAATTCAGCCATATATGAATGAAGAAATAAGCGATGAAGAAGCTTATGAACAATTGAAGAAGCCTATATCAGAATTCTTATTAAAGCATACGAGAAAGGAAGATTTAGAGCTATTTGTATCAAATTCAAATATAGATGCTGAAAATATGGCTAAAGAAGAACTACCATTGAATATAATTGTTCCAGCTTTTGCAATAAGTGAATTGAAAACTGCATTTCAAATAGGATTTATAATATATGTGCCCTTCTTGGTTATTGATTTAATTGTATCAAGTACATTGATGTCTATGGGAATGTTTATGCTTCCGCCAGCGATGATATCACTACCATTCAAGCTGCTACTATTTGTAATGGTTGATGGATGGAACCTGTTAGTTAAATCTCTAATTGAAAGCTTTGTGGGATAGGAGAACAAGCTATGAGCGAAATGATGATAATGACAATTGTAAAAAAAGCTTTAATGGCAGGCATTATGGTGGCAGGACCAATTTTAATGATATCGTTGATAGTTGGACTTATAATAAGCATTTTTCAAGCTACAACTCAGATTCAAGAGCAAACACTAACTTTTGTACCAAAGCTTATAACAATAATATTAGTAATGGTGATTTTGGGACCTTGGATGCTAGACAAGTTAGTTTTACTAACAACTGAGTTATTTAGCATGATAAGCACCATAACAAGGTAATGAATATGTTGTTTGTATTTTTTAGAATAGCGGCCTTCTTTATGGCGGCAAATGTAATTTTCCCAAGCGGCACACCTAAAATATTTAAGATATGTTTTTCACTTTTTATATCTGCCATGTTAGGTGTCAATATTGAGGTAAGTATAACAGCAGGAACTACCTATGAGCTTGTGATATTTGCAACTCTTGAAACAGTTAATGGTTTAGTCTTGGGATATATAGTGAATTTATGCTTCTATTCCTTAAAGATGGCTGGAAGTTTAATAGATTATCAGATAGGTCTGTCTATGTCTAGTACCTATGACCCTAATACTAATGCCAATGCAACGATTATGGAGAATTTCATGTACTTCATTGGATTAATAGTGTTTTTTGGACTAAATGCTCATCATGTACTAATCAACTCAATTCTAAACAGCTTTGAGCTTATTCCAATAGGATATTCAATTATAGATAATAATTTGGGGTACATAATGAAGGTATTCATGGAGTATTTCATCATTGGGATAAAGATAGCAAGTCCAATAGTTCTTATTCTTATTATAACGGATTTAATTACAGGAATAATTTCAAGAAGTATTTCGGGACTTAACGTAATGATAATAGGAATGCCTTTGAAAATGCTGATAGGACTTATTTTTATTATAGCGGCATTACCATTTGTAATTAATGAAATACAGGAGATATTTAAAGGATTAGGGAATGTCCTAGATGGAAGTCTTACCTTTAATCTTCAATTGTTGACAAGTTACTGGATGTAGAAATTAATGTTAGGGGAGAAAAAGAGTGTCAGCATCAGATAAGACGGAGCAGCCCACCCCCAAGAGAAAACAAGATGAACGGAAAAAGGGGAATGTTGCTAAGAGTAGGGAGGTTTCAAACGCCCTAACCTTAGCGGCAGGGGTATTTACAATTTTTATGCTTGCTAATAGTGCTATAAGGTATCTTAAATTATTTATTGCGTCTTTTCTAAAAATGGACTTCACCACTGAACTTAGTGGGAGTTTTGCGGGAGGATTGCTTAGAGATGGCATTTATGCCTTTGTGAGATTATTTCTTCCGATAGCTCTTGTAGTAATGGTTTTTGGGGTTGTGTCTCATGTTATACAAACAGGGTTATTATTCAGCAAGGAAGCTCTAAAGCCTAAATTTTCAAAGATAAACCCAATTGAAGGGTTAAAAAATATGTTTTCTCAAAGAGCTTTAGTCAATTTAATGAAAAATACAGTTTTATTAATTGCCTTAGGATATATAGGGTTTTCCTTCGTTAAAAGTAATTACATGGATATATTAAAAATCGGAAATGTATATTTTCCATACTTATTTTATACGGTAATAGGTTTAATAAAGAAGCTGTTTATGGTAGCAATACTTATAGCGGTAGTAATAGCTGTATTTGATTTTGCTTATCAAATATACTCTCATAAACAGAAGATGAAGATGAGTAAGCAAGAAGTAAAAGAGGAATATAAACAGATGGAGGGAGATCCTCTTGTAAAATCTCAAATTAGACAGAAACAAAGACAGATGTCAGGTCAAAGAATGATTCAAAATGCGAAAGAGGCAACAGTGATAATCACAAATCCAACTCACATTTCTATTGCAATCAAATATGAAAGTGGAGTTGATGCAGCACCAGTAGTTATTGCAAAGGGAGCTGATGTTTTAGCTAAGAAAATTAGAGAAATAGCTAAAGAAAATCATATACCGATAATCGAAAATAGACCACTTGCAAGGTTGATATATAAAGAGGTTGATGTTGATCAAGAGGTTCCATCAGATATGTATGAAGCAGTAGCTCAAGTATTAGTTGCTGTATATAAAATTAAAAATAGATACAAGAAAAATTATTAGGAGAGTTGAGAATGGAGAAGTTAAGCATCAAGAATAGATTTGACATAATTGTGGGCTTTGGAGTAATAGGAATAGTACTTATGATAATAATTCCGTTACCTCCTTTTATCCTAGACATCTTATTAGTTTTAAATATCAGCTTATCAGTACTAATTTTGCTTATGACACTTTTTTCAACTAACATACTACAGCTATCAATATTTCCAACAATATTACTAATTACAACTCTTTTTAGATTAGGTCTTAATATTTCATCAACAAGACTTATTTTAGGAGAAGGTTATGCTGGTAGTGTAATTGAATCCTTTGGGAGCTTTGTTGTAAGAGGAAATTATGTGGTGGGAATAATTATATTCCTCATAATTATAATTATTCAGTTTGTAGTAATAACAAATGGTTCTGGAAGGGTTTCTGAGGTATCAGCTAGATTTACTTTAGATGCTATGCCAGGAAAACAAATGAGCATAGATGCAGATTTAAATGCAGGAATGATTGATGAGAGAACTGCAAAGAAAAGAAGAAGAGAATTACAGCAGGAAGCTGATTTTTATGGATCTATGGATGGTGCATCTAAGTTTGTAAAGGGAGATGCTATCGCAGGAATTATAGTAACACTTATAAATATAATTGGTGGAATGATAATTGGGGTAATGATGTTTGAGATGAGTTTTGGAGAGGCAGCTGAAACCTTCATAAGGCTTACCATCGGAGATGGCCTTGTTAGCCAGATACCAGCACTTCTTATTTCCACATCGGCAGGTATTTTAGTTACTAAGGCTAATGGTGATGGTGATGAAAGCTTTGCCAGTATGGCGGGGCAACAGCTTACATCTATTCCTAAGGCAATAATGATGACAGGTGTAGTTCTATTTATTCTAGGTATAATGCCAGGACTTCCTAAATTATCATTTTTCACTCTTGGTACAGGCTGTATATTAATTGGGTTAACTTTAAATAAAGATAAAAAGGAAACCGAGGAAGTATTAGAAAATAACGAGATAGCTGTAGAAGAAAGTGGTGCTATCAATGAGATCGAAGATGTATCAGAACTTTTAAATGTTGAACCTTTAGAGGTGGAAATTGGGTATGGGTTAATTCCATTAGCTGATGAAAGTAATGGTGGAGATTTACTTCAAAGGATCTCTTCAATAAGAAGACAGTGTGCAATCGATATGGGAATTATCGTTCAACCTATTAGAATAAGGGACAATCTTCAGTTAAATCCAAATCAATACTGTATCAAAATTAGAGGAAATAGAGTTACAACCTATGACCTTATGCCAACCATGCTTTTATGTATGGATCCAATGGGGTTAGGGTTAGATATAGAAGGAATAAAGGCTATTGAACCAAGTTTTGGCTTAGAAGCCGTATGGATAAGCAAAGATAAGGTTGAAGAAGCAGAATTAAGGGGATATACAATTGTAGATCCATCAACAATACTAGTTACACACCTATTAGAAATAATAAAAGATAAAGCTCATGAACTAATGGGTAGAGAAGAGGTTAAGGAGATAATCGATGCAACTAAAGAGCGATATAGTGTGGTTGTAGAAGAACTTATACCAGATTTAATGACCTTAGGAGAAGTTCAAAAGGTGCTTCAAAATCTTCTTAGAGAGAAGGTTGCAATTAAGGATAGAGTAACAATTCTTGAAACTTTAGCTGATAATGCTGTGAATACTAAGGATATCGAGCTGCTTACTGAGTATGTGAGAATGGCTTTAAGCAAGGGGATTTGTTCAGAACTTGTGGATGATAGTAATTACATAAATGTGGCAACTCTATCAGGCGAAGTGGAAAGACTTATTGCAAATAATCTTCAAAAGTCAGCCAATGGAACTTATCCAGCAGTTGATCCAGATAATACAAATAAAATCTTCAATAGCATAAAAGATATAAGTGAAAATGTTGATTTTTATAACAATAGGCCAATAATTTTGGTATCTCCAAAAATAAGGGCGCCATTTAAAAAACTTGTAGAGATGGTATTCCCGAGTATTGCGGTATTATCTTTAAATGAAATACCAAACGATATCCAGATAAAAGCACATGCAGTAGTAAATATATAGTAGGGAGGTAATTAAGTTGAATAAAGCTGATAAAGAGCAAAAAGTACTAGACAATATGAACTTGGTAAGATATATAGCATCTAAATATTATACAGAAGGTATAGGGGTTGAATATGAAGATTTAGTTAGCTATGGGGCTATGGGTTTAATAGACGCCGCTAACAAGTATGAGGATGATAGAAACTGTAAGTTTTCAACCTTTGCATCAATGAAGATAAGAGCATTCATAATAGATGAAATAAGAAGACGTTCTCCTATTTCAAGAAATGATGTGGCTAATATAAACAAGTACAATTATGCTGTTAAAGAACTCCAAAACAACTTATTTAGAGAACCTACGGAATTAGAGATATCAAAGTACTTGAAAGTATCAACTGCAGAAGTGCAGAAAATTGAAACCAATATACATATTATGACTACTACATCCTTAGATACAGTCATATTTCAAGGTAATAATGACATAACCCTTATAGATACAATAAAGGCAGATGAAAGTTCACTGCCAGACAAGAAGATTGAGGATGATGAGAAGGTAGAAATGTTATCAAAAGCCATTGATATGCTGAGAGAAAGGGACAAGCTTGTTCTTTCTTTATATTATTATGAAGAGATGACATTAAAGGAGATTGGAAAGGTTCTTGAGATATCAGAGTCTAGAGTGTGTCAGATTCATAGTAGAGCAATAATAAATTTAAGAAGTGCAATGAATAAATTAAATTATAATATAGCTTAAGGAGGCAACTATGTTAAGAGGAATGTATTCATCAATTTCTGCCATGATAAATTTGCAAGCTAGCCAAAGTGTAATAACAAATAACATGGCTAATATAAATACTACAGGATTTAAAGCGGAAACATTAGTATCTAAAAGCTTTGATGAAATTGTATTGAGTAATAGAGATAAATATATTAATGGTCAAGGTAAAAAACAGGAACTTGGAAGCTTAAATCCGGGGGTTAGAATCGATGAAACAGTTACTAACTACACTCAAGGGACTATAGTTTCAACAGATAGTGATACTGATTTTGCTATAAACGGAAAAGGCTTTTTTACTATTGAAGATAGAGATGGAAATAGACGTTATACAAGAGATGGTGGATTTAAAGTAAATAGCATGGGATACTTAGTAACAACTTCAGGTGATAATGTCCTTGGAGTAAATCAGGAGACAAATGCTTTAGAGCCAATATATGTAGGAAATCAAAAAATATCTATGGATAACAGAAATAATATTTTACTTGATTCCAGAATGGCTTATAGATTTAACATAGTAGACTTTCAAGATTATAATGCATTGAATAAGGTAGGAGAAAACTTATTTGAAGGTAATAATGAAGTAGCAGCCAGCAATTATAATGTGCAGAATAGAGTTAAAGAGACCTCCAATGTAGATCTTATAGATGTAACTTCAGCTTTGATGTCAAATATGAGGGCATTTGAGGCAAATCAAAAGGTGGTTCAAATTATGGACTCAACTTTAAGTAAGATAGCAAATGAAATAGGATCTATTAGATAGGGGGTAGGACTATGTACGGAATAATCAATGTAAGTAAGTCAGGAATGAGTGCAAATCAAAATAAGATAAATGTAATTTCAAATAATATGGTTAATGCAAATACTACTGGATATAAGAGATTAGAGGTTGAATTTCAGGACTTAGTTAGAGAAAGTTTAAATAGAGATTCTTATCCTGTGAATGAACCTAATACAGATATGGGAACAGGGGTAAGGACTAGCAATGAAATAAGAAATACTATGCAGGGAAGTTTAAAGCAATCTGGACTTAAAACAGACTTAGCAATAGATGGTGAAGGTCTTTTTAGAGTTATAAGACCTAACAATACATATGCATATACAAGAAGTGGAGAATTCACTATTGATTCTAGCGGCAAAATTGTGGATGATGCAGGGAATGTATTAGACATACAGTTCTACAATAATAGTTATGCAACTGCAGGATTAACTAATGAAAACTTTACAATTGATAAAAGTGGACAAGTTTATGCAGGAGATAGATTGGTAGGAAGAGTAAATTTATATAATTCAACAGGGGATAATGATTTCTTATCTATAGGTGATGGCTTATTTGCGCCAAAGCAAGGGGCTGACTTAAATGTAGTTAATGGCTCAAATATTATGCAAGGATATACAGAGATGTCTAATGTGAATTTAGGGCAGGAAATGACTGATTTGATATCAGTTCAAAGAGCTTTTCAATTAAATAGCAAAGGGATTACTGTTGCTGATGATATGTGGTCAATGATAAATAATCTACAATCAAGGTAAGAAAGAGGATATAGCATGGAAGATATAAGATTATATGACTTTAAAAAAAGTGAAAAATTCTCCATAGAGAACATTAGATATTTTGTAGCTATGGCTGAAGAGTTTTGCAAAACTTCAATTATGCAGATAAGCTATGAGACTAAAAGTGATAGCTTTAGGATGGCCTTAGAAAAATCAAGTCAGACGAACTTTGGGGAATTTATAGAAGAAGTTAACAGCAATAATGTAGTGATAGAATATAGGATCTATCCTTCAGTAGAGAACTTAACTCTATTCTTCGATAAGTACGTTGTGCTTAGCTTAGTTGATTCACTTCTGGGGGGAAATGGGAAGATTGACTCTATTGATAGAGAGCTTACTAATATAGATTTAGAGTTATTTAAGTATCTAGCAGAAAGTCTATTAAGACGGGTATATGTGCCTTATCATTACGAAAATATAAAAATAGTTGATATATATACAAATATAGTTCAATATCAGAAACTTAAGAATAAAGATGTTATATTTGAAGCAGCACTTAATGTGACTTTACAGAAAGAAGTGCTTGGCAGAATTAGATTCTGTATGCCTTATAAGAATATGGAGACAGTACTTGGGGATTTAGTAAATAATAATATTAAGGGCTTAAATAAGTTAGATGAAGATGGAGAGAAATTATTATCTAAAGAAGCTTTAGATTTTACAAAGAATGTTGATGTTGACATTTGTGCAAAGCTGGGAGGAACTAGAGTAAGAATTAATGATTTACTAAACTTAGAGTCTGGAGATGTTATTCTTTTAGACCAGAGAATTTATGATGACATCACTGTAAGTGTTGGTGATGCGGATGTGTATAAGGCTAAAGTAGGATTATTAGGAATAAAAAAAGGTGTTGAGATAACTGATATTATAGATAAGGAGAGATAGTTATGAATGATAAAATAGCTAGGGTTTTAGATATACCAATAGAGATTACTGTAGTTCTTGGAAGAACTAAGATGGCTTTAAGTGAAATTTTAGAACTAGGCAGAGGTTCTTTAATAGAACTGGATACTTTAGATAATCAAGAGGTTGAGATTTTAGTAAATGAAAAGAAAATAGCTTATGGACAAGTTGTTGTTGCTCAGCAGAACTTTGGAATTAAGATTACAAAAGTATTAGAGCCTGAAGACTTGGTTAAAACTTTAAAATAAGCTATTAAAATAGTTTGAGGTGCGTGATGAAGATAGATAATACAATTGAAAGTGGTAATAGACATATAGCATATGTAGTTTTTGCTGCATGTGTAATTTTGTCTTTATTCACGTTGCCACAAGAAAATAAAAATGAATTCATTAACGCATCTACAGAAATAATTGAACCTGTAGAAAGTAACAATTATTATATAAATGGAGTGCCACTGATAAATCAATTTCC
>JARKVD010000009.1 GCA_029851835.1 Clostridium sp. | reverse complement strand
TAGCTAATACTGATGTTATAGCAGCTGTTAATGTAGTTTTACCGTGGTCAACGTGTCCTATAGTTCCAATGTTAACGTGCGGTTTGCTTCTTTCAAATTTTTCCTTTGCCATTTCTAATTCCTCCTTGTTTGGAAAATATTATATTTTCACTTGATTAATGTAAACTTATCCACGTGTGTTGTAATTTAATTGGAGCTCATAACCGGGATTGAACCGGTGACCTCCACCTTACCAAGGTGACGCTCTACCTACTGAGCTATATGAGCATTCAATACTAAATTAAAGTTTGTAAAATACTTTTGTCAGTTTTTTATTATATATTAGATTAATTTGTTTGTCAATATGGTTTCAACGTTGTTCCAAACACTTTTCAAGCTTTCTTTTCACCCGTTGCAACGCGTTATCAATAGACTTAGCCTGCCTATCTAAATCACTTGCAATTTCTTGATAAGATTTCCCATCAAGATATGAATTTAAAACTTCCATTTCTAAGCTAGATAAAACCTCTTCCATCTTACTTTCAATATTTTTCATTTCCTCTTGGTCAATGATAAGTTCTTCAGGGTCTGACACTCTTATACCTGATATTATGTCCAACAATGTCCTATCTGATTCCTCATCATATATAGGTTTATTCAAAGATATATAAGTATTAAGAGGAATATGCTTTTGTCTCGTTGCTGTTTTAACCGCTGTTATTATCTGTCTCGTTATGCATAACTCTGCAAACACCTTAAAGGATGCTAATTTATCATCTTTAAAATCTCTAATAGCCTTGAAAAGACCAATCATCCCTTCTTGATATATATCTTCCTTGTCCGCCCCAATCAAAAAATAAGATTTTGCTTTGGATTTTACAAAGTTTTGATATTTACAGAGAAGATACTCCAAAGCTCTATCGTTGCCTTCTTTTGCCATAGCTACTAGTTCTTCGTCATCTTTCCCTACAAATATGGAGTTGTGCTCATTATTGACATTCTCATTCCCCAACAATATCCCCTCCAAAGCGCTAATAACCTCAATTTAAATTATACATTAATAAATTTTGTATAGTCAAGGCTAATTACCTACTTCTCCTAATCTTTTCTAACTTTTCAGCACTTTCTTTATCAATATACTCTTCAAATAGGTTTCTCTGGGTTCCCCCCGTGATTTCACAGCTCTTAGCTATTCTATTTTTCTCATCATTTATCCAATGATAAAACTCCAAAGAGGAAACTCTATTAGCTCCCCTTTGGAAAATTAACTGTTGTTCTAACGAATCAGAAGTCACCACATATACCTCTGATTTTCTTCCAATGTTATTTACCATTCTTTCAATATAACTATCTGCTGTTTCATCAGATTTAGTAAATACTATTATCAGATTTCCAACTCTCTCTTTTTTTTCTAAACTCCCCTTGACCATATGGGCATCGAACACCAAAACTACCTTACATCCTTTAAATGCAGCATAGTTTAGAAGCAAATCAATAAGCTTAGTTCTTGCACTTTCGTAGCTATCATTTTTTAAACTATTTAATTCTGGCCAACTATTAATTACATTGTATCCATCCACGAAAATATGTTTCAACTTAATAACCCCATTACCTTACTTTAATCTTTGTTTAAGGATTTCGTAGCTGATCATTCCACAAGCAACAGAAGCATTTAATGAATTAACCTTTCCTACCATAGGTATCTTCACTAAAATATCACATTTGCTTTTTGTAAGTTTAGAAATTCCTTTTCCTTCACTTCCTATTACTAATGCTACAGGTCCTCTTAAATCTGCATCATAACAGTATTTTTCACCATGCATATCAGCTCCATATACCCATACTCCAGCTTCTTTTAATTGATCCACGGCCACATTTATATTGGTAACTTTCGCAATTTTAATATGCTCTGTAGCTCCAGCAGAAGTCTTATATACTGTAGGTGTAACCCCTACATTTTTTCTCTTTGGAATTATTATTCCATGAACGCCACATACTTCTGCAATTCTTATTATTGACCCAAAGTTATGTGGATCTTCAATTTCATCAAGAACTAATATGAATGGATCTTCTCCTTTTTCTTTAGCACTCATAACTATGTCTTCTATTGAGAAATACTTATATGGTGTAACTATTGCTATAACGCCTTGGTGCGCACCTGTTTCACTCATACCATCCAATTTAGCTCTCTCAACATATTTAACAACCACTGACTTTTCTTGTGCTAAAGCTGTAACAACACTTATTGACCCCTTAGTATCACCTTTAGCTATCATTATGTACTCTATTGTCCTGTCTGATTTTAAAGCTTCTATAACTGCATTTCTTCCTTCAATCATATCTTCTCTAGCATTAGCCTCAAATCTCTCTGCTCTAACGAATTCTTGAGCCTGTTCTCTTTTGTAGCCTCTTTCTTTTCTTGGAGCTGGTACAGTTTCACTTCTATAATCCATTCCATTACTATACTTCGTTACATGCTGATCTCTTCTGTTTTTTCCTGTACGTTTAGGTCTTCCAGCTCCATCTGTACTATAACCATTTTTGTTTTTTCTTCCATATTCCATTTTTATCTCTCCTATTACCATCTTAATTTAATATTTTTCTTTAGCTCACTGTTCATATCTCTTTAAATAAGAATGCTAACTTTTCTAATAACTATGTTTAAATTTAATGCTAAAAAATATATAGATTTTCAACAATATCTTTATCCCAACGTTAAAGATTGTTATACTTCTCTCTCATCTCTACAACTCTTCCACAAGACATAGCGCCCTCTGGACAAGGTCCTTTAACACATCCAGGACCACAGGCTATAAATATATTAGGAGCTACAGCCTTTACTTGTCTAAGCATTTCGTCAGCCATATTTCTTATTTCCCATTGCGCTCTATCACAGCATCTATGTTTAAAGAAATGCTTTAACTCTCTAGCATTCATAGTTACTATAATTTTTGTTTCACATGCATTAGGGAATACATACCTAGCATCTTCTATCGCAGTTTTTTCCGCCTTTGATTTTAAAGATTTAAGTTCTTTTTCCGTAAGCTCTTCAACATTTTTGCTAGCCTTATATTTCAATATAGATTTCTCTAGTATTTCTTCCTTTAATATTTCCACTATCCTATCATAGTCTTCTTGATCTTTTTTCATTGCATCTACAAATATTTTCTTACACTCTTCATTTGCAGCAATAGCTGGTGGAATTATGTATTCAAAAGCTGCTAGCTTAACATATCTTTGACTTTGTTGAGAGTATGATGCAACTCTATGTCTAACTAATTGATGAGTTAAACTTCTTGATACACCTTCAATAGCAAAGGTAAAGCTTACATGTTCCATTGGTGATTCATGACCATAACTAGAAAGCATCTTTATAAACTTTGATGTTGACTCTTCAGTTAACCCTTCCGATATTTCATCTACCCCAACAGCACTATAGCATAACTTTGCAGCAGCAGCTATAACTCTCTCTGGATTTGGTGTATGCTCTAAAATTTTAACCTTTAACATTTAGTTTCTTCCCCCACTTCAATAATCTTATTAAGCAAATAGTTCATTCGTTCTGTTTTTCCAGCAATATATAAGTAACCTATAATTGCTTCAAACCCTGTAGCCCATCTATATTCGCTTACATCTGCATTTTTAGGTGCAGTTGATTTTGTATTTCTCCCCCTCTTAAAGACTGCCATTTCATCTTCATCTAACAAATCTAAAATAGCTTTAGCATAATTACTTTGAGCCTTAGCTTTAACATATGCTACTGTTTTAAGATGAAGTTTTTGTACCTTCATAGTCTTGTTTTCACTAAGTAAATAAGTTCTAACAAACACCTCATATACCGCATCACCTATAAATGCTAATGTTAATGGACTAATGAGATGTGCCTCTTCAGGTTTAAACTTCTCCTTTAGTATATCAAACTCCATAAACTTCTCCTTCAAAACAAACCTTCGTAAATTATAAGTTAAATATAATTATAGTTTATATTCTCTATCTTTCCTAGACTTATATTTATAAATCAAATCTAACCCTAAATCATTTTACCATAAATATTTATTAATATACTTTTACTCTTAACTTTCCCCAAATTTAATTAATAATAAACAAATAAGACTATACTCACTTACAGTTAAGCATAGTCTTATACAAGTTCTAGAATCTTATATTATTCTTTTCAAGTTCGCTTTTAACTCTTTCTACTGCATTGTCTATAGTTACTTCTTCGATATCATTTCCAGTTCTTAGTTTAAACTCTACCATTCCATCAGTAACCTTTTTACCTACAGTTATTCTCATAGGTATACCTATTAAGTCAGAGTCCTTAAACTTAACCCCTACTCTTTCATTTCTATCATCTAAAAGAACATCTATTCTATGTGCTTTTAATTCACTATATAATTTTTCTACAACTGCAACCTGTTCTTCATTTTTCATATTAGCTGGCATTATAATCACTTTATATGGAGCTATTTCCATTGGCCATGTAATTCCATTTTCATCATGATGCTGTTCAATGATGGCAGCAACAGTTCTATTAACACCTATACCATAGCATCCCATTACTAGTGGCTGCTCTTTACCATTTTCATCTAAGTAATTAGCTCCCATGGCACTTGAATACTTAGTTCCTAATTTAAATATGTGCCCAACCTCTACTCCTCTTCTTATATTTATTGGAGCTTCACATCTTGGACAGCAATCCCCTTCTACAACTGTTCTAAAATCACCAATAGTTCCTTCAAAATCTCTTCCATAATTAACATTGTCGTAATGATATCCCGTTTCGTTAGCACCAACAATAAAGTTTTGCATATTTACTACTTCTTCATCAACCAGTAATAAGTCAACCTTTAAACCTATTGGACCAGCAAATCCAACTTCAGCTCCAGTTGCTTTTAAAACTGTTTCTTCATCAGCCATTTCTAATTCGACGCTTCCTTCAATAGCATTGATAAGCTTAGTTTCATTTAAAGTTCTATCTCCTCTTACCATAACAGCTATTATCTTTTCACCAGCTTTAAATATAAGAGTCTTTGCAAATTTCTTGCTGTCTGTGTTAAAGAATTTTTCTAATTCCTCAATAGTCTTAACATCTGGCGTTGCAACTTTCACTAACTCTTTTTCTTCTTCATGTGATTTTCCACTTAATTTAGATGTAGCCTTTTCTGTATTTGCTGCATAGCTGCACTTTGAGCAGAAAGCAATTTCATCTTCACCACTATCTGACTTAACCATAAACTCCGCAGAACTTGAACCACCAATAGCTCCTGAATCTGCCTCTACCGCACTAAATTCAAGTCCACACCTTGTAAATATTTTATTATATGCTTCATGCATTTTATCATAAGATTTATCTAAGCCTTCACTATCCTTATCAAAGCTATAAGCATCCTTCATTAAGAATTCTCTGGATCTCATTACTCCAAATCTCGGTCTTCTCTCATCTCTGTATTTCATTTGTATTTGATATAAATTAAGTGGCAACTGTTTATATGACTTAATTTCACTCTTTGCCAAATCCGTAAATATCTCTTCATGGGTAGGTCCAAGACAGAAGTCTCTTCCATTTCTATCTTTTAATCTAAACATCTCTGGTCCATAAGCATTCCATCTACCAGACTCCTGCCATAAGGTTGCTGGAATTAAAGCTGATGCTGATAATTCTTGAGCTCCTGCTTCATTCATTTCTTCTCTAATAATGTTTTCAACATTTCTTAATACTCTAACCCCTGTTGGCATAAAAGTATATATTCCTGTAGCTGACTTTCTAATTAACCCAGCTCTTAACATAAGTTGATGACTTATAATCTCTGCTTCTCCTGGAACCTCTCTTAATGTGCTAATTAACATATTTGATAATCTCATTTAATCCACCTCATCTTATTTTTATATGTTTAAAATCAATAACCTGTTTTAAATTTTTCATTCCTTATATTTAGCTTTATACTTTCCTCTGAATTATAGAGTATATTAATTGTTCTTTAATAATAAAAAAAGATAGAACTCACCCAATTAGGGCGAATTCTATCGCGGTACCACCTAAAATTTATTACTTAATTGATTAACGACTGTAAGCCGGTAGTTATTAGCTACTGCTCAGAAGCAGGTTCAAAGCTATTGAGAATCTCTCAGCCAGTGAATTCTCTCTCTGTGGTTCTGCTTCTACTATTCTTCATCATCACATACATTATATTTACTTTTAACTTCTATTCACAGCTTCTACTATTTAATATGTTTTCTCCTATAATCATATCTTCAGGAGTTGTAATTTTTATATTAAAATAGCTTCCTTCATAAAGATACACCCTATGGTTAAACATTTCAACAACCATTGTATCATCAGTTACCATTTTTTTATTTTTATTAAGCTTTTCATGACAGTTTAATATTAAATCATAATTAAAACACTGTGGTGTTTGCACTAAGAAAGTACTTTCTCTATTTAAAGTTTCCTTAGAAAAGCCATCCGAATCTCTTAATTTAATAGTATCTTTTGCCTTAACTCCACATGTGCATGCTCCATGAGTTTTAGCCATTTTAATTCCTTCATCAATTATATTGTTAGTTATAAATGGTCTGGCACCATCATGAATTAATACTATATCACAGCTTTTTATAGCTTTCAACCCATTATATACTGAATCTTGCCTTTCTACTCCACCTAATACCAATGATTTAACCTTAGAAAAGCCATACTCTTCTACAATGTTGTTTTTACAGTAGTCCATATCTTTCTCTGCACACACCAAAACTATTTCATCCACATTAGAATTTTCAGAAAACGCTTTTAATGTATGATATAAAACAGGTTTATCTTGAAGAGTCAAAAACTGCTTATTAATCTCAGCACCCATTCGTTTTCCTTGACCCGCTGCTAAAACAAGAGCTATATTCTTTCCCATAAGTCCTCCATCATCTCTAGTCTTCCTTCGGTTTTGCAAATATCATTCTTCCTGCTGCAGTTTGAAGTACTGATGTAACTACAACCGTAATATTTTCTCCAATAAACTTCTTGCCATCTTCAATAACTATCATAGTTCCATCATCTAAATATGCAACTCCTTGACCAGATTCCTTTCCATCTTTTATTACTACAGTTTTCATCACTTCACCTGGTAATAAAACTGGTTTTACTGCATTTGCTAATTCATTGATATTTAAAACTGGAACTCCTTGAAGTTCTGCAACTTTATTTAGGTTATAATCGTTTGTTATCACTTTACCATTCAGTGTTTGTGCAAGTTTAAGAAGCTTAATATCCACTTCCTTAATATCTTTAAAATCGCCTTCCCAAATTTCTACTTTAATACTTAATTCCTTTTGAATTTTATTAAGTATATCCAATCCTCTTCTGCCTTTTGTTCGCTTTAATGAATCCGATGAATCTGCAATGTGTCTCAATTCATCTAATACAAAAGTTGGTATTACTAAAGTACTCTCAATAAATCCTGTTTCGCATATATCAAATATTCTTCCATCAATTATTACAGACGTATCTAACACCTTAGGACATCCTCTTTCCCCTGAGGTTTTACTCTTAAGTTCTTTACTGCCACCATTTTTTCTAAGATTAGAGAAAACGTGCATAATCTCTTCTTTCTTTCTAACACAAATATCTGCACATAACACTGTAATTATTATAGTTACAATCACAGTTATTATTGTAAATATTACCGAGTCTATTCTTATTAAGGACGATAAAAGAACCGATATAACAAGTCCAATTAAAGCACCCATACCTGCAAACACAATATCTAT
Source organism: Clostridium sp. (assembly GCA_029851835.1). Classification (GTDB taxonomy): domain Bacteria; phylum Bacillota; class Clostridia; order Clostridiales; family Clostridiaceae; genus Clostridium_J. The sequence continues at coordinate 6,612 of JARKVD010000009.1, read as the reverse complement.
AACAGGCACTTTCTGTGCTGACCTTTCTAAGTACTCCATACTCCTTATAATTGCTGAATTTAAAAATGGTGAAATAAAATAAAATATAAGTCCGACAAATATAATGCAAAAAATAACAAATATAATTGGTGCAAGAGGAGTTTTACTCAAACCTAGCTTTGTTACAAATTCCATAGATACGCCCCATGCCCCTAATATATATCCCAGAACGCCACCAATTAAGGTAAATAGCCCTCTTAGTATTTTTTTCAGCATTATAACACCTCCTTTGAAATTTAATATTATATCTTGATTATTTACAACTTTTAACCATAATATCCTATATTATCGACTTATTTTATACAATCTTGAGTTTTTTCAATAATCATACAGTAGCCTTTACAATTAATATATATTATCACTTAATTCATTTCAATGAAAACTAAAAATATTAACTAAAATTTGATTAAGTATATATAAATTTAACCTTTTATAAATTTCCACTATATATCACTGAACTGTGTAATTTTTATTCAACTAAAAATAATATCAAACTCTTTATTACCCCCTATCAATAAATTCAATAATGAGATATCATATATTTAAAGATATTTCCAGTAAGCACATAGGTTTAAAAGGAGTGAAACATTATGAAGGATCTAATATTTGATGAATTTCAAAATTCCGTTGATAGTTGTCTTTTAAGACATAAAAGTATACTTGATATACTAAGTAAGATTCAGGAATCACAAAGCAGAGTTAACAGATCCGTTGTAAAAGCTGTTACAAGCTGTGGATGTATTAAAGTCAAAGCGGAGAAACAAAATATTAATTACTCTTTAAGCAATGAAGAGTTAGATAAATTAACACTAGATGATCTTGATTCTCCTCTAAACTCACACCTTGAAGGCTGTATTTGCGAAAATTGTAGAAAAGTAATTGAAACTGAATTAGGTAATCACTTATTTTACATAACTTCACTATGTAATAGTTTAGACTTAAATTTATACGATATACTTCTTACTGAATATAAAAACCTTACTACATTTAATAATTTACGTTTACTCTGATGATAAGATAACAAAGAATAACTATAAATATCTTTAAATAATGAAACTCCGTTTCATTTCATTCAATGGAGTATGTCATATAAACTAAATGAAAAATTTGTATATTTATATAAAGAATAGCACAAAGTGTTTACTTTGTGCTATATTTCTCTATCTAAAATAAATCTTTCTTTTAAAGTTCTAAGTCCATTTTTTATAGTTTTCGCACGAGCCTCTCCAATACCATCTACTAAATCAAGTTCCTCTAAAGAAGCATTCATTATTTTTTGTAGTTCTCCAAAATGCTTTACCATATTATCTACAATACCTATTGGAATTCTAGGTATCATGTTTAATATTCTATATCCTCTAGGCGAAATGAGCTTATCTACTAGTTGTATACTCGGATAGCCTAACACCTTGCCTATTATGTCTAAATCAAGCAAATCCTGTGATGAAAGCTTCTCAATATTTTTATAAACCTCTTCATATTTAGTTTCATCACTGCAGTAATCTCTAACTAATCGTCTTCCTTCCTGTTCTACTCCATTAATTAATTCATATAACTGCATAGAAATAAGTCTACCCTCATTACCAAGCTCACATATGTATGTTTCAATTTCATATACAATTCTCATCACCATCTCATTACGCTGAACAGCAGTAACTACATCCAGCAATGTTGATAAATCTTGAAGTTCTAATAAATTTAAATTGCTTATAACATTATTTAATACAAGTTGATATTTCTCTAACGTTTGAATAGCTTGATTAGCCTTAGCTAAAACTTCTCCACTCTCTCTTAAAACATATTTAATATCTCCTTTATATAAACTTATAATATTTCTTCTCTGCGAAATTGCTATTACAATATCCCCAGTCTGCTTAGCAACTCTTTGTGCTGTTCTATGTCTTGTTCCAGTCTCCTGTGTCACAATGGATGGGTTTGGCATTAATTGAGTATTTGCATATAAAATTTTCTTTAAATCACTACTTATAACTATGGCTCCATCCATTTTAGCTAATTCATATACATATGCAGGAGTGTATTCTGAGTTTATTTCAAAGCCACCATCTACCATTTTTAATACTTCTTCTCTATCACTTAAAACTATAAGGCCACCTGTTTTTGCTCTAAGAATATTATCTAAGCCTTCCCTTAACTGTGTTCCTGGAGACATGATTTTTAATATCTCCATTAAATCTCTCTGCTTTTGTTCCCTCATAAAATCCTCCTATAGCAGTTTCTATTAAAAAATCTTAGCCACTGCTTCTTTAACTGTTGTTACACCAATAAGATTAACTGACTTATTAGTTATTTTGGATTTGTTTTTTTCAGGTAATATGATATTAGTAAATCCCATTTTTACCGCTTCATTAATAATTTTTTCAGCATGTGCTATTGGCCTTACCTCACCTGTCAATCCTACTTCACCAATTACCAAAAGATTTTCTAACTTAATCTCTCTGCTTTTTATGCTTGAAATTAAAGCTAACACTATACCTAAATCGCCATAGGTTCCATCAACATTTAATCCACCAACTACATTCACATAAACATCACTGTTGTAAAATGGAACTTTAAGTTTTTTCTCTAAAACAGCTAAAATTAAACTAAGCCTTTGATGATCAACACCTACAGCTGTTCTTCTTGGCATAACAGCCTTAGTCTCACTTGCTAATGCTTGTATTTCAACTAATATAGGTCTAGTACCTTCTAAAATTCCAATAACTACTGACCCTTCCTGCTGCATTGATTTCTCTTGTAAAAATACAGATGAAGCGTCAGTTACTTCCTCAAGACCACTTTCTCTCATCTCAAAAACCCCAATTTCACTTGTAGTTCCAAAACGATTCTTTATTGTTCTTATTATCCTGAATTCTTGAGTTCTTTCTCCTTCAAAATAAAGCACTGTATCCACCATATGCTCAAGAACTCTTGGACCCGCAAGCTCACCTTGCTTTGTAACATGTGCCACAATAAATAGAGGTATACTTTTAGTTTTTCCTATTCTCATAAGGTCATTTGTACACTCCCTAACCTGTGATACACTTCCTGGTGCCGATGTTATAGTTGACTTGTATAAAGTTTGAATTGAGTCTATTATTACAAAAGTTGGCTCCATAGATAAAATATGCTCTTCAATAATATCTATATTGGTTTCAGACACTATATAAAGCTCATTACAAGTAGCCTTAAGTCTTTCAGCCCTCATTTTAATCTGTTCTTCTGATTCCTCACCTGAAACATAAAGAACTTTTCCATATTTGTTAGCTATATTGCTGGCACTTTGAAGTAAAATTGTAGACTTACCAATACCAGGATCTCCAGAAATTAATGTAAGTGACCCCTTAACCAATCCACCACCTACAACTCTATTTAACTCACCAATTCCTGTGTCTAACCTTTCATATTCACTAGATTTTACTTCAGTTATACTCTTTGGCTTGTTCCCTGAGGATATTGTTACAGCCCTCTTAAAATTATTTATAGACTCGTCCTTAACTTCTTCAGCAAAGGTATTCCAATCATTACACCCTGGACATTTTCCCATCCATTTTGGCGACTCATATCCACATTGATTACATACAAACATTTTCTTTATCTTGGCCATAAAACACCTCTTACACTAATTTTAAAAACAATTAGCTATTCTTCCAACATTTCATATTCTAAATATATTTATCCACTAATAAATAATTTCTATACAATTAAAAACCACTTATATAAGTGGTTTTTAATTAAATGTGCACAGTAATTATATACCTATTTTCATGTTAAAACAATATGACTCTTACATTGATTTCATAATCTTCAAATCATTATTATCCATATCCACAGTTATACTATCAGTGATTTCAAAGCTTCCTTTTAATACTTCTTCTGATACTCTATCCTCTATTAGCTGGGTAACTAATTTTCTTAACGGTCTTGCTCCATAGGTTTCTGTTTCCCCTTTCCTACAAATATACCTTTTTACCGCATCTGTGACATTTAAATTAAGATTATTTTTTCTTGCTCTCTCACAAAGAGTATTCACCATTATATCCGTAATACTTAAAATATCATTATCAGTAAGTTTATGAAACACAATTGTCTCATCTACCCTATTAAGTAACTCCGGTCTAAATACATTTTTTATATTCTCAAGAAGTATTTCCTTCATTTTTTTATACTCTTCCTCAATCTCATTTACTGGCTTTGCAAAACCTAAAGAATTCTGCTTTTTTAGCATAGAGGTTCCAGCATTGGATGTCATTATTATAATTGTATTTTGGAAATTTACTTTTCTACCAGTGGAATCAGTTAATCTTCCGTCATCTAATATCTGAAGTAATATATTAAATATATCTGGATGAGCTTTCTCTATCTCATCCAATAAAACTACAGAATAAGGCTTTCTTCTAACTTTTTCAGCTAGGTGCCCTCCTGCATCAAATCCTACATAGCCTGGAGGCGCTCCTATTAACTTGGATATAGAATGCTTCTCCATGTATTCAGTCATATCAATTCTAATTAAGGCTTCTTCATCATCAAAAATCGCCTCTGCAAGAGCCTTTGATAATTCTGTTTTTCCTACTCCAGTAGGTCCTAAGAAAATAAAACTTCCTATAGGCCTTTTTTCATCTCTAAAGCCAATTCTTGATCTTCTTACAGCTTTGGCTATAGCTGTAATTGCTTCATCTTGGCCTATAACTCTCTTTCTTAATATATCTTCTAGCTTCAAAAGCTTTTCTGTTTCTTTCTCTGTAAGCTTATGCACAGGTATTTGTGTCCATCCTGCTAATACCCTAGCTATTTCTTCTTCATCAACCTTAATCTTTATAATTGCTCTACTTTCTACAAGATTTCTCTTTTTAGAATTAATAGAACTCCTAAGGTTATTTTCTTCTTCACGGATAGCAGCTGCCTTTTCAAACTCTTCATTTTTAACCGCAAGAAGCTTATATTGTATTAAATTATCTAAGTTTGATTCCATTGCTTTAACCTCTGGATTTCCTTTACTGTTACTAGCTTCAATCCTAGACTTAGCTCCTGCCTCATCAATCAAATCTATTGCTTTATCTGGTAAAAATCTATCTGGAATATATCTTGAAGATAAATTTACTGCCGCTTCAATAGCTTTATCTGTAAACTCTACACCGTGATAACATTCATATTTTTCCTTCAACCCTCTTAATATTTGTATTGCTTCATCCTTTGATGGTTCATTTACTAAAACTGATTGAAATCTTCTTTCTAAGGCAGAATCCTTCTCGATATACTTTCTATATTCTTCTATGGTGGTTGCTCCAATACATTGTAACTCTCCTCTTGCCAATGTGGGTTTTAATATATTAGCCGCATCTATAGCTCCTTCAGCTCCACCTGCACCTACAATTGTATGAATTTCATCAATGAATAAAATCACATTTTTACTTTTAGTTACCTCTTCAATAAGAGATTTTAATCGCTCTTCAAACTCTCCCCTATATTTTGTACCTGCCACCATAGTGGCCATGCTTATGCTTACCACTCTTTTATTTCTTAATACATCTGGTACTCTTTCCAAATAAATTAATTGTGCTAATCCTTCAACTACAGCTGTTTTACCAACTCCAGGCTCTCCTATTAAACATGGATTGTTTTTCATCCTTCTACAAAGGATTTCTAAAACTCTTTCTATATCCTTTTCTCGCCCAATTACAGGATCTAACTTTCCTTCTCTTGCATATGAGGTTAGATCTCTTCCATACTTATTAAGTATAGGTGTACTTATTTTTACATCCTCATTAAATTCATTGCTACTTCCATTTAAAATCATGTTCCCAGAAGGTCTATACTCTTCATCCTGCCTTTCTAAATTGGCATTAATGTTTTTTGACCTCACTTCTTTCAACAACTCCGTTAAATTTTTAAAATCTACATCTAAAGACTCTAAAACAGTATAAGCTACTCCACCTTCTTCTCTAATAATTGCCAAAAGCATGTGCTCTGGTGCAACAAATTCTTCATTCAAAGCTCTAGCCTCTACAACACTTAGCTCCATTATCTTTTTTGCTCTCGGAGTTAAATATATATCTTCTTGTTGTACTTCAGTTTCTCCATGACCTACGAAATCCTCAATTTTCTTGTTAAGAATAGCATTACTGATCTTAATATTTCTTAGTAATTCTGCAGCAGTACCCCCTTCTTCTGAGATTCCCATTAAAACATGTTCAGTACCTATGTAATTATGTTGAAATTTTCTTGCTTCTCGATGAGCATACATGAGAACTTGACGCGATCTCCCATTATATTTGTTAAACATAACTCTACCCCTTGCACTTCCTATTTTTTCTATATAGATAAGTCTAACCAATTTCACCACTAATATCCATACTTTTCCATACAAAATTATAATAAAAATCCACCGGCTTAGCCGGTGGTTTTGCATTATCGGGCGTAGCCCTGTTCTACTAGCAACGCCTAAAGGGCGTACATTAGGTCTGGCACTTGCGATTATTTTACTTGCCACCCGTGAACGGGTCAAAATCATCGATCGTTAATTGTTCTGACAATTGATCTTCCCTCAATTGATTTGCTATATATTCTTTAATTTTC
>JARKVD010000003.1 GCA_029851835.1 Clostridium sp. | reverse complement strand
TCTTCAATCTGGTGATGATGCTCTTAATGGATACACCCGTTCCCATACCGAACACGAAGGTTAAGCATTAAGAGGCCGAGAGTACTGCACGGGAAGCTGTGTGGGAGGGTAGGTGGTTGCCAGGTCTATATTCCGCGATAGCTCAACGGTGGAGCACTCGGCTGTTAACCGATAGGTTGGAGGTTCGAATCCTCTTCGCGGAGCCATTTTTTATGTATAGTTAAGTATAAATAGATAATGAAAATTATCTTTTTTACTTTTTTGAATAACTATTAATTAACGCTATGAATCAAACACAAAAAAATAGAGAGATGATTATCATCTCTCTATTTTTTTACTTGAAAATAAAAAAACTTGTTCATATTTATAATTATAATGCAAAAGTAGAATATTAATGTGGATAAGTTCACATTTCATACTTAAGAATAATCATTTTAAAGTTATTATTGTTGATATCATTTAAATTTATAGCATATTCAAATTAGCACATTTAATTTTATACACAGTTAATCTAAAATTGTGGTTAAGTTATAAACATAAATGGGTTATCTGTGGATTAATTTAATATCATCATAAAACAAATATATATGATTAAAAAATTGTCCAATATAAGAAATATTATTAGGGAGAGTCCCATAGAATTATAAGGAAAGTGATTAAGTTATAAATAATTAGTGAAAAACCTTAAAAAGTGATAAAAAAGTACAAACAGTTATGTTATAGGATACTTTATTAAGGTAAAACTATTTAATAATTTAGTAAATACTATCAAGAAGAGAGAAAATGAATTATCAATACATTAAATGGAATATTACAAATATTCTGATAATTTTGAAGGGAAAAGTAAAATTTTATAGAATAAACAATATATTTACTAATGTATTAACTTAACACACTAAATTTATTTTAGGGGGTACGCCTTATGAAAGAGTATAAAAGTAACAACCTAAGAAACGTTGGTTTAATTGGCCATGGTGGTTCAGGAAAAACAAGTCTTATGGAAAATTTGTTATATCATACTAAGGAAGTTGATAGAGTTGGAAGAATTGAAGATGGAACTACAGTAAGTGACTATGATGTTGAAGAGAAGAAAAGACAGGTATCTATTTCTACATCAGTAGCTTGCTGTGAGTGGAATGATGTAAAAATTAATCTAGTTGATATGCCTGGATATTTCGACTTTGAAGGAGAGGTTATCGAAGGGTTATGTGTAATTGACATGGCTATGATGACTGTTTGTGGGGTTTCAGGGATTGAGGTTGGTACAGAGAAAGCCTGGGATTATGCAATAGAGCGTAAATTACCAAGAGCAATTTTCGTAAATAAATTAGATCGTGAAAATAGCAACTTCGAAAAGGTATTAGAACAGTTAAAAGAGAAGTTTGGAACATCAGTTGTACCTATTCAGTATCCAATAGGAAAAGAAAATAATTTTAAAGGCATAGTTAATATAGTTTCAAATAGGGCTAGATTATATAACCCAAAAACAAATACGATGGATGAAGGTCCAGTACCTACTGAGCTAACTAGTAAAGTTGATGAATGTAAGCAAATGCTGATGGAGGCAATTGCAGAGACCGATGAAGAATTATTAGATAAATACTTCTCAGAAGGTGAATTAAGTAATGAAGAAATTTATAAAGGATTAGTAAAAGGAGCATCTATGGGTGAAATATGCCCAATTATGTGTGGATCAGCAATAACAGGTGTGGGTATTCAGACATTACTTGAAGATATAGTAGAATGTTTCCCATCACCAGTTGAAAATACAACATATGCAGCTAAAGATGCTGATGGTAATGATATTCAGGTTAAGATTAACGAAAAAGAGACATTCTCTGCCATAGTATTTAAAACTGTTGTTGACCCTTTTATAGGAAAGTTATCTATGTTTAGAGTTATAACTGGCTCTGTTAAACCAGATAGTTCCGTATATAATTCATCTAAGGAGAAGGATGAAAAATTAGGTTCACTATATTTCTTAAAAGGTAAAAAGCAAAATCAGACTAATGAAATTAAAGCAGGAGATATTGGTGCTGTTGCTAAATTACAATATACAAGTACAGGAGATACCTTATGCACGTCTGGTAAACCAGTAGTATATGAACGCCCATCATTCCCATTACCTGTATATTCAAGGGCAGTTCTTGCTAATGCAAAGGGTGATGAAGATAAAATTTCTAACGGTCTTGCAAGGCTATTAGAAGAAGACCCAACATTCTCAATTTCTAGAGACGTAGAAAATGCTGAAATTGTTATATCAGGATTAGGAACAACTCACCTAGAAGTTATTGTTAGTAAGCTTAAGAATAAATTTGGTGCTGATGTTATTCTTAGAGTACCTAAAACTCCATACAGGGAAACAATTAAGAAACTTTCTGATGTTCAAGGTAAGCACAAGAAGCAATCAGGCGGTCATGGACAATATGGTGATGTTAAAATAAAATTTGAACCTAGAGTTGATGGAGAAGATGATTTACAATTTGTAGATGCCGTAGTTGGAGGTGCAGTTCCTAGACAATACATTCCTGCAGTAGAAAAAGGCCTTAGAGAGTGTATAGCTCATGGGGTATTAGCTGGATATCCAGTTATTAAATTAAAAGCTACTTTATATGATGGTTCATTCCATCCTGTTGATTCATCAGAAATGGCATTTAAAGTTGCATCTTCATTAGCATATAAAAAAGGACTTCAAGATGCTCAACCAGTACTTCTTGAACCAATAATGAATGTTGAAGTAGATATTCCAGATGAATATATGGGAGATGTTATTGCTGATATAAATAAAAAGAGGGGCAGAATTCTTGGAATGGAGCCTATAATTAAAGGTCAAAGAATAATTGGAGAAGTACCTCAATCAGAATTATATAGTTATGCAACTGACTTAAGAAGTATCACAGCGGCAAGAGGAACATTCCGTACAAGATTTGAGAGATATGAAGAAGTTCCAAATGAAATTGTAAACAAAATTATAGATGAGCTTAAAAAAGAAGCATAAGTATAAGTTATAAACTTCAAAATATGCAATGAAATAGCCTATGGAGCGAAAGTTATTCGATTCATAGGTTATTTTTATGAATTTGTTTATTTTAAGGTTATTTTTTGAAAATAAGGTTATCATATTATTAAATTATGCTTTATTTAGTAGTAACAATTAAATCGTAACTAAATATGAAAGGGGGCCAGTTATGTCAGACTATAGAATGAATATATCAGGAGGAATTAACTTAAGTGATTATAGTTACATTCATGATTACATGGGGATTATAGGTTCAACTGACAATTTCCAAATAGATATGCAAGACACAGGTGAAGATGACGTAAAGGTTCTATGCTCTATTTTAGAAAGTGATAAGTTTGATATTATAGACAGACAACAATATGAGAGTGGATATCGTATTTTAGCTTCAAAAAGAAAGTGATTTTAAAAATTAAAATTTGTTTAGAGTCTCTAAATAATTGCATATTCTGTGTGATTATATTAAAATTAGATTGTTGGGATAAAATATACAAAATTATAAAATATGTTAATATTATTAGATAAAACAATTAGTAGATTTGGATACTACTTGTGAGTGTGTTTTCACTTAGGGTCATAATTTATATTCCGATATTTGTAGATCATATAAGTGAAAAGAAATTTGAATTTGTAATAATATTTAAGTTTTTAATATATGAAGAATTAAGCAATTAAATTATATATTTGGTATAGAATAAGGAGGGAATTTAAATGAATAAAGATTTTTTTATCTTAAACAGAAAAAAAGTTTCAGAGAAATTGAAGAATAATTCCATTGCAGTGTTTTTTGCTGGACAAGCACCATATAAGTCAGCTGATGAGGTATACAAGTTTACCCCTAATAGAAATTTTTATTATCTTACAGGGATAGATGAGCCTTCAGTAATAATGATGATGATAAAAGATGACAATAGGGTTACTGAGCATCTATTTATACAAGAGAGTGATCCAGTAATGGAAAAATGGGTTGGAAGAACTATAAGTTCAGATGAAGCTATAGAAGCGTCTGGAATAATGGAGGTTAAATACTTAAAGGATTTTAAAGATACAGTGGGCAGTTATTTAAGTAGAATTAATATTGAAAATTTATATCTAGACTTAGAAAGACAAGAAATAAATATATCAGCTACTGAATCACAGAATTTTGCAAGATTTATACAGGAGAAATACCCATACATAAGAGTAAAGAATATATATAATGAAGTTGCATTACTTAGGACAGTAAAATATAAAGAAGAGATTGAACGAATCAGTAAAGCAATAGAAATTACTAATACAGGCATTTTAGCAATGATGAAAAATGCTAAGCCAGGAATGATGGAGTATGAAATAGAAGCATATTTTGATTTTGAGTTAAAAAGAAATGGTGTTAAAGATTTTGCTTTCCCTACTATTGCAGCAGCAGGTATTAATGCAACAATTCTTCATTATGATGAGAATAACTCAAAGACAAAGGACGGGGATTTAATATTACTTGATTTAGGAGCACAATACAAGTATTATAATGCAGATATAAGTAGAACATTTCCTGTGAATGGAAAATTTACGGAAAGACAGAAACAGATTTATAACATAGTTTTAAAAGCAAATGAGGAGGTTATGAAGACTGTAAAGCCTGGGATTACTACATCCGATTTACAAAAAGTTGCAAAGTCAATATTGGCAGAAGGGTGTAAATCTATCGGACTTATAAAAGAGGATTCAGAGATTGATAAATATTACTACCATGGAGTTGCACACCCATTGGGCCTTGATACTCATGATGTTGGTCCAAGAGGAATAGAACTTAAGCCTGGTATGATTATTACTGATGAACCTGGATTATATATTGAAGAAGAAGGTATAGGAATAAGAATAGAAGATGATATATTAGTTACAGAAGATGGATATGTAAATTTATCTAAAGATATAATAAAATCGGTAGATGATATAGAAGCTTATATGAAAAATTAATTTAATTGACAATAGGGGGACTTAAAATGTTAAAGAGATTCTTAACCTACTATAAACCGCATAAAAAGCTATTTTTAATAGATATGTTTTGTGCTTTTTTAGTAGCAGCTATGGACTTGGTATTTCCGATGTTAACAAATTTTTTATTGAAGGATGCTATTCCAAATAAAAATTTGAGAGCAATAATGATATTTACAGCTGTACTTGCATTACTTTATGTAATAAAGTTAATAGCTAATTATGTAGTAGACTATTGGGGTCATGTCATGGGAGTAAGGTTACAGTATGATATGAGAAAGGAAGTTTTTGCACATTTGCAGACTCTGCCTTTTAGTTACTTTGATGATAATAAAACAGGAACAATTATGTCTAGAATCGTCAATGATTTAATGGATATATCCGAATTGGCACACCATGGTCCAGAAGATGTATTTATATCAATTGTTACATTGATAGGTTCATTTATTTTGTTATGTACTATAAACCTTAAGCTAACATTAATTGTTTTTGCATGTATACCACTAATAATAATATTCGCAATGTCAAAGCGAGTAAAAATGTCTAAGGCATTCTATGATGTTAGAAAAAAAGTTGCTGTAGTAAATACTAAGCTAGAGAATAGTATATCGGGAATAAGAGTTTCAAAGTCTTTTACAAATGAAGAGTTTGAGATGAATAAGTTTGATGAGGGAAATAGTGAATTCAAAGAAAGCAGGTCCTATGCATACAAGTATATGGCAGAATTTATGTCAGGGATGAGATTTTTTGTCGATATGCTTAATGTGGTAGTCTTAGGATTTGGAGGATATTTTGTTTATACTGGCTCTTTAGGAGTTGTAGATTTAGCAACATATTTTTTATATATTGCATACTTTATGAATCCTATAAGGAGGTTAACTTCTTTTGTAGAACAATACCAATCAGGTATGTCTGGTTTTAAACGATTTGTGGAATTAATGGATATAAAATCTGATATTGTTGATAGTGTGGATGCGAAAGATATAGAAAAAGTTAATGGAAAAATTCAATTTAAAAATGCTAGTTTTAAATATAGTGATAGTACTGAAATTATTTCAAATATTAATTTGGATATAGAAGCTGGAAAAACATTAGCTTTAGTTGGACCATCTGGAGGTGGAAAAACAACAATATGCAATCTTATTCCAAGATTTTATGATGTTACGGATGGGGAAATAATTATTGATGGCAATAATATAAAGGAAATTACTCTTAAGTCTTTGAGAAAAAACATTGGAGTTGTTCAGCAGGATGTATTTTTATTTACTGGATCTATAAAAGATAATATTCTTTATGGAGATCCAGATGCAACAGATGAGAAAGTTATTGAAGCAGCTATAAATGCCAATATACATGATTTTATTATGTCTCTTCCAGATGGATATGATACTTATGTTGGAGAAAGAGGAGTTAAGTTATCCGGAGGTCAAAAACAAAGGATCTCAATTGCAAGGGTATTTTTAAAGAACCCACCAATACTTATACTAGATGAAGCTACATCAGCATTAGATAATGCATCTGAGCTAGTAATTCAAAAATCTTTAGAAGCTTTATCTAAGGGAAGAACAACAATTGTAGTAGCTCATAGATTATCTACAGTAAAAAATGCTGATGAGATAGTTGTATTAACTAGTAAAGGGATTTTAGAGAGAGGTAATCACAAGGAATTGATTGAGAATAACTCTATGTATGCTAAATTATATAATTCACAGTTTAATGGATTTATGAGAGAAATAGAGGAAGATAAATAAAAGTTAAAAAGGGCGTCCTTTGAAAGGATGCCTTTTTTGTATTAGAAAACCCCGCGTTAGACGTGGGGTTCAATAAAGCTTTCAGCGATGAGTCCCCAACAAAAAACTCCTTCTGATATAATAAAGTTGTGGTCTGGCAACTACAATTTTAAAATCAGAAGG
>JARKVD010000001.1 GCA_029851835.1 Clostridium sp. | reverse complement strand
AATATGCTTCTTTTAGCTCTGCTAAGTCTTGTAACCTTTGTTCAATAGCTTGTTTTTCCATTTTTAATTCCTCCTTCATATACTTTAATTAGTTTTTGTAATTTTAGTATTTATATGAGTGTTTTTTTGATTATTATTTTAGATTTTTAAACTAAAATTCATATGAAAGGTTCATAAAGTAATTTCTAACAGTGCTTATAATTTTAAAAGAGAGCATTAGGTTTTATTTAACCTATCTGCTCTCCCTACCAATCTATTAAAAATATATTTAATTCAGCCAAGCTTAAATTATAAAATTATAATTTGAAACTACTGCCTATTAAAGTAGTTTATACCATCACTTGGTTTAAAATATGTTCTTATATATCCATCTGTAGACACGAATACAATTTCATTTTTATCTGCATCGTAATAAACTTCATCTCCCTCTTCCTTCTCCAGCTTGTATAGAGATGAAGTGGAATTTATTACAGCATTTGCTCCGTCTAAATATTCCTCCTTGGTGTCATAATCAAACTCACTCTTATGTTTTGTTAAATGATCCTCCCAGTACTGATCATTTCTAAACTCAAGATAATTCCCGCTTTGGTTACTTTCTGAACTAAACCATGGATTTATGTCTTCAAATGACACTCCAAAAATCTTACCAACAAATAAAACAGCAAGCACAGCTAAAGCTAACAATACATTTCTCATTTGCTTTTTATTACCATTGTTATTACTTGTATTAGAGGTGCTTATATTAATCTTACTAACCTCAGTTTTATTTTTATAACTATCAGCATTATTATTTCCTTTAATGCTGCTACTATTATTTCCATTGTTCTTGTTTTCCTGTCTACACTTACTGCATCTTTTAGGCAGCTCTAAATTCTTACTTCTATAAAAATCTATTTCAGAATCCGATAGAAGAAACTCCTTACCACATTGTTTACATATCCTTTTACTCAAAACTCATCCCCCTTACTCTACTAATCTTTTGAAAAAAGGCAATACAGCCTTAAATTTTCTAATTAGCCTTAATCTAATTACTTACTATTTTACTATATTACCTTCTAAGACTCAACTTTATCTCATAGCTTAACGCCTACTGTATTTCCTTTAATACAATTAATTCTAAGCAATTAATAATAAAAAAGAAGGTCACTTAAATCAGTAACCTTCATCTTACTATAAATTTTCCCTTACACTATCTTAGTTCCTATCTAACATTACATTTTCCATAATGCATCTTAAGTCAATATAATATTCAACATCACTAAATTAATTACAAAATTTAATACGAATAATATATACATTTTATTTTTAATTTTCATATAATAATCTATACTAATTTTACGAGGAAATTTTAAAATGAAAACTGAAAATTATAGTTCAGATAATAATTTTGATAGTAAAATTGATGAAATTATTAAAAATACAGCTATAGACGCTGCTATCATTGAAAAATTGGGAGCTGTTTTACTTTCATTTGGATATGCTACATTTATTCAAGCTGCCGATATTGATATATTGGAGGCTTTAGATACTAATACTACCGGAATAACATCCTTTGATATTCTAGTATTGGGCCAAAAAATTACAGTACTTGGATATCTTTTGCTATATATAGCCGCCACCAAAAGACTCAATGAAAAAACACTAGCAAATTTACATGAAGGTGAAGAAAATAATTTGTCAGCATTTGAAATAATAAAGAATGCTTACTTAGGTAGCATTCTCCTAAATTATTTAAGACTTGTTGAGTTTATTAAGTTATTAGAATAAGAAAAACCAAAAGGAGATATCCTAAATTAGGCTACCTCCCTGTAACTATTTACTATACAACTTTAGTTGTCCAATCCTCACAGTTCCATATCTCTGTTACTACATCTTTATAGAATTCTGGTTCGTGGCAAACTAAAAGTATTGTTCCTTTATATTCCTTTAAAGCTCTCTTAAGCTCTTCTTTAGCTTCAACATCTAGGTGGTTTGTAGGCTCATCAAGGATTAATATGTTTGTTTCCTTATTGATAAGCTTCGCAAGTCTTACCTTTGCAGCCTCTCCTCCTGAAAGTACCATTACCATGCTCTCGATATGCTTTGTTGTTAAACCACATTTAGCTAGAGCAGCACGTACCTCGTATTGAGTGCAGCTAGGGAACTCTTTCCAATACTCTTCGATACAAGTATTTCTGTTTCCAGACATACCTTCTTGCTCAAAGTATCCAATTTCTTGGTAATCTCCTAAAGTTACTTCTCCGCTTAATGGTTTAAGCTCACCTATTAAGCTCTTAAGAAGTGTTGTCTTTCCAAGACCGTTTGCTCCAACTAAGGCAACCTTTTGACCTCTTTCCATGGATATGTTAAGAGGCTTAGTTAATGGAGAGTCATATCCAATTACTAAATCTTTAGTTTCAAATATTACTTTTCCTGAAGCTCTTCCTGTTTTGAAATTGAAGGTTGGTTTTGGTTTCTCCTTAGAAAGCTCAATTCTCTCCATTTTATCTAATTTCTTTTGTCTTGATTTTGCCATATTGGAAGTTGCAACGTTAGCTTTATTTCTTGCAACGAAATCCTCAAGTCTAGCTATTTCAGCTTGTTGTCTTTCATAGGCTCTTTCAAGCTGCTCTTTCTTAGCTTCATAAATTCTTCTAAACTCTTCGTAATCTCCCACATATCTGTTTAATTGTCTATCTTCAACATGATAGATAAGATTTATTACAGAGTTTAAGAATGGAATATCGTGTGATATTAAGATAAAAGCATTTTCGTAAGCTTGAAGATATCTCTTTAACCACTCAATATGGGCCTCATCCAGGTAGTTTGTAGGCTCATCTAGAAGTAGTATGTCTGGAGTTTCAAGTAAAAGTTTAGCAAGTAATACCTTTGTTCTTTGTCCTCCACTTAAGTCAGTTACATCTCTGTCTAATCCAACATCTAAAAGCCCTAACCCCTTTGCAACCTCTTCAACTTTTGCATCTATAACATAAAATCCATTGTGATCTAACATATCTTGAATAACAGCAGTTCTTTCAAGGGCTTTGTTCATTTCAGCTTCATCCATTTCACCCATTCTGCCATATAGAGTGTTCATTTCAGCTTCTAAATCAAATAGATATTGAAACGCTGTTCTTAGAACTTCTCTTATTGATAACCCCTTTTCAAGATTAGCATGCTGATCCATATATCCAACTCTTACGTTATTTGACCAAATAACTTGTCCTTCATCTGGCATAAGCTTGCTTGTGATGATATTCATGAAGGTAGATTTACCTTCTCCATTTGCACCAATAAGTCCAACGTGCTCACCTTTTAATAATCTAAAAGATACATCTTCAAATATTGCTCTATCACCAAATCCGTGGCTTATATTTTTAACTGTAAGTATGCTCATTCAATCTCCTCCTAACCTACGTTTCCCCTATAATCAGTGTGCTATGTTTATCTATCTTAATGTTAATTTATACTTCGAAATTTTGTCCACTGACTATTATACTTTACTCCTTTATTTTTTTCTATGGTAAATAATAAATAATTTATTTGCAAAATCCTCTCCGTAAATTTATACTATATTATGTTTATTATAATAATGATAAGAATTATATTTAAACTTTTAGGCAACCATGTTTATGTAAAAATGACTATAACAAAATAAATTTCTTATATTATCATAATGTAAAGCTTATTATGATTTAAGGTACTCAATGGGAGGATAATAATGACTTGTAAATTCTATCTACTTAAAGGAAAAGGTAAAAATGCTGAAAATGGCCATCTTTGGATATACTCAACTGAAATAGCTGAATTTGAAGGTGAATATGAAAACGGTGATATCGTAGAAATATATAACTATAGAGAAGAATTCATTGGAAAAGGATATATCAATGATGCTTCAAAAATCACTTTAAGAATTATGACTAGAGATATTAATGAAGAAATTGACGAAGAGTTCTTTAGAAAAAGACTTCGTGCCGCTTGGGAATACAGAAAAACTATAACAGATACTTCTAGTTGCAGATTCCTATTTGGAGAGGCTGACTTTGTACCAGGACTTATTATAGATAAATTTGAAGACTACTATGTAATACAGTCTCTTGCACTAGGTATAGATAAATATAAGGATATCATAGTGAAGCTATTAGTTGAGGAGTATGGCGCTAAAGGTGTTTACGAAAGAAGTGACGCTAAGGTTAGAATCCTTGAAGGAATGGAGCAAGTTAAAGGCTTCTTAACTGAACCTTTCGATACAATGGTTCAAATCACTGAAAATGGCGTTAAATACTATGTTGACATTGAAAATGGTCAAAAGACTGGTTTCTTCCTAGACCAAAAGGATAACAGAGCTTCCATCCATAAGCTTTGCAAAGGAAAAGATGTTCTTGACTGTTTCACTCACACTGGTTCTTTTGCTTTAAATGCCGGAGTTGCGGGTGCTAAATCTGTTCTTGGTGTTGATATTTCTCAGCATGCTGTAGATTTCTGCAGACGTAACGCTGAATTAAACGGCCTTCAAGACACTGTTAAATTTGAATGTCACAATGCCTTTGATGTACTTAGAGAATGGTCCGATGAAGGAAGAAAATATGATGTTGTAATCCTTGATCCTCCAGCCTTCACAAAATCTCGTGATACAATAAAGAGTGCCACAAGGGGCTATAAAGAAATAAACCTTAGAGGAATGAAGTTAGTAAAAAAAGGCGGTTACTTTATAACTTGTTCATGTTCTCACTTCATGAATCCTGATTTATTCAGAGAAACAATAGCAAGTGCTGCTAAAGATGCTAAGGTTACTCTAAGACAGGTTGAATTTAGAACTCAAGCACCAGACCATCCAATTCTATGGAATAGTGATGAGTCTTACTACTTAAAGTTCTATATCTTCCAAGTAGCTTAATTAAATTTGAATTAATAAATGCCTATACAGCGTGGCTGTATAGGCATCTTCTATATTTACTCGTGTTTACGAAGTTGTTTTACTATTTGATTTAAATATACACTAGCCGCTGTTACCAATACTCCTTGAACAATGGTATCGGCACCCATGTTTCGTCTGAGACCAATGGTTAAAAGTACTCCCACAACCAATAATAAAATTGGTATATACTTATCCTTGATTCTCTTACTATCCTTAAACATTACTCCTATTATTAAAAGTACCGGTATAACTACTAATGCATTTTCTGTAATATAAACTAGAAAATCCATAGTTATCCCCCCTACTTTATTTTATGACCAATTTTCAATCTTGCCCCTCCAAGGTTATATTCGTTACGACCTTTCTTTTAATTCTTATATCCACATATAGTCATATCAATGTTATTTATGACCAATTACCATAAAAATCACTTTTATCCTTCACCACAAATCCAAAATTCACAGAGAATTTGTTGTACGAAATTTATTGAAGCACAGTTCTAAAGATGCCACAATAAAAATATATTAATAGGTTATATGGAGGTGAATCTATATGCAAATCATATCTTTCTTAAGGTTTTTTCAAATTTTATTCTGCTTTCCAATAATAATTCTCTTTGCAACTTCAACCATGAATGAAATTTCTCAAATAATCTTCATTGTTCTTTTTACCCTATACACAGCAGTCTATGAATTAATCCTTCTTAAGTATGCAAAAAGAAAAAGAAGAAGAACCACTAGTGACAGCAGTTCTTCTATTGATTAATTTGTTATTTTAAGTTCATTAGCCTCATACATAGGAACGATATCCACTATATCCTTTGTAAAACAATAGGTTAAATCTTCATTACAATTTAGACGTTGCAATCTCTTATAATGATCAGCCTTCTCTACAAAGCTAAATATATCAGGATTAGCTTCATAAATGTACTGAGCTGTAATTGCTATATCAGATAAACTAATGTGATCACCTTTATATTCTAAGGTTTCCTTCATGCAGCTCACAATATACCCACAGGTAATAAAGTCATCCATAGAGAACTGTCCATAGGTTCCAGCATTAACAAATACCACATCTTTCTTTAACTCCATTAACTTTTCAGCAACTGCTCTTCCATTAATCATGGCTGCAATTAAAATCATATCAGCACCTTCACTATTCTTTATAGCTCTCGTACCATTGGTAGTAGTCATTATTAATGTCTTACCTTCAACCGCTTCTTTAGTATAATCAAGAGGTGAATTAGAAAAATGAAATCCCTCTATTTTTATTCCATCTCTTTCCCCACCTAAAAGATTGTTTTCTCTATCCTGCTCTGCAAGGCTCATTGCTTCCTCAACTTCTCTAACAGGAATAACGTTCTTACATCCATTGTTTAGCGCTGTAACCATAACAGAAGTAGCCCTTAAAACATCAATTATAACTACAACCTTATCCTTTAGTTTTTCTTCCTTAATGTCATCTGCTGAAATTATTACATCAATATGCACTTTCCATTCCCCCTTGATTAACCTTTTAAAATAATAATCTGACTTTGCATCTTCACCCGTAGAATCTACGGGGCAATATAAATATAAGGTTAAAATTAGTTTTTTCCTTCTTCTTTGAAATACTTTCCTTGATACAAATCTCTTTCTTTTAAAGCATCATCTATCGCATTTAAAACTTCCCATTTTTTAAGGCTCCACATTGGCCCAATTAATAAATCCCTTGGAGCATCTCCAGTAAGTCTATGTATAACAATATTTTGTGGAAGCATTGCAATAGCTTCAGTTATTATATCGATATACTCATCCATTTCCAAAAGTTTAAATTCACCACGTTCAAGCTCCTTAGCCATAACTGTATTCTCCATTACATGAAGCAGGTGCAGCTTTATCCCTTTAATAGGTAGTTTAGAAACATACCTTACTGTATTTAGCATATCTTCCTTTGTTTCTCCTGGCAAACCAAAGATAATATGTGCAACTACATCTATTCCTCTTGAAGCTAAAGCTTCTACTGACTTTGTAAAAGTCTCTCTCATATAACCCCTATTAATGCGCACTGCTGTTTCATCATTACTTGTCTGAAGTCCAAGCTCTACCCAAGTATATAGCTTTTTATTGTATTCCTCTAAAAGATCCAATACATCTTCTTCAATACAGTCTGGTCTTGTGGCAATAGCAAGAGCTACAACATTATCCTCTTTAAGGGCTTCATCATATTTTTCTCTTAATTCTTCCACAGGAGCATAGGTATTCGTATAGGCCTGAAAATATGCAATATACTTTCCATCCTTCCACTTCTTCTGCATCATATCCTTAACGCCATGGAACTGCTTTGTAATTGACATTATTCTGTCTCCAGCAAAGTCCCCTGACCCACGAGCAGAACAGAAGGTGCATCCACCTCTTGCAACCTTTCCATCTCTATTAGGACATGTAAATCCACCATCTAAGGATATTTTATAAGTCTTTTCACCATTAAACTTTTCTCTTAAAAAGCCATTAAGATTATTATATCTTTTTCCATTCCAGTCTTTTTTCATTAATACTTCTCCGTTCTATCGAATTCTTATCTAGAATTTAATGAAACTCCTTCCCATATTCATTGGAAGGAGTAAGTTTGAAGAGCTAAATCAAAGATTCAGATTCTCACTTATAGTTTAACTCTTTTATATATTAAATGCTACTTATAAAATTACCCACAAGGAACCTGAAAGTTGTCCACATTTTATCTCTTTTCCACATATTTAATGTTGATAGTCAATATACTATAATGGAAACTCCTTCTCATATACATTCGAAGGAGTACTCGAAGAGTAAGTTCGTGTATCAAAATCATAGATTTGGACACTCACTTAACTTCCACTTACCAAATCATAGATTTGGAATGTCACTTAGATTAATATTCTAATATGGGGGGATGTAATTGAAGAATATTAAATTAATCTTTCAAGCTGCTACCGTATTTATCGGTACAATTGTAGGTGCTGGACTTGCCTCTGGCCAAGAGATAACCCAGTTTTTTTCAACCTATGGTTTCTCTGGCTTCTACGGCATTATGATCTGTGGAGTATTTTACATAGTAATAAGCTCTATTATAGTTTCTATAAGTCTACACCATAATCTAAATTCCTATACAGACTTTATTAACCTTGTTAGTCCTGGCTTTTTCGGAAAAATTACAGACTATCTGACCAGCTTCTTTCTAATTTCCGGTGCAGCAATCATAATGGCAGGAAGTGGAGCTCTTTTATATCAACACTTTGGAATCCCAAGAATTTTTGGTACCATCCTAATGCTTGTTATGGCTTTAATAACTCTGCTTAAGGATACTAAAGGACTAATTGCCATAAACTCTATGATTGTTCCAACTCTAACAACTATAATCTGTACTATCTTTGTGCTTCACTTGATTTTTACACCTGATGCAATATCACTAGAGAGCATGAAGGCTGCACCTGTTTATAAGGATATAATTATAGACAAGCAGTGGATATTCGCTTGTTTCCTTTATGCAGGATTTAATATGCTATCTTGTAGTGGCGTAATTGTACCTATATGTAAGGAAATAAAGAAAAAGAGTGTTTTAATCATGGGTCTAATTATTGGATCCCTTATGCTTACTATTTTAGCCTTCATGATTAATGCAATGCTAATCGCTAATACTCCTGATATCTTTAACTATGAGATTCCACTTCTCTTTGTGGCTAGTAAATTCACACGCCTCATTCAGATTCTGCTCCTATGTATTATTTGGTGTGAGATGTTCTCAACAGAAGTATCAGACATCTACAGCGTAGGAAAAACTTTAGAAATCAAGTATAATATTCCTTACAAAAAGTCAGTTGTATGCCTTTTACTAATTGCTCTTCCAATTTCCCAAATAGGATTTAAAAAGCTTATAACCTTCTTATATCCTGGCTTTGGTATCATCAGCATCATCTTCTTATTTCAATGCATAGTTTTCTATGTAAAAATGAAGAAGAAACCATGCTAAAATTTTAAAAATAATCTTATATTAAATAAAAAATAAGTAGCTTCCCAAATTTCAAACCTGGGGCTACTTATTCTTAATTGTTATTAAGTATTATATTGTTCTTTTAATTTACTGTAAATGTTGAAGTTAATTTGCTTCCATCATCCAAAGTAATTTCAATATCATATTCTCCAACTTCGAGAACAGTTCCACCATTCTTTGATATAGAAATCTCTAAATGTCTTCCTGTTAATGCTGTAGAAAGGTCCTTATATCCATTAAGGTATGAGCTACTTCCCTTTTTACGAATCATGATATCTTCTGTTCTTACACTAAATTGATTAAACTCTTCATTGAATACAATATCAATTACTGTACAATCTTTCCCCATCCACGTTTCTCCTAATGAAGCTTCAATGCTTTCAATTGTAACCTTACTAGAATTTTCTGGTTTTTCTGGTTCTATTGGGGCATCCGGTATTTTTATGGCATCAACAAAACTCGGTCTATTTCCAAGCTTATCCTCACTTACAAACCATAAAGATTTACTTTTTTCTGTAATTCCCTCTAAAATAATTTCATTATTTCCAGCTGTAAAAGAAACTTTCTTGCCTTTACTTATAACTTCATCAACAGTCACTTTTGTATTGTATATATCACTAGTATCAAGAATAATATACCACATATGACCATCTTCATTTACCTTGAAATTGAACTTCGCTGAAGTAATGGACTCTCTCTTAACTGTTGGTAATGAGAATTCTGGCCAGGATAAATCCACATAAAATTTATACTTACTAATTGTATTATCACTGTATGTAATTACAATTGTATAGTGGTTCTTATCCATGAAGAAGTATCCCTCTTTCATATATGCTCTATATTGAGTATCACTTAGTTTTTCTATTTTACCTAAGTGAAGTTGTGAAGAAGCAGGACATGAAATACTTAAATTCTCTAATGTAAGTTCTTCTCCAGGCGCTTTATCAAGAGTAATATCAAAGTATCTGTTAGTTGCTTTTGCATCAATAATATTGATATCACTTAACTCAGGTTCTTTTACTGGATTAGCTGAAATTACAATTGGCCCTTGTACTAAAGATTCTTTATTATCTTCATCCACTAATAGATAGTATACCTCATACTCTGTATCTGTTTTTAAATTATTAATACGGATTGTATTACTCTGGAAATTAAGATTTCTTTTTATACCATCAGTTTTAATCTTTTCTGCACTTGGTACAGATGAACGCATTACTGAAGCATCACTTTGTCTCTCCTGTAATAAGTAATAAATACTTCCCTGAGCGTCAGATACAAAGAAGAAATCTGCATTACCTTCATTGATACGTTCTACATATACCTTTGACAATGTTGGTGCATCTGTGCGAACTTCAAAAACTTTACTTATTGTTTTTCCTTCAGGAATATCCATATAAACTTCATAAAGGTTGTCCTTATAATAAGCTGTAGTGATTTCATAGACTTTATTATCTTTTGTAGTTACTCCAATGATTGTCATATCAGCCCCGCCACTATTACAAAGAATAGAAATGTCTTTTTGTAGTACTGGTGATGACGTAGCTTGATTTAATGTGACAATAACTTTTCCAGGCTCACTTTGCACACGCTCAATAAATATTTCTTTTTGTGGATTCTCTGGTTCCACAGGATTTTCTGGTTCTACAGGGTTTTCTGGCACAACAGGCTTTTCCGGTTCTACAGGATTTCCCGGCACCACAGGGTTCTCTGGTTCTACAGTACTATCTGGTTTTACAGAATTCCCTTGCTCTATATTCTTATCTGATTCCAGTGGTTTTTCTGAGTTTCCAGTAGTATTTACAGTATAAGAATCATTATTCTTATTTTCCGGTTTTTCACTAGATTCGTTTAACTTAATATTTTCTATGTTTTCTATCCCTTCTAGCTGAGATAGAGCCTTATTTGAATTTAATGTATTAACTTTTCCTTCAATATGCATTGAAGATGCTAATGCATTTTCCGATACATTTATAATATCAACAGTTCCATTAATCTTCACAACGGAGTCAGATAAAACTGATAATGTTTTGATTGATCCTTCCGTCTCTAAAACAGATGGATTTTTTAAAGTAATATCTTCTACTGATGTATTAGAATCAATTACAATACGTACTTTGCTTTCTTCTTTTGCAGATAATAAAGAACCTATACTTGAGTTTTCAATGTGAATAGAATTCTCTCCACCGCCATATACTAATAGCTCTTCCACATTAATATTACGAAGAGTTACATCTCCTTCTCCAACGGAAGATTCAATAACA
The DNA here is from genome assembly GCA_029851835.1 of Clostridium sp. GTDB lineage: Bacteria > Bacillota > Clostridia > Clostridiales > Clostridiaceae > Clostridium_J. Next base: position 52,565 of record JARKVD010000001.1, on the reverse strand, counting down.
ATTTTTTTTGCTGACATATTCTCTGCAATTACTCCATCTGCAGTTATATTAATTGTTTCATATTCCATATTATCACTATATACTCCAGCTTTATCAAGCACACAATTTTTAGTATATAAATCATCTTTTACTAAAGCTTCATTAAAATCTGTTTTTCCATGACTATCGTTTTTTAATGAATTTCTTACAAATACTATAGATATTAATACGATACAAATAGTAATAATACTTCCTATGATATATTCTTTCTTCTTTTTCATAAATCCCTCCTAAAATTCTACATATATTTGCATATTATACTATAGCAAAACTTCAATTAAATGTCATTATTTTAAATCTTATTATTAAAAAATTTTATTTAAGATGATTTATCTAAACATCCATATGATTGTAAAATGAGTTTATTAATACCTCTTAGATTGATATCTATAAGTTTTTGATTTCATATTTAATTTATGAAGTAAAAGTCTATCTTTATAGTAATATAAATTTAATCCTTTGAACCTTAATATTAAATAGCTCTAAAAAAGGGATTGTAAATTACAATCCCTTTCACCCATTTATTATTCTCATAAAAAAACACTACTACTATTTACTCAATATTCCAATCAATCTTCTTCATTAACCTTGAAATAAAGTAGTCACAATCATTATCCGAAAATCCTTTTTAAAAATTTCATTTATCTCTGCATCATAAAATCATTTATTTATTATATAACTCCAAAAGAACGCTTCAAAGTATATTTACTACTTAATATAATCACCACTTAGACTATCTCTGTACAGGATTTTCTGTATAAATTGATTTTACAGTACCATTACTTGTATTGCTTATCTTTGAAAATTTTATTTTAAAGCAATAATAATTACTTTCTATTAATTCATCATATTGCTTTTCTGTCAATTTATATTTTTCAGCATTAGGATACTCTAAAAAGTAGTCATCCCCCTCTTTTATTTTATGTGCATAAGGTGTATCATACTTTTTACACTTATCTATTTCCTCTACATTATCAGCTGCAATAATCTTTAACATAGGAGTATATTCTACCCCAGCAATAGGCTTACCGAAAACAATGTATCCTATAAATAGTAACCCTATTAGCAAAACAGCTCCCATTACCATTACTTGTATTCGGTTCTTTGTATTAGATTTCATTACCACACCTCATTTCTCAAATTTTATATAATTATACATTGTTTTTAATATTTATACAATATTTTCAAATTTGTATAAAACTCTAAAACCATCAATTACTCTTTAGGATTATGTTCAATTTGTGTATAATATATATAAGATTTAAAGAAAACTCTTTCTAAAAAACAGTTGATGGAGTGCTCTACTAAGTAAGTTCCAGTAACTAACTAAAAGATTTGGACGTTCACTTAAGGAGATAATTATGAATGATTTAAATATATTAAACAACTGCACTGTATGTGCACGTAATTGCGGTGTAAATCGAAATACTGAAAACCTTGGCTTCTGCAAAAGCAGTGCAGCAGTAAAGCTGGCTAAGGCTTACGGACATATGTGGGAGGAGCCTTGCATTTCTGGCGATATGGGTTCTGGAACTGTGTTTTTCTCAAACTGTAACCTACGCTGCGTATTTTGCCAGAATCACCATATCAGCCAAGAGGACATTGGTAAGGAGGTTTCCATTGAGCGTCTTAGTGAAATATTTTTAGAGCAACAGGCCAGAGGATTCCACAATATTAATCTAGTTAATCCTACTCACTATATTCCTCAAATCATCTGTGCTCTAGATATTTCAAAGAAAAAGGGACTTTCAATTCCAATAGTTTATAATTCTAACGGATATGAGAACATTGAAAGTATAAAATCCTTAAATGGCTATGTAGATATCTATATCCCTGATTTGAAATACTTTAATGATAAGTATGCTGTGAAATATTCTAAAGCTCCAAATTACTTTAATATAGCTTCTGAAACCATTAAGGAAATGGTAAAGCAAGTTGGGGCTTGTGAGTTTGATGATAATGGAATTATGACTAAAGGGGTAATTATTCGTCATCTAATGCTTCCTGGACTCCTTTTTGATTCTAAAAAAGTAGTGGATTACATCTACAAAACCTTTGGAGATGATGTGTTTTTAAGCTTAATGAATCAATACACTCCTATGTTTAAAGCTAGTGAGTATCCTGAAATAAACAAAACTCTTAATCCTGGTCATTATGACTCTTTAATTGACCATTGCATTGATTTAGGCTTTAAAAATGCCTTTATCCAGGAAAGCGGCAGTAATACCACTGCCTATGTACCAGATTTTAATCTTCAAGGCATATAAAAAAATGGTTAGCAGATTGCTGACCATTTTTCTATTCACATTTATGTCCGCTGGCTCCAGCTTTATAATTTTTTTGAAATAGCTCAAAGGTTTCTTCTAGTGACTTCGCTGATGAGTGCTCACCATTTAACTCCAACACCTTCATTGCAGCTTCAATGGTGCATATCCCGCCATCTGGAATACCTCTCCTTAATTTAAATCTAGATTCATTATCTATGTTTAAAGTTAATAGAGGCAACTTCTTTAAATATGGACTCCTATTAAATATCTTTCTTGCTTCCTGCCAGGTTCCATCAATAATTATAAAGGCTGCATTCTTACTGCTTTTTTCAAAAGTCTTTTCCCTATATTTATTCTCCTCATCTGCAGGAAATAACAAATATACATCAAAGTCTCCACCTTCAACAAGGTCAATTAGCTTCTCTGGATGCACTACTCTTTCCCAAATAAATATTTCTGTAGAATCTTTATTTGCAAGCTTTATTAATCTAGCTGTATTAGTTGGTCTTGTTACTTCCTTTTGAGAAGACAATATCCATATCTGAGCCTCAGTATTAATCTCTGGGATCATATCACAGATACAATTTATCATTGGCACTCCACAAAACTCACATGTATCATAAAGCTTTGTCACCTGCTTTATTTTATATTGCTTTTCCATTTCTTCACCATTGTTTCTTTTCCCTAAACTTCCTTATTCTCACTTACGCTACTAGGTAGAGTAAAGTAAAACTTCACACCTATATCTGTGTTCTCAGCTCCATAGGTTCCTCCATGAAGTTCTATAATATTTTTAACTATGGATAAACCTAAACCAGTGCCGCCTTCTTTTCTATTTCTAGACTTATCAACCTTATAAAATTTATCCCATATCTTATTTAGCTCTTCACCTTCAATATGGCTACCTGAATTCTCAAATTCAATTCTAATGCCTTCTAAAACCTTATTCATAACAATATTGATTTTTCCTCCTACAGGTGTATGTCTAATTGCATTAGTTAAAAAGTTGGTCACTACCTGATCTAGTTTAAACACTTCCCCAACAGCCTTACAGCTGTAAAGCTTAGTTTCCACTTTAATTTCTTTTGAGTCTATACTGTGGCTAAGTTTTTTAAGCACATTTCTTATGAGTTCATCCACTTCAAAGCTTTCCTTATTTAAAGTAATCTTTCCACTTTCTAAAGAGGACAATTCTAGCATATCTTTAACTAAGTTACCCATTTTATCTGCTTCCTGTAGAATAACATCTAAGGAACTGTCTAGCCCCTCGTCAACAAATATACCGTCCTTAATGCCTTCCGTATAACCTTTAATTAGGGTAATAGGTGTTTTTAGTTCATGAGATACATCTGCAATAAATTCTTTTCTCATACTTTCAATTTTTCTTTCTCTCTCTATATCCTCCTGAAGCTTACTGTTAACCTCTTTCAAAGATGTTAATGCCTCATCTAGATTTTCTCCCAAAAAGTTCATTGTACTTCCTAAGTTTCCAAGTTCATCTTCAGATTTAACTAAACACTTTTCAGTAAAATCTAAGCCACTCATTTTTGTTGCAACTTTATTTATTCCTCTTAAAGGTCTGGTTATGAATCTAGAATACATAAAGCATAAAACTATAATTAGTAAAATAGCCATGATAAAGAAGTACTTATAGAAGGTTCCTATCACAGTAACGGCTTCTTTTACATACTGAAGAGAGGTGTATCCTATTATAATATTATTGCCATCCATTACAGCTGAAGCTAAATATTTTGTTTCACCCTTTGAATCTGTAAAAGAGATTGTAATCTGCTCATCATTGAGTAGCTTTGTGATTAGCTTCCCATCTGATTGCATTATTCTAACAATATAATTAAACATATTTCTATTATTATTATCCACAACTTCAGAATTGGTTTTAAAATACACAATTAGATTAGTCTGGGTATTTAAAACTGCAACTGAAGTCTTATATTGACTTTCAAATTTAGCTATACTCCCTAAAATCTCACTTTCATCATTAGCTGTAGTTAAAGTGTTTTTAAACTTTAATACGTTACTCTTAATGTCCGACTCCTTTTGATTATAGTAAGCATTTTCAAATAACATCCTTTGACTAGTCAGTGTAATAATTAAAAATGATATGAAAACCATGGTTGTAATAATGAACATCTTAGCAGTAATACTTTTCTTTATTTTATCAATAACATACGTAATATATCTTTTAATCTGCTCCATTGATTATTACACCTCAACCTTATATCCAAATCCTCGTACAGTGACAATGAGCTTATTCATATGCTTTAGTTTTTCTCTTAATCTTTTAATAGTTGTATCAACAACTCTAATGTCTCCTTCAAAATCATATCCCCATATTTTCGTTAAAATCTGCTCTCTTGATAAAACTATATTCTTATTTTCTAATAGATAAATAAGTAAAGAGAATTCTGTTGGAGAAAGGTTTATATCTCCACCACTTACTGTAACTCTATGTCCATCAGCATCTATATACAAATCCTCAATTGTCACCCCTGACTCTTTTTCCTGTGTCTCCACATAAACCCTTTTTATAAGAGCTTTAATCTTTGCCACAAGAACCTTAGGACTAAAAGGTTTAGTTTCATAATTATCAGCTCCAAAGCCTAAAGCAAAAAGCTTATCCTCATCTTCAGCCTTAGCACTGAGCATTATTACTGGTATATCCCATTTACTTCTTATATGTTTAAGAGTTTCAAATCCATCCATAACAGGCATCATTATGTCTAATATAATTAACTGAATTGATTCCTTGTTTAAGACTTCCAATGCCCTTATTCCATTTTCACTATGGAAAATATTATAGCCTTCTTTTTTTAAATATGCCCCTAATAAATTTCTTATATTTTCTTCATCATCAACCAATAAAATATTTATATTATTCATTGTGGTTCACCCCAATACGCCTATTTTTTATGTTCAAATTCATCTATAATTATATCTAATTTCTCGTAAGATTTACTCTTAAACTTTACATTTCACAATATATTAACTATATTTTATTCTCCTTATTTGTCATTCTAGTGTCAATAACCTTATTTACAAATAAAAATCCAAGCTAAATATAAATAGCTTGGATTTATAATCTATTTAATTAGATACTTTACTCTTGGAGCATCATTAACTTCAGTGAAACGTACTTTAGATATAAACTACCTATATTCTTTATCACTATGCTGTCTATTCTAACCAATGTCCGCTCCCTTAAGCTCAGCAATTCGTGTCACTCCTGTATAAATTGCTGATATCTTATACCAAGTTGCATAATCAACTTGGCCTGTTTGTGGTAAGTTAAACACCTGTTGGAAAAGTTTTACCTGCTGAGTAGTTGAAGGCCCATATACACTATCAATTGCAACCTTACCTATTAATGGATAATTCTGAGCTATTCGGTTCAGAAAAGTTTGAACAACCTTAACGGGCTCACCCCTACTTCCTTCCTTTAAAATATAACCTGGATATGACCTTGGAGATCCTGATACCTTCGGCGCTGTATCAAGAATAATATCATTACCATAGTAATAAGTTAATATCTCATATGGAGTATATCCCTGTTCACCTAAATCCTTACTTCCCCATTGTGTCATCCACTCTGGACATTGAACATATTTACCATCACAATATTGAGTTAATAAAGGTTGCTTTGCTCTCTCTCTTTTAACATAAGTAGAGAAAAGTTCATCTACTATAACCCCTATATTTTCAAAGATATTTCTTCCGTAAACAAAAGCCTGATCATATGCTGTAGAATTTGTAACATCAAAGTCATATCCTTTACTTCTATACCATTCTGTATAAATTCTATTTAGGGCAAAAGAGTTTATAACATATATATTAGCTCTTATTGTACTATCTGGCCAAGTTGCATAAATTTCACTGCTGGCCACATTCTTAAGATAATCAGTATAAAGAACCCTATAATTGGGAGCACTGCTGTCACCTGGTGCGCCTGCATGTACAGTAATAAATTCCGGTATTACTGGTTCTGGTAAAACTACTAATCCGCTAGGTGGTGGTGGAAGAGGCTTATTAGGATCTTCAGGAATTTTGGGTGGAAATTGACCAAATTGAACATTAGGTGGAATATTAATTATCTCCTGTAACTCTACATTTTGATCCATCTCTCTGCTTAATGGAGATTTAATTAAGTTCGCAACCTGAATTGCTTTTTCAAATGGTAATACTTGAACTCCATTTATAAGTAAATCAGCATATCCATCTGCAACTACTTTGATATTTACTAGGGCATATGGAATCTGTGTATTGTCCTTATTAAGTGACCTATCTATTGATGGAGTCTCCATCTGTAATACCATTGTTCTACCTTCAATATCAGTTATTAAAGTCGTTGGTTGTAACCCTGTATTTCCACCTTCATTTGCATTAGATATGGTAACCCTTGCATTAGGGATTGGTATAAATGTATTTCTTTCATACACCTGAACTTGTAAATTCCCTATGTCAGCCATAAAAATCTCCTTAAAATAGTACTGCATTTATATTTTATGATGCACAATGAAAATAGGTACTCTACCTTGAAGGATTCCTAGGATATCTTACCCTTGGCTGCTTTGAATCCCATAATGGAGGGAATGGTGGAATAAATACATCATACTCTTCCTCAATTTCACTCCTAGTATCAGACCTTAACTCTGCTATCTTTGTAACTCCAACATATATTGCAGAAATCTTATACCACGTTGCATAATCTACTTGGCCTGTTTGAGGCAAATTAAATATTTGTTGAAATACCCGTACTTGTTCTGCAGTTTCTGGTCCGTATTGCCCATTTACCGCAACCTTAGGTATAAGAGGATAGTTTTGAGAAATCCTATTTAAAAATTCTTGTACTGTTCTTACAGGTGGGCCACTACTTCCTATAGAAAGTACAAATCCTGGATAAGATTGAGGGCTTCCTTCCACAACTTGAGCTCTTTCAAGAGTAATATCATTTCCAAAAAAATTAGTTAGAATTTCAAAAGGTACATAACCTGCCTCACCCAAATCCTTACTTCCCCACTGAGTTAACCATCCCGGACATTGCACATTTCTACCATCACAATATTGAGTCAATAGTGGTTGTTTTGCTCCTTCACGCTTAACATATGTTGAAAATATTTCATCTACTATAAGGCTAATATTATCATATATATTTCTTCCATAGGAGAAAAATTGGTCATAAGCAGTTGAATTTGTTATATCAAAATCATAGCCTTTACCCTTATACCATTCAGTATAAATTCTATTAAGAGTAAAGGAAATTATACAGTAAACATTTGCTCTAATAGTTGATTCTGGCCATGTAGCATAAATTTCACTGCTGGCAACATTTTTAATATAATCCTTATAAGGAACTCTATAATTAGTGGCTGATGTATCACTAGGTACTCCATCATGGACTATAATAAACTCTGGTACAACTGGGTTAGGCAATACAACGAGCCCACTTGGTGGTCGTGGTAATGGCTTATCGGGATCTTCTGGTATTTTAGGAGGAAAGTCCCCAAACTGTCTATTGTCTGGAATTTCTATTATCCTATATTCAGTTTCTACTTCTCCTGTTTCTCGATTTATACTTGAAGGAATCATATTACACACTTGAAGTGCTGTCTGATCAGGTAGAATCTGGCATCCAACAATAAGTAACTCATCATACCCTGGTACAATTACCCTTACATCATATAGGGAATATGGTATCAATTCATTGTTTATATCAAGGGATCTATCTATTGGAGGTGCATCTAATTCCATTGTTGCAGTCTGACCTTCAGCATTTGTAGTTAATGTAGTTACTTGCTCCCTTGGCCCTCCCCCAGATCTTACTATGGTGACATTAGCATTAGCAATCGGTATAGTTGAATTTACTCTATATACCTGGACCTGCAACCTTCCTGTAGACTGTGGGATAACTGCAACTTCCCTAGCCTCCTGAACTTGTAGTGATTCTCTATAATTCATAAAGCTCTCCTTAAAAATTACTTCATATATATTCTATGACATTGAATCAATTATAGTTCCACTAATAAATCATTTAACTTATTTATATCAACAATATTATGGCAATTACTTAAATGCCTGGTTGAAGCTTTAGATAATAATAGTTTTATTTCCTTAAAATCTATATTAGGTTTATTTCCTTCAATTACAGACCATTGAAGAATTAATACAACCATCCAGCACAATATACATCCAGCTACAGCTACTCCATAAATTTTTAAAATTCCATATTCATCCTCAATTAATAACCCTGTACTATCAACCCCAAAGCTTTCTTGTGTTCTTTTCTTCACATCTCTACATGGTCTTCCAGATAAAATCCTTATATCATTTTCATACTGTGAGTAACACATGCTTGAAATAACCTTTGAAGATGTTGATGGTGTAGTAAGTGTGCTATGTTTACATGGATATCTAAAATTAACATTATAATTAGTTAACTCTTTCATAGGCAGCCACATATCATAATCTCCATAAACAACTTCTTTGCCTTCTAAGCCAACCATCCATGTTCCTTGAACTGAATTTTTACATTTTATCAAAATCTCTCTTTCATTTGATTTTAAACCTGGAGCCATAAAGACAATTTCAATATTTCCACCATTAAAATCAAAGTTAACAAATTTAAGGGGACTTGAAGTCTCTAATCCTTGACTTTGTTCGCCTAGTGGTGAAATAACCTTGAAATCTATTTTGTCATGAATATTCGTCCATAAACTAACTTGAAAATCATAACGCATTTCATCTATATTCTCGTTTATTTCCTTACCTACAACTATAGGCACATATACTACTGCTTCATTTTTAACCTCTCCGTAACTATGCCTATATCCATCACCTTCACTACCATTATTAGTGATTACAAAAAAATCATTGTTAATGTTAGAAAGATAATTTATATATCTCTCTAATACTGAACTACCATTTCGTCCTCCTGAATTGCTTTCAACCGGCAAATAAACAACCATAGGACCCTTAATATCTTTATTTAACTCTGCAAAATATTGCAATGCCTTTACTACATCATAGGCTTCATAGAGATTTCCATTCCTAAATTTGATACAATTCATTTTACGAGATATTCCTTCTGCTGTCTTAAGGTTTACAATAGCAAATTCACATTGATTAACTGAATTATACTTACTTCCACCAATGGCCTTACATATAGTAGTTCCATATCCACCACCATGGATGTGCTCCACTTTTTTATATGGGTTATCCCCTAACCTATGAAGCTGTATTGCTTCTTCAATATCACTTTTGTGATACACCTTTCCATAGAAGTTATCCCTAGTCTTTTCTCCGTCTATGGTTTGATCCCAGATTGCTTTAATTCTACACTCCCCATCTTCATTTATAAATTCTTTGTCTAAATAATCTATTTCCCCACCTATAACCCCAACGGTTATTCCTTTTCCATTGTACTGAGATTCTAAATTTATACACTTATCTTCAAGGCTATAATCTTTTTCTTCAATCTTGGATAATACATATATATAATTTTGCTGAATACTGATTATACCTGGAATATCCTTAAGAAAATCATTAACTCTCCCCTCTTCTATAAGTACCACATAATAAATCGGGAGCTCTTCATATAGAAAAGCGTAGTCTAGCATCTCCATTTTGTTTTTAATATCTCCATAATACTCTACAAAGTATGTCTCATAGTCACTTCTAAACCTATTCATCTTTACCCCCCCTTTCTTTATTTCTCTAGGTTGTTGAGATAACTTCATTTTCCCAAACCTCTAAAGCCTTCTCTACACAAAGAGTACCATAGCCCCAGATATTATCAGGATAATCAACGTCAACTCTTGTTCTATTTGCTCCTTTTAGTAAAAAATACTTTAATCTTTCACCAAATAAATAAGGGTCATTTCCTTTAATTATTCCAAATTCCATTAACAATGCACACCCTCCGGCAACTGCAGGTGTTGCCATAGAAGTGCCTGACATTGGTTCAAATCCACCTCTTGGAGTTGTTGATTCAATATTTTCTCCTGGTGCTACTATATCCGGTTTTACAGGCATTAATATAGCATTGCCTCTGCCTGAAAAAGGAGATATAGTGTAATTAGCATAATTATAACTACCAACAGTAACAACATTTGCTACTGTTCCCGGTATACCAAGGGTATTATTGGAATCTGGATTCAAAAATCTTGTATCGGGATTTAATCCTTCAGCTATAGGAAGCCATAAATCATATCTTCCCCTGTAATCAGTTATTGTAGTTAACTCCAAAGCCCAAACACCATTAGTTATAAAACTATTACCAACACCTGAAATTATGATCATTATTTCTCCATTTATATTAAAAGGGGTCGGCCCTGTATTATATACGAAGTATGAATCCCTTAATAAAACTCCTGTATTCACTAAATTAACTAACCTTAATGGATTTGTAGTCCTTCCTGTAGGTGATGTTATCTTTAAAGTATCTTGATTTAAAAAACTCTTATATAGCTCAATAATTAATACCCGCTCTTCAGCACCAACATTAAATTGTATTTTCTGTGTTCCAGATAATGATCCTCCAGCATGATGTGCGCGTCCCCCTTCATTTCCTGCGGCTATTGCTATAGTAACTCTCTGACTTTTTGCCACAACCGAAATGTATTGCTCTAACAAGCTCTGTCCATCATGAGCCCCATCATTTGTACTAAAGCTTATATTAATTACCAGTGGCTTATTTAACTCATATGCCTTATCAATTAAAAATTTTATTCCTCTCATTAATTGAGTACTTTTTCCATTAGCCCGTTTAGATTCTCTAGCCATCTTTACCATAGCTATAGAGCTCCTTGGAGCAACGCCATAATAAAGCCTAGGAATATTTCCTCCAGCACAGGCAATTCCAGCAACATGAGTACCATGCCCAACTTCATCTACATGAGGAACGAGGTCCCTTGGATTATTACTTTTAATTGCTTCATTTATTTGTTCCTTATTATATATCACTCTACCACCGGTTAAATCATATATATAGTCAATTCTAGTTTCTCCTGTTTCTGTTCTAAATGCTGGATTTAAATAATCTATTCCTGAATCTATAAATCCTACAAGGATGCCTTCTCCATACAAGTTATATCTTGAATTGGCTTCTAATACACAGGATGCTCTATTACTAGGTTCATAAGATAAATATAAATTCTTTGGTAACTCAATATAATTAATTCCCCTTATATCAAATAGCTCATTAATTCTATTTCCTGCAATAGTAATAATTCCATAGCCATACCCTAAATCTTCAAATATCCCACCCAAAGCTTCAATCTGAGTTCTTAATACTTCTGGAGTTGACCCATATAAGACAATTACTTCTATCTCATTTCCCGTTGGGTCTTGAAAATTATAAGTTCCTATAATTTTATCCCTTAACTCTTTAGGTACATTCATTAATAAATTTAAAGTTCCACCTGTAGTTTCCAATTAAACACCTCCAACTCCTCTATACTTATATATATATGATTAAATATTAAAAGACTTAACTAATAAAAAAGACTATGAGAGATTTGTTTTAAATCTCTCATAGTCTTTTTTAGGAAACTCCTTTTCATATTCATTCAAAGGAGTAAGTTCGAGTAACTAAATCAAAGATTTAGACTCTCACTTATAATTCTATTTCAAGTCTATTAATTTTAGCAATAATCTTTATATCTTTTGGATGAGCAGTTTCAGTACGAACCATATTTTTGTTACTTATTATAAGAACTTTGTTACTGTCTAATTTCTTAAGCTGTCTTATAACTCTCTCTCCATTTATATCAATAAGATATATCTTATTATTTTCTATTTCTGAAGTTAAATTTGCAAAAGCTAAGTCTCCTTGGCAAATTCTAAACCCTAATAAATCGTCATTCTCAATTTTAAGATATAAAACCTTGTCTTGTGCATAGCCTTCAACCTTATTTGATATAACCGGAAGCTCCTTTTTTCCTATTGGTTTGTTTAAATCATAATTATAAATGCTTACAGATTTTAAAACCGAACCAAAAGCATCATTCCAAACATCATTGATTGTCTCTTTAACCTTATTAGCTTTTACTTTAGCATAGCCAGTTGGAGCATTTTCAGCTGCTTTTCTTTCTTCATAGGCTATGTTATCAAATAAAGTCGTCATCTCAGCTAAATCTCCACCAAGAACTTTGCCAACTCTTTCAATAAATTTCTCCTCGACAACTTTTCTTCCTGCCTCAACTTCGTTTATATATCCTTCTGAAACTCCAAGTTTCTTAGCAAGCTGTTTCTGAGTCATTCCTTTACTATTTCTTGCTATTTTAATTCTTTCACCAACTGTACTCATGAAAAATTATCCTCCCCACATTTTAAATTAATAGAGAACCCCTTCTCATATTCATTCGAAGGAGTCCTCTACTAATTTTATTTATTTTTGTATAAAGCTCTCTCTTGTATCAAATGATCAATAAGCTCATATAATGACATTTTTACTGAATTAGGTGTGGTTGAAGCAAGTATCGGCTCTGAACCTAACACTTCTCTTACCTTTTTAACACCATTTTGAAGATAAACTCCTTGAAATCCATTAAATATTATCACCTTTTCATTTGGAAGCATTTTTACACTTACCTTAAGTTTCAGACCATTTAATATCTGCTCTAATGTACAATTACCCATATCTGAAGTTATTACAAGCACAGGTTCTTTACAGACTGTGCTAAATTTTAAGTTAAGCTTATCTAGCTCTTCTTGAGTTAGTCCATAGGCTAAAATTAATCTTTCCTTAAAAATCCCCCTCATCATATAAGTCACCTAATTATAATCTTTCTGGTTCGTTGTAGTTAACACCAAAAGTATCAACTGTAACTAATTCCATAACTTGGTCCTCGTATGGTCTGTCAGATCTATCTGTTTTAACACTAACTATTTCCTTAGCAACATCTTCACCTTCTATTAGCTTCCCAAATGCAGCATATTGTCTGTCAAGATGTGGAGCATCCTCAACCATTATAAAGAATTGAGAACCAGCTGAGTTTGGATCATAAGCTCTAGCCATTGATAAAACTCCAGTTGTATGTTTTAAAGGGTTGTTAAAACCATTAATTCCAAACTCACCCTTAATTGAATATCCAGGACCACCCATTCCTGTTCCATTTGGACATCCACCTTGAATCATGAAGCCTGGTATTACTCTGTGGAATATTAGTCCGTTGTAATACCCTTTATTAACTAAACTTATGAAGTTATTTACTGTATTTGGAGCTATCTCTGGGTATAACTCTGCCTTCATAACTTTTCCATTTGCCATTTTAAATGTAACTATTGGATTCATATATCTTCCTCTTTTCTCTTATTAATTTTATTTATGTATATCCGTCTCCCCATATAAAAGGTCATAGGATAATTTTACTAATCTCTCTTCTTTCGAATTAAGAATTGTAACTGTCCCCTTTTCATTACTTTTATTCAGTAAATCCCTTTGCTCTAGCATCCTCTTAAGCTGCTTTACCGTTCCATGACTTCCATCAACAATGGCTATATCTTCATTTATTACATTGACTAAAGCATCCTTTATAAATGGGTAATGAGTACATCCAAGTACAACTGCAGATACTTTATTTTTATCAAGGGACTCAAACTTATTCTGTAAATAGTCTTCTACTATTGGTCCACTTGTGATGCCGCTCTCAATAATTTCAACTAAACCGTCACATGGCATAGGAACTATCTCCGCAGTCTCACTATATCTTTCTCTTAGTTTACTGAACTTATTCTCTGATAATGTCATTGGTGTAGCCATTATTACTACAACGCCATCTCCGTAGTTTTCTACTGCTGGCTTAAGTGCTGGCTCAATTCCTATTATAGGTAACTGTGATTCATATTTTTCCCTTAATTCATCAATAGCGACACTAGTTGCCGTATTACATGCTACAACCACAGCCTTAACCCCCAATGATATAAGCTTATCTATAACATTAAATGATAAGTTTCTAACTTCCTCTGGAGTTCTAGTTCCATAAGGCGCATTCATAGAATCACCTATGTATATATAGTTTTCATTTGGCATTAAAGCTACGGCTTCCCTTAAGACGCTGATTCCACCAATGCCAGAATCGAAGAATCCTATACTCAATTGATTTATGTCCATTCTTTATAACACCACACTACATAGTTTTTAGATAAATTAATATTATCTCTCTTACTTATAATACTACACCTATTCTCTTATTAAAAGTGGAAGACAAGCATAATGTTATAAAAAAATAACAGTATATCCTCAAAATATACTGTTATCTGATTTTAACTTTGTAGTAACTCTATTGACTTTTCCTTAATATATTCTTTCAAATTCACACCATTAATTGTAGCTTCTTCCTCTAATCCATTAAGGTCTATTTGGATTCTAAAGAAATTTATCACAAACTTATTTTCGAAAATAATATACTCATCTGAGTGTAATGGAGAGAATATTACCTCTATCTCTTCTATATTATTCTTGTTTTCTACTTGTTTAAGATCATCTACAATGCTATCTAAATTCAGCTTTTTTAATGGAGCTGCCATGGCATGAGTAAACTCTAAGTCTTCCATCATCCACATGTTATTATTCCAAAATTTCTTCTCTTTCTTTGTTCCATCAAAACGCTCTCTGTTTTTAATAGCACTTAATGCCCTTCTTACTGATTCTTCATTAAATTCATCATCATAGGCAGCCTTCAAACCTGGCATCTCTGCTACATCATAGAAAAACTTTTCTGATACATTATCTTTCTCTACAGCAGCCTGCCAGTAATAAAGCATTGCTTCTACAGCTTCTAAATTTAACTTTACCCCATTTAACATCTTAACTAATCCCCCTTAAATAAGCGTCTAAATCTTAGATTTTACTAACGCGAATTTACTCATTCAAATGTATGTGAGAATGAGTTTCCTATATAATTTTTTTCAATTTATATTATGTATTACTTAATTGACTTAAAATTATAACTTTCAAATTTAAATTAGCTTTAGTTAACTGCTTTTATTAATCCTACTGCCTTACCTATGATGTATGCATTATCTTCTGTTATCTCAATCGGTGAGTACTTGTCATTTTCCGGCATAAGCACAGCTTTTCTGCCCTTGATCCAAAGTCTTTTTAAAGTTGCCTCACCCTCAATACTTACTGCTACAATTTCGTTATGATTTGCCATAGTCTGCTTGTTAATAACTACATAATCCCCATCTTCGATATTAACATTTATCATACTATCTCCCTTTATCTTTAAAATAAAAGGCTGAGCCACTCCCTTTAGCCAATAAACAGGTATATTAAATTCACCCTCAATTTCATCATTGATTAAAATAGGTTGTCCAGCAGCAATCTCATTAAATACTGGGACCTTATTTATTTCCTTTTCCCCAATGATTTCACTAGTTGTATCGGGGTTTAATATAAGCTCATCATAGCTGCTTGTATCAATAGCAAAATCATGAGATACATTATGTTTAAAATCTATATACTTATAAAGTTCAATGAACTTGTTGTTCTTCTTCTCTTCAACCATAAGCTCTTTTCCCCTTGTATCTGACTCAACAATTTCAGCTTTAACCTCTTCAGCTTTAACCTTTTTATCTGTTTTATTTAAAATATTACAGTTAATAATCTTATACTTTTCTTTATCAAAATCAGCTGTGCTTTTATTCTTAGTAAAATGCTCTACCCATGGCTTTTCTAACTCGACATGAGAATTTCTTACTAAAACAAAGTTGCTATAATCAACATTTTTAAGAAGCTTTCTAATAAATCCAACTTCTTTAACCGTTAATTCCTCCACATTATCAATGATAATATGAGCATAACGATTTTTTATTATATATTCGAAGTTATCATATACTAAGTTTAACTCATCTACTTCATCTATGAGATTACTTTCAGCTATACACTGACAATACCATTCATATAGAGCATAAATATGTTCTCTAGCCCTTGAGTTCTTTCGTATGGTTCTGCCTCTCTTCTTTCTATTAAACTGCTGATATTCCTTTAATGAATTAATACCCATCTCTTTGATATACATAACTTCATCGAATAAGAAATCTATATTATTTGTAATTATAGTTTTATCTAACTTTTTAACAGTAGCTCTTAAATGGTTTATTCCTTCTAACACTAGTCCTTTTGCTACTTCATTATCACAAAGTCTATATCCTACCTCTAATGAATTCTGAAGTTCATTAAAACAGTTATTTATAAGTTTTTTCTTTGATAAAATCTCAATTGAACTTGAGTTGATAAAAGAAAATAAAGTACTTACTCTTCCACTATCCTCTTGAACCTCTTCTAGCACATCACTCAAATCTTCTTTTGATATTATAAGTACATTTTCATCATCCCTTATACAAAAGTTGTCTTGTAAAAATACTGCTCTAGTTAAGGCAGATGTAGTTTTTCCCATATCTACTCTTCCCGTAACAATAAAATACCTATGTTTTGAGTCTCTTTCAAACCTTTCCAGCCCTTTTAGTTTGCTCACTTAAATCACCTCCATCCTCAAAAAATACTATATATTCTTTCTTAATAAATCTTTTAAGTAGTTAAGCTATATTATAACATAATTCTTTATATACTCCTATTGAATTTATTGCCTACTATACTAACAATGTTACTTCTCTCCATTTTATGTTATCATCATACTTAAAGATATTATTTAAAAGGAGTAATAAAATGAGCTTTTCTTTATTTGATGCAGGAAAAATACGACTAATAAAAGATGATTATCGCAGAGAAAAAACCCGAGAAATTAACTTTAAGAATATAAGAAGAATATATGATTCAAGGCCTAAATCTGAATATACCCTTGATAATCAAAGCTTTTCAGATCTAGATTTAGCTAGTGTATATAAAAAAATTGATAAAACCTATACTACAGCAGGGGAATCGTCTCTTTATGCCTTACTTCGTAATCTAATTATTGACGAAAATCAGTTGAACAGCCGTGAAAAATTAATTGATTTCTTTTGTAAAAATGAAGAAATCAGAGCTAAACTTCAACTTCTTTACTTCAATATGGGCTTTGATAATAAAAACACTTTCATAGATATGCTTGAAGATTATTTAAAAATTAATAAGCTTAAATATTACTTATACACCCTTCTCGGGAAAATAATTTTACCTCTTACAATAATTTTGACACTAATTTATAGACAACCAGCTTTTATCTTATCTTTTTTCATTATGCTTTGGATAAATGGTTCTATTAATATGTTTGAAGGAAAAAATGTTAAGGATAAAGGGCTCCTTTATCTTAGAAAGTTAATTGTAGTAGCTAAAAAAATTCAACATTTTAAAGTTGATGAATTAAAAGAGTATCAAGATGCTATAAAAAAAATACTATCTGACATTCACTTAATTGATAAAAACACCCGAATCTTTGGCTTAAGCTATAACTTCGACGGTATATTTGAATTAATATCAGTACCTTTACTTTTAGAGGAAGCAGCCTATTACAAACTAAGTGGTGAACTAAAAAATAAAAAAGATATGATTCTAGATTTATATTATCTAGTAGGAGAAATTGAAGCTTTTATTTCAATTTCAAGCTATAAATTATCCGTAAAAAATTCTTGTACTAAACCAAAATTCTCTAAGGATATAGCTTTAAATATAAAAGAAGGTATCCATCCTTTAGTTGAAGATCCTGTTGCAAACTCAATAACTATAGATAAGCATGGCATTATCCTTACTGGGACAAATATGTCTGGTAAATCAACCTTCCTAAGAATGTTAGGAATTAATATTGTACTTGCTCAGACCTTTAATTTTGTTCTTGCTAAGAGCTATGAATGCTGTTTCTTTAATGTGGTTACATCAATAAGTCCAAAGGATGATGTAGAACAAGGAAAAAGTTACTACCTTTCTGAAGCAGAATCAATTCTTCGTATAATTAAGGCAACCGAAAAGCCTATACCTGTTTTCTCTGCCATTGATGAAATTTTTAGAGGAACAAATCCCGTTGAAAGAATTGCAGCCTCAGCTGAAATTCTAAGCCATATTAACTCAAATGGGGCAATCTCTATTGTTGCTACCCACGATAGAGAACTAGCTGATATCCTGAAAGAAAGTTATGATTTCTACTTCTTCAGTGAAGCTGTTGACAATAAGGATGGTTTATCCTTTGATTACAAGCTAAAAAAGGGTGTATCACAAACTAGAAACGCTATTAAACTTTTAGATTACATTGGTTACCCAAAAGAAATCGTTGAAAAGTCATATAATCGAGCTAAAACTATAGAAGGCTTTATTTAAAAATAAGACCACTGCATTCTCTAAAATGCGGTGGTCCTTTTATCTAGTCATTTTCCTTACTAAAGTAGATGTCCATACCCCTACCATAAAAACACCTATAATAATTTCAAGTATGGAAACAACCATTCCAGCTGAATTACCCACCATAATATCACCATACCCAACAGTGGCAAAGGTTACTGTACTGAAGTATACAGAGTAAATTAACAATTTGATAAACCCGCTATTACCTAAACTGCTTCTGATAACTTTTATACTTATTACTTCACTACTGAAAGTCTTTAAACCTGTAAACATATATAACACACTAAAAATCATTATTAATATTAAAGAAATCATAAATGTTCTTGAAGGCTTTTCACCATAACCACACACTATATCGTAAATACTCGATAAGGCTCTTCTTTTTCCACTAAGGGTTCTATGAAAGGCTCTTTTCCCTTCATAAAAACAAACTCCATATTTTCCACTTATATTATTCCTTAGAAATTGTGCACCAAAGTCCATATATGTATTACTTATACTAAGATTTATCATTTTTTCATCTTCTAAGTTTTCCTCTAATTCAATAAATTTTTTATAATTAAACCTTCCAATATATGTTCCATAACTTAGTCTTGTATAGGAGTTCTCATTAATAAAACCAATATCAAACTTCTTATAATTATCATCTATTTTTGCGTCCATAAGATTGCAGTTCTCTTCAAATGTTACAGATTCATAGCTATTTCCAGTTAGATTGCAACCAGACATACATGTATTCTTAAAGGTAACTTGCATTAAATTTGTTTCTTTTATATGTAGACTTTTTAAATTGCAATCCATTATATTAACTTTATAAAAGTCACAAAAGTAAAACTTTACACTCCCCTTCAATTGAATCTTGCAGTTTATAAAATTACAATTTTTAAAGCTGCATCTTTCAAAAGTAGTCCTATGAAAGGTCTGACCATCAAAGTTAAAATTTTCAAAGTTACAATTCTTAAATTTACCATTACTAAAATCTATAAAATCTACATCCTCTAATACTTCACAAAATGTAATTTGCTCGTATATATTATTAAAAATATTATTTCTTTGCTCTGTACTAATTTTTATAGCCTTTTTAAATAATTTCATAGTTTATACCACCAATATTTTCTTATATCAGTTAATATCTTCTCATATTATAAAAAGTATATACAAAACAATCTCAAATTCATAAATATTCTATACTTTTCCTCAATGCTATAATATAATTATATTGTCGATATTTGTATATTCTTTTGAAACGAAATTGATTATCACATATAGTGAGATAATCAATTTAAAATAGAAAACTCAGAGTTTTAGTTTTACCTTATAAAAAACTAATAGTGAAGGAGGACATTATGGATATTCATTACTTACCTAATTTATCCTATGGAAAATTAAAATGCATATTTTACTTAACAGTCATTTTAATATTTTTTACACACAGTAATGCCCTTGCTTCTACTACATCAAGAACCCCTTTGAGCTTTGACATAAAGTATAAAGAAGTTCTAATTTTAACCTCTAAATCAGATAATATGATCTGGGAAGGTAAATTATTAGAATACCTATTGCAACAATTTACCCGTGACACATCACTAAGACTAAATACCGAAACTCTAACATCATTTGATAATGATGAAGCATATATGGATAAAGAAGCTGAATTTCTATTTATGAAATATGCAAAGACAAAGTTCAACTTAATACTTTGCCTTGACGATGAATCTGCAGAATTTATTGCAAAATACTATGATAATACATCCTTATATAATACACCTATTGTTTATTGTGGAATAAATGATATTACTAAACTTCACAGATATCCTTTTAACTTTTTCACCGGTGTACTAGAGTCTCCTAATCCAAGATTATTAATAGACACTATTCTTAATATATCTCCAGAAGCCACAAAAATTAATATTATTTTAGATGAAACAATAGCTTCTTACCAAACTGAAAAATTAATACGAGATTTAGCACCATACTATAGTTCAAAGGTAAAATTTAACTATATAAAAAGCAAATATATTGAAGATATTTCTTCCGCTTTAAGCTCTATGAATGAAGTTTCTCCTTCAATCTTAGTTGGTAATTTCAAAAACTCCTCAAATACCAATATTAGTCCATCTGATACTATAAATCTTTTAAGAACCTGCTATACAGGTCTGTTATATACGCTAAATTATTCTTATATTGGAAAAGGCGCCATCGGAGGATATTTACCATCACCAGAAAACCACGGTAAGCTAACTTACGAAGTTGCAACTAGAATTTTAAACGGTGATTCTATGCATTCAGTTTCTCCAATTATAGATTTAGATCATAAATTTATATTTGATGTAGAACAAGTAGTCCGCAGTGGAATTAACAAAAAAGCTTTACCCAAAAGCTCTCTATATATTAATGACAATTGGATTAATCAAAAATTTCCAGCAACTATAGTGCTACTACTAATTATTTCAATAATTATTTCAATAATTCTAATGCTGTTTTTTGCAATTAAAAAAAATGAAAATGAAAAAAAAGCTAAATTAGTCAAAGCCCGTTATGATGAGGTCGTTGTAAATGATAAAATGAAAACAGAGTTTATAGCTAATTTTTCACATGAAATAAGAACCCTATTAAATGTAATGCTATCTAGTCTGCAGCTTTTAGATCTCTATAAAGAAAATGGAAAAATTATATTTACGGAAGAGAAAGATGCCTTAAAGCTATCCTATATTAGAAGAAATGGCCTTAGATTATTAAAACTTATAAATAATTTAATAGATATTTCAAAGCTCGATTCTGGCTTTTATCACACTGAATTTGAGATGAAAAATGTAGTTGATATCGTTGAAGACATTACCTTGTCTGTAGTAGAATATGCAGAAGCTAAAAATATTAATATTGTTTTTGATACTAATGAAGAAGAATTTTTCATGCCAGTAGATATTGAAAAATTGGATAGAATAATTCTAAATCTGCTTTCAAATTCAATTAAGTTTACTCCTAGTGGAGGCAATGTATATGTAACACTTAATTGCGAAGCCCATGCTATTTCAATTTCCGTAAGAGACACAGGTGTTGGTATTTCTAAAGAAGATCAGTCTCTTATTTTTAATAGATTCATCCAAGCTTCTAACACAAGTTCTAGCAGTTCTCCTGGAAGCGGAATCGGGCTGTCTTTGGTTAAGTCTTTAACTGAGCTACTTGATGGCACTATCGCCCTTAACAGTGAACTTAATAAAGGTGCCGAATTTGTAATTACTCTTCCAGTAAAAGATTTTGATAAAGCTACTACAGATGCCCTTTGTCACGTTAATGCAAAGCTTGCTAACAATAGCGATAAAATCAAAGTAGAGTTTTCTGATATAAATTTATAAAATAAAAAAGTGTTCATTTCACATGGAATGAACACTTTTTATCTTCAACTTTCAATTATACTATTTTAAATGAGCTTTTTAATGAAACTATTCTGTTGAAAACTGGCTTCTCTTCTGTAGAGTATTTTGTATCTACGTTGAAATATCCATGTCTGAAGAATTGAAATGCCTCTCCTGGTTTAACATTTTTCATATTTGCTTCAACATATCCCTCAAGAACTTCTAAAGAGTTTGGATTTATGCACTCTAAGAATGTCTTGCTTTCATCAATCTCTTCATCCCTTATTAAAGGCTCATATAGTCTGAATTCTGCTGGCATTGAATTTGTAGCATCAACCCAGTGAATTGTTCCCTTAACTTTTCTTCCAGTGAATCCTGTACCACTCTTAGTTTCTGGATCGTAAGTACAGTGAATTTCAACAACTTTACCATTCTCATCTTTAATAAAGTCATTACACTTAATGAAGTAAGCACCTTTAAGTCTAACTTCATTTCCTGGGAATAATCTGAAATATTTCTTCGGTGGTTCTTCCATGAAGTCTTCTTCTTCTATATAAATCTCCCTTGAGAATGGAACTTGTCTAGTACCCATTGATGGATCATCCTGATTGTTCTCAAGGTCAAGCAATTCAACCTGTCCTTCTGGATAGTTTGTTATAACTACCTTTAATGGTTTTAATACCGCCATAGTTCTTGGAGTCTTAGCACTTAAGTCCTCTCTGATGAAGTACTCAAGCATTTGCTCATCTACAGTGCTATCACTTTTAGCAACCCCAATTTCTCTACAGAAATTACGGATAGCTTCTGGAGTATATCCTCTTCTTCTAAGACCAGCTATAGTAGGCATTCTTGGGTCATCCCATCCATCAACTATACCTTCATCAACAAGAGCTTTAAGCTTTCTTTTACTCATTACAGTATTCGTAATGTTAAGTCTAGCAAACTCTATCTGTCTTGGAGTTTCTTTCATTTCACAGTTTTCTACAACCCAGTCATAAAGTGGTCTGTGATCTTCAAACTCTAAAGTACATATAGAGTGAGTTATTCCTTCTATAGCATCCTCTATTGGGTGCGCAAAGTCATACATTGGGTATACACACCACTTATCACCTGTATTATGGTGTGTTGTATGAGATATTCTATAAATTATAGGATCTCTCATATTTATATTAGGAGAAGTCATGTCTATTTTTGCTCTTAGAACCTTTTCTCCATCCTTGAATTCACCTTTTCTCATCCTATCGAATAAGTCTAAGTTTTCTTCTACACTTCTGTTTCTATATGGGCTTTCTTTTCCTGGTTCTTTAAGGCTTCCTCTGTACTCTCTCATTTCTTCTGGTGTTAAATCACACACAAAAGCTAACCCTTTTTTAATAAGAAGAACCGCTCTATCATACATTTCTTCAAAATAATCTGATGCGAAATATAAGTTATCCCAGTCAAAACCAAGCCACTTGATATCTTCTTTTATTGATTCAACATATTCAGTATCCTCTTTTGTTGGATTTGTATCATCAAATCTTAAATTTGTAATTCCTTTAAATTCATCTGCTAACTCAAAGTTTAAAACTATTGATTTTGCATGTCCTATATGTAAATAACCATTTGGCTCTGGTGGGAAACGTGTAATTATACTATCATGCTTGCCGCTCTGTAAGTCATCCACCACTATTCTTTTAATAAAGTTAGAAGATGTATTTCCTACGTTCTCTCCCATAATATTCACTTCCTTCGCTTCTATTAAAATGTGTTTAAATTAATTTATATCATACATAATGCAGCCTTAAAATTAGTCATAATTTAATCAGCATTATTTTCAACTATACTAACCTTAAATATACCATAATTCGTAGGTTTTTTCTATGTGTTTTCAAAATTCAGCATTGTCCTCTCCTATTGGAGAAGAGGAGTTATTTCTCCTTTATATAAAATATACTCCATGTGAAGTGCTCTCGTCAGTGCCACATATAGTAATTTTTTATCTAAGTCATTATCCTTGTAATTTGAGCTGTCACAGTCATAAATGATAACTGCATCAAACTCTAACCCCTTAGTCATATAACTTGGAATTACTAGGTTTACTATATTCATATTATCTTGTTCTTCACCTACTAAATCCCATTTAAAGGCTGACTTTTTACTAATAATCTTATAAAGGCTCCTACACTGTTCAAAATCCTTACAGACTATAGCTATAGTCTTTTTATTTGCACCGTGAATTTCTTCAACTAAAGAATCAATAACCTTTATTTCTGTGCTATCCTCCACTTCAATTACCTTAGGTATCATACCATGCCTTAAAATTGGCATTGCAGGCTTAACATTAAGCTGTTGCTTTTCTAAAACTATATTTACAAATTCAATTATTTCAACAGTAGATCTATAGCTTTGAGTCAATGTAATATAATTAGCCTCATCATTAAACACCTTTGAAATTAAGGTTTCCCATGAATTTATGCCCTTATAACTATAGATTCCTTGGCCTATATCTCCAACTATAGTCATAGAATTGTTTTTAGATATTTCCTTTAAGATAACCATCTGCAAAAAGCTATAATCCTGTGCTTCATCAATTACAGTATGAATGTACCCTTCCGTACTTAATCCATTTAATACTATATCCAAGTATGTGATGGCTGTTAAATCATCTGAATCTATTACTTTCTTTTCTAAATTCCAATTTATTTCATCTCTCATGTAATCAGCTAGCTTCTTTGGAATACAATTATCCGTAGCCCTTACAAAGATTTCTTCATCATTAAATAGTCTTACATACCCTTCTAAGGGATTTATGCTCTTCCATTCCTTAAAGAATGAATTTAAAACCTTAAGGGCCTTAGGCTTCAGTTGCTTTATAAGCTCATCCCTCTCATCATAAGTCTTAATTATCTCTTTTCGTTGCTCTTCCTCTGAAAGGTCAGTTTTACTTTTTATATCCTTTATTTTAAAGAAATACTCATTCTCTATTTCTTCTTTGAATTTTTCTAACCTGCTTTTTAATTTTCCTTTAAAGTACTTTTGAATTTCATCCTTTCTTTTATTTATCGGAAGCTTTACTAAATCCTTTATATAAAGCCGTCTTATGTCCTTAGCCGAATATAGAGTAAATCCTTCAATTTTAATATCCTCTACATCTATATTTTCGCGCTCTAAGTTTCTTATAAGTCTATCAAGGATGGTCTTATAAGTTATTGTTCCCTTTATCTTACTTGATGTAGTCATATACTTTATTCTTTCCACATCATCGCTTTCTATTATTTCAGATAGCTTTTTATCCTTAGTTATTATTTTCATTTTAACCTTTGTTATTTCTTGGCATAGATTTTCAAAGGTAACCTGTTTTACGTTACTTACCCCTAGGTTTGGAAGTATATCCGATATATAATCAAGAAATAACTCATTTGGTGCAACCACTAAGATATTTCTGTTATTCATCTCATCTCCATAGGTATAAACTAAATAGGCCAATCTATGTAAAGCTACTGTAGTTTTTCCTGATCCTGCAGACCCTTGAATAATTATAGGCTTATTTTTAAAAGCCCTAATAATATCATTTTGTTCCCGCTGGATTGTGGTTACTACATCCTTTAACTTTCTACTCATGTTTTCTTCTAGATTCAGCTTAAGGAATTCATCTACTAACTCTCCTCCATCCTCTGAAGTTGGTACAATAAGCTCATTAACTCCTTCATCAAAGATATTTACTATTTTTCCATCCTTAACTTGGAACTTTCTTTTTAATAAAAGTTCCCCGCTGATTTCACCAATTGGCGCCCTATAAGAGGCTGGTCCAAAAGTACCACTGTAATATAAATTAGCAAGGGGTGCCCTCCAGTCAATAACAACTTCTTCGTTTTCAGCTTCATCAATTAATCCAAACTTTCCTATATAAAAACTTTCAATATCTCTTAACTTTTCCTTAAAGTC
This sequence comes from Clostridium sp., assembly GCA_029851835.1. GTDB lineage: Bacteria > Bacillota > Clostridia > Clostridiales > Clostridiaceae > Clostridium_J. The sequence continues at coordinate 26,685 of JARKVD010000001.1, read as the reverse complement.
AATCCTAGCAAAGTATGGATTTTCTCTTCCTTCACTATACTTATGTAAATCCTTCTCGGCAAAAGCCTGCACATTTTGCGCTAATAAAAGCTCTGTACTATAAGTACCTCCTGAAGATTTCTTTAAGTTAGCAACCTTAGTCTCGTACTCTTCACATTTTTTCTTAATTCTAATAAGTTCTTTCTCAACCCACATCTTTGTGTCATGAAATTTTCCTAATTCATATCTTGTTTCTTTCTCATTGACTGCCATTTAGTCACCTCCATGTATCTATTGATTATGTATTAAATCACCTTTTCATATTCATTTAATAGACTTCACTTTTAATTATTTCTTCTATCCAGGAATAAACCTTTTCACTAACTTATATTACTTCATATGTAATAATGTTACAATATTTAATATAAGTATGCATATCTAAATATTTAGGAGGGATTTTAATGAACAAACTAAATGATTTAAGAAATTTTATGAAATCATCCTTTAATTTGAATGATGACTCTGATGCCTATGAATTATCTGACCAAGAGAAAAAACTTCCTCACCCCCCCCTTGAAAAGCCTTATGACAATAACTTAAACCAAATTCAGCTTCCTGAAGTTACTAAAGATATTCTTCAAGCCTCCAATATCCTAGACATAATAAATAATCGCCAAAGCTGGCGCTCTTATTCTGAAAAAAACTTATCACTACAAGAACTGTCATTCCTTTTATGGTGCTCTCAAGGTGTAAAAAGGGTAACATCTAATAATTATGCAACCCTTAGGACCGTCCCCTCTGTAGGTGCTAGACACCCATTTGAAACCTATCTAATAATTAATAACATAGCCGACTTGAAAAAAGGTATCTATAGATATCTAGCTTTATCCCATAGCCTTATTCTCTTGAAAGAAGGTGACTTTTCTAAGGAAGTTGCTATGGTAGCCCTAGAGCAAAGTTTCCTAAGTAATAGCGCTGTGGTATTCATCTGGACCTGTACCCCATATCGTGGCGAATGGAGATATCTAGATGCCGCACACAAGGTAATGCTATTAGACGCTGGTCATGTGTGCCAGAATCTTTATATTGCCTGCGGTGCTGTAAACTGTGGAACCTGCGGCGTTGCTGCCTACGACCAAGTTTCAATGGATAAACTTCTTGATATTGATGGACATGAAGAATTTACTGTCTATCTAGCTCCTGTAGGAAAATTAAAGCAGAAATAAAGGGATATCTTTATCAGGTTTTAAATGATGAAGATATCCCTTTAAATTATCTTAATTTATATTTGCCATTATCAGAATAATGATGACGCTCTAAATAACTAGACTTGAAGATACCTTCAATGTAAGTCCAACTATGAATAACTCAGGATAGGTTTATTTTAATTTTTATATAAAATTAATTGATTTTTTAGCTAAAGTGGTGTATTATACATATTAAGTATTTTATTACATATTTTTACATTAAATCAGCATGTATAAACTCATATTATCTAATTATATTTTAATCCTTAATATCTGTTATCTAAAAAGGAGGTATAAATATGATATCACATGAAAATTTACCAGAAGGCTATACTAAAAAACGTAAGAAAGCAACGCTTAGGTTTATAATTAGCATTTACTTGTATATTATAGTTGCCTTAGTAGTCACTTATGTAAAGTTTGATAATATTACTCTTATTAACATAATATATTATTCTAGTATTGGTTTAAGCGTAATATTTTTATTTTTAAATCAGACAACTAAAATAGAGTATAATAAAATTCCAATACCTATTTATAATGAAATACATGTATTTTCTAAAAAAGAGATTATTGCATATATTATTCCTATGATTATTGCCGCACCTTTTATTATATCTAATTTAATTTCATATATTTCAACTTTAGCCGTTTCTTACTTGGCAATCAAAACTGTAGTGAGACCCCCTGACGTTTTCGACTATAATAAATCTAGGCGCTATTAAATAAACTATCAAAGAAATTTCCCATATTAATGGCAAATTGCCTAATTTAGAATAAATAGTAGAGTTTTTTTATATAAGGAGATTTATAATGAATAAAAAAAGAAACATAATCATTTTAATCTGTATAGTATTAATATTAATACTAAGTCCATTTATTTATAGATATTGCTCTAAACCTAAATATAAAGATTTAGATTCATCATGGGGCATGGGTACAAAAGTAACTAAATCAGTTAGTAATGATAAAAGTTATGAGTGGTACGTTGATCAATTTGCAACCGGTAGAAATGCAGAAAAAAATTGCGGTCCTTCTGTAATTGAAATGGCCGCTAAATGGCAAGATGAAGAGTCAATTCTTACCGTTGAAGATATAGTGAATAAATATATTCCAGATGAAAACATGTATATAGGTGTTGGTACTTATGAACTATTAACATGGTTAGAGAATTACAATGTAAGATGTAAAGTGTTACCCGATGTTAACCAAGACAGCTTAATAGATGAAATTGACAAAGGAAATATAGTTATCGTTGGACTAGACTTTAAATATATAGAATATAATCCAAACAATAAAGAGCGAGTTGGTTCATATTTTTCATCAATAGACCCTAGTCGTAGTATATCCCACTATGTCATAGCAAAAGGATATAAAATAGTTGATGAGCAATTATATTTTGAAACCTATGATCCTGCAAGCCTAAATATGACATATGACGACGGGCAGTTAATTGGTAAAAATAGACATTATAAATCTGATGAATTTATAGAAGCTACTAATATGTATTTTCCTGATGTTATTATAATAGAAAAATAAAACAATCCTGTATTATTCACCAAGTTATTGAACATACTATGATCACATAAAAAACTCCAATCAAGATAAAATCCTGGTTGGAGTTTTTCATGTTCGAATACAGAACTCTCTTATTACTGTTGTAATGAACCTATCGTAACTTAAAGGTCTTTGGAGCCACCCTATAGGTAACCCCTAAAGCTATTGAACTATATATTAAAGTCACTAATATGACTCCAATACTAAACACATAATTTGAACCATCAAAGTTAATACACATATATGCCACAAAATAAACAACCATATTTATTATGGTGAATAAGGGACTTTTAACAGTCATCTGTGCTGTATATGGTTGAATTACATAGTAAAGGAATAAATGATGAATGGAAAAAAAGCAGGATAAACAAATAATACTTATAAATATAGGTATCATACTGCTTACTACCTTTATTCCACCTGCTGAAATAATAACGGCTGTTATGCAGATACAAATAGCTACTGCAGGAATTAAATTTAAAGCGAGTATCCTCTTTAGCCTTGCTTTAAAATTTGATAATATAACATGACCTTCTCTATAATATCCATATCTAAGCAGACTCACATCGCAGTTAAAAAACATGGCCTTACAAACTCTTTCACTGGTTGAAAGCATGTACATGATAAACACCCAGAGAGCCCCACTCTTTTGTAATGCGCTTATAAGATCTTGATTTATGTCTGGTATAAATATTGTTACTGCTATTAAAATTGCACCTATAATAAGAATTATCGCTGTTCTCTTTTTAGTTGCAACAGTTAATAGCTTTCTATGCCTCATAAAAAATATAGCATTTAGATATTCATATCCATCTTTATTTTTAAATTTATCACTATTTAACTCTTTTTCACTAAGCTTCTTCTCGTTGATTTTTACATCTGAAAATGTTGCTTCTGCCATAACTGCATCTTTATCAAAACTTGAAATTTTAGCTAAGGTTTCCTTGTACATCTCTTTATAAAGTTTATATTGCATTATATAAATTAAACTTAACGCTGACATTAGTAAAATAATTATAATTCCCCATATACTAAATAGAAATGAAGATACTTTTAGCGTAAATCCCAATATAGGTAGTAAATAAGCTAAAGCTAAACATACACCCATAATAGTTAAAGTAAACCATACCTTCATATTAAGTATAATATTTGTTCTTTCATATATAAATATTTGAAGAGCTTCACCAATAAATTTAAAAGCTATAAACCCTACCGTTAAGATAAAACCTTTTAAAGGTGAAAAGACAAACATCATTATAGGTAAAAAATGAATGAAGTTTATGATTCTTTTATAAATTAATTTACTTTTAAAGTAGTTACCCGCCTCTACTCTCATTAAGCTAATCATTTTATAAGCTTCCATCTGATTATCTGTTATTAATGCATTAACAATAGGCCCAAGTATGAAGCTTAAAAAGAAGAAGATATGCAATGCTGTTTCAATCACATTACCTGATTCACCTGAAATTAATACTGCTGGCAACATTATCATCAAGCCTAGATATATGGCTTTACCTAAAAACCCAAATATAAATGCAAAAGCTGTTGCAACAAACCCTAAAATCAACTTAACTTCCGTTGCCCTATAAAGCCCTTCTGAAATTTTCTTTCCTATTAGAGGAAGCTTTTTTAAATAATAAATAAACCCATTAGACCTTTCTGCAAAGGCTACTTTATATGTATTAATAAAAGCCTTAAGCATGTTGCTCCTCCTTTAAAATTTCAATTATATTCTTCTCAAACCCTTCACTGTGTAAAACCTCAGCTGGTACATCTTCTAAAACGCCATTGTTGAGTACCACTATTTCATCGCACAAGTCCGTTGCCAATTGTAAAATATGAGTTGAAAAAATAATTATGTGATCTTTTTTTATCTCTTTTAAAAGATTCTTTATTTCAAGGGCTACAACGACATCAAAGGAACTTAATGGCTCATCCAGCAAAATAACTGGTGGTCTTGTTATTAAAAAACATAACATTTGAAGCTTGTTTTTCATACCATGAGAATAGCCCTTGATAAGACGAAATCTATCCTCTTCGTCTATTTTAATGATATTAAAGTACTCCTCTATAGACTTTAATTCTTTAATTTTATCTTTATTTATATCAATAAAAAACTTTAAAAACTCATAGCCTGTTAGAAACTCTGGTAATACTGGATCAGCAAAAACAAATCCAATTTTAGAGTAATCTAAAGCTTCTGCGATGTTATCCTCCTCTTGAAGCTTGATATTTCCCTTATCTGCCTTTAACTCTCCACTTATGCAGTTAAATAAAGTTGTCTTTCCAGCTCCATTTCTTCCTAGAAGCCCATAAATCTTCCCCTTTTCAAATTCAAATGCTGCACCTTTTAATACTTGCTTCTTTTCAAAAGCTTTCTCTATATTTTCTAAGATTAGTTTCATCCTTTATCCCCCATATTAATTATTTCCAATTTATACTCTTACTAATTAATTCTATAATATTAGTAATTAAATTGAAATAGATTACCCGTAAATCATTTGGATCTTTGAGTTAATCATCTCTCAACTCCATAAGCATCCATAAAAAAAATTCCAATCAAGATAAAATCCTGATTGGAGTTTTTTTATTTTTATTAAAATTCGTCGTGATATTCATCTAAGAAAGAATGTTTTTCTCCATCCTTCTGCCATCCTAGAATTGCATCCATATTTACATTTTCTGCTGCTCTAAAGATAGATTTATCAACATCATTAAAGGTCTTTTTCATTTCAGCAATCATGTGTTTTATTTCATGTCTCTTATTACCAATTTTCTTAGCCGCAACCATGCATGCACAGTTAAGTGGCCATATTCCTGCATTTTGTATGAACCTTTCAATGTAAGTTTCCTCAACATAGTAAAGAGGTCTTATAAGCTCTAAGCCTTCAAAGTTTGAAGATTTAAGCTTTGGTAACATAGTCTTAAAGTTTCCTCCATAAAGTACATTTAGCATCGTTGTTTCAATAACATCATTAAAGTGATGTCCTAAAGCCAACTTATTACATCCTAATCTCTGTGCCTCTGAATAAAGAGCTCCTCTTCTCATTCTTGCACACATATAACAAGGATAATCCTGTGCAATCTCATCGATTATTTCAAAAATCTGAGATTCAAATATGTGAATAGGTATATTTAGATAGTTACAGTTATCTATTAAAAGTTCTTTTATTTGTGGATGGTATCCTGGGTCCATGGCAATAAACTTAACTTCAAAGTTCATTTGACCATGTCTTTGAAGTTCTTGGAAAAGCTTAGCTAGAACTAGGCTATCCTTTCCTCCTGAAATTCCAACACCAATAACGTCGCCTTCTTCAACAAGCTTGTAGTCTTTAACAGCTTTAATGAATTTTGACCATATTTTCTTTCTATATCCTTTTACTAAACTACGTTCTATATCCGCTAAAGGCTTTCGTTCATTAAAGGGAACTAATATTTCACAACCTTCTCCTGCAATACCGCTCATTTATATCACCTCTTAAAAATAATCTATATATTTCATTAAATAACACTCCAGAAGTGATGCTCCAAATCTTTGATTTGGCCATCAGAACTTCCACATAGTGCATCTTTAATTTGGTTAAATGGAATTTACTCCACCGACCAAAGAGAGGCGGAGTTACTTATATTCTATCCAAATAAATAAAAAGTCATAAATTGACTTACCAAAATATTATAACACCTCTACCTTCATTTGTCTTGTAGGTAGTTGCTTCCTTAATTTTAAAATAAAAAGGTTACCTGTTTAATCAGGTAACCTCTATACTTATATTATAGGTAAACTGACCTAACTATATATCAATCAGTTTAAATATACTATAAACTTAAAATTCTAGTGTTGCTCACTCTTAATTTCCCAGTGAATAACGAATGTTAAAATTGCTCTTAGTATAATAATGGCTGCTAAGATGTACATCTCGTCAAGATTTCTTACTATAACAGTCTTTAATATCTCTCCACCTAACTTGAACTCAAGTGCAAGTGCTAGCGCTTGTGCAAGCTCAACTTTTATAGAATATTCCACATGTTTTATTAAACTTACAAGGAACTGATAAAAAGCCTTGATTCCAGCAATTATAATTACTGTAGTTCCCATTAATTCTAATATTTCAATAACTATAGGTATTAATGTGTTAATAATATGTTCTAGCATGTTTTGTCCCCCCCTTGATACTTTTGTTTACCAGACTATAATAGTACAATTGTGGACACTTGTCCACAAGATCTGTAAAAGTATACATCTTCCTAATATTTTTAATTATCTTATAAGAATGATAATTACTTTATACGCTAACTATATACTTGTTCTGAAATACCGTTTTACGATTAATTATATTTAAATTACCATCAGCGAAGTCGTTATACCCTTAAATATGTAAAATAAGAACCACATCTTCTGTTCTTTTAGATGTGATTCCTTAAAATTTAAATTATACTTATTCCCTTGAATGCAAAAACTATGTATTAAAGCAATTCTAACATATCCGCTATTACTTCTTTCTCACCAACTCTATCCATAACATAGCTGATTCTTTCCATAGGCTCCCCATTCTCTCTATAATAAGTCAGAATGCTTTCTACAGCATCAAATAATTCTTCCTCTTTAAACACTCTTCCTAAATCGGTGCCAAATCTATGTGCTCTACCAAACCTACCACCAACATGTATTCTAGCTCCCTTTTCTTTTGCAATAGCTGCTCCTGGTTTACATGCTCTAACACAGTTACCGCAGTCTACACATTTTGATCTATCAAATACTATTTTTCTATCAACAACTGTTAATGCCTTTTGTCTGCAGCTCTTGGCACACATTCCACATCCTACACACTTATCAAGGATAAATTCTGGAACTGTAACACCAATTATTCCTATATCATTTAAATTAGCTTTTGCACAGTTATTAGCACATCCTGAAATACCTATCTTAGTTTTATGTGGAGTATCTTGTCCAAATTCTTTTTCTGAAAGCTTATTACATAAACCTTGAGTATCTATATTACCATGTAAACATATAGTTCCCTTACATGCAACTAAAGGTCTTAATCTCTTTCCTGTTCCTCCATGCTTTAATCCTAAAGCCTTTGCTTCTTCCATTAATGCATCTACATCATCTCCATGAATCCATGGCACTTCCACTGAAAGTCTAGTTGTGAACCCCATATACCCTCTTCCGTACTTCTTAGATATATGAGCAATATTAATCATTTCTTCTGATGTCATATTTCCTGCTTTTGATAAAAATCTTACTGCAAAATGTTCCTTGTCATTTTGAAGCAAAAAACCTAGAGATTTTAACTCTGCTACTCTTTTAGTACTGTACATATGTCTTCCCCCTATAGCACTTATAAATTACATCCACTAATAATCTATCACGTATTTAGAATATTGTAAAATTAATAAAATATTAAAGAGCTATGTCTACACATAGCTCTTTATCAATTTCATTTTACCTTGCAAAGTATGATTTCCTAAATAAGCTGGAATTAAAACACTTTCTAAATTAGAAATGTGTTCCTCACACTGAACTCCATCATCTTCATACTGTATTATACCTTCACCTTCAACACAGGTATAAATGTAAAATTTATCTTTATCACTTGTTTCACACATTTCACCATCGATGTCGTATATATCTATATTAAAACCTTCTCTAGTTACACACTTTTGAAAGCTTACATTCTTATTTATTTTGATAGCTTTTGCTTTCAAATCAAAATCTATCACCTTAAGGGCATCAGAAATATGAAGCTGTCTTCCTCGATTATAATCGTATACTCTGTAAGTAATATCACTATTCTGCTGTATTTCTAAAAGTATTACTCCCTTTCCTATGGAGTGTAACAAACCTGGCTCTATCAAATATAGTTCACCAGGCCTAACATGAATTCTATTCATAAAGCACTCTACCTTTTCGCAACTACAGCTTTCCTTGAAACTTTCCTTAGTGCATCCATGGGTACCTACAATAATTTCTGCCTCATCCTCCACACTTAAAATATACCAAGCTTCTATCTTTCCATTATCATTTTCCTTTAATAGAGCATAATTATTATCTGGATGAACCTGAACCGATAAATTTTTTCCTGCACTAATTAATTTTATTAGAAGTGGAAAATCTTTATTCGAAAGTTTGTCCTTGTAAATTTTATCTCCCAGGAGCTTTCTTTTCATTTTATTTATAACACTTATTAATGTTTCACCTGCAAATTTTCCATTACTTACTTCTGTCATGCCATTGTCATGGCAGGCAATTTCCCAGCTTTCCCCTATATTTTCATTATCAATATCATTTCTATACTCCGAAAGTTTACTGCTTCCCCAAGGTTTCTCATAATATATATTCCTAAATTTTAAAGGATACATATGCTTCATCACCTAACTCATAAATTGTTATACTTTAGGGTATGCCATGTATCCTTATATGGTTAATATAAAGTTGAATTTTATCTATATTTTATTTTTACTTTTAGAAATGAACTCTAATAAGCCAAAACTTAATATTCTTATCACTCCAACCTAAATCCCAAGGCACATCATTCCTATCTGTGTTGTGACAGGTTACAAGGGAATAACCTCTTGAATCTGCATTAGTAACAACAGAGATATGCTTAATATCTCCCTTTTTCTCATAGGCCACAAAGTCTCCTGGTAGTAGCTGATATGAAGCTTTATATACCTTTTCATAAGTTCCATGAGCTATAACAGAAGCTCTTCCACTATATATCCAATAATCCTTAAATTTATCTGCATTTACCCATGATGCACTTGCATCTCCTTTTTCATAGTTCCAAGAGTAATTTTTTCTAAATCCGCCGCCCTCATGGAGTATTTGTGATGCAAAGTTTGCACAATCGCCACCTGCTGGATTAAAGTTTCTATAATTTTTATTATATTTGAATTCAAATTCCTCTTCTGTAGCTGCTCCACAATATTTATCAGCATACTCCTTAGCTGCTACTCTTCTAGGATCTAAAGTTGTAAAGTCCCTTGCTTCTTGAGATAATATAAAACTTTTTACATCTCCAACATTAAGCTTTTCAAGATTTAATGAATCTGCAAATGGGTCTGTATACCATTCTTTGCTTATTAAGTATTTATCATTCTTAAATACAAGACCTAATACATGATAGGTTCCTATCCTGGAATTATTCACCTCACTCGGTCTATCTTCATAAACATAACGATATTCTGTGGAGCATGTAAAGTTAACCTTAAATCCTCCACCCTCCTTTTCAGTAATCTTATTTATTATAACTAAAGGAACAATTTCAATAATTTTTACACCTTGCTTCTGCTCCCAGTTATGAAGATAAATCATTTTCTTTTCTTCACTTTCATATGCCCATTGTCCATACTTAGTTTCCATATCATAAACGGCCTTTATACCTTCTTTTTCTCCTGTAACAATGGCCTTATTTCTTTCTGATATAGTCTTTTGTATAAATTCCTTAATCTCTTCCTTTACTTCTCCATCAACACCTTCACTGCTAACGAAAGCAAGGGCAGCTGTATTAGTAAAAGAGATTAGAACCATTGTAACTAGTAAACTTCTTCGCAACACATCTTTAATAATTCTGATGACTTTCATACTTGATCTCCTTATTAAGCCCCTTAGCAAATTTAACCTAGTTCACCTTCAATAATATTTATATACTCTTGTGTATTTTCATCCAATGGAACTTGTTTATACCATTGTTCTGATTCTCCAATAGGTTCTGAAAAGTATCTAGCTTTAATTAAAATTTCAGGCCTATATTCAAAATGTAGGGTATCAAAATGCCCCCACTTTCCGCCCCAAACAAAATTATATTTTTCAAAGGTCCTAACAAGCTCTTCAGGATAATATAAAACTCTCTTTTCTCCAGCTTCTCTATTAGACCACTTCCAATAATCACTTGGATTACTAGCTATATCTATAGCTATCCCATAGGCATGAGGACTAAGTTTTCCTGTTCCTGATATAACTCTATAGTTAAAGGTCCCATTTGTACTTCCTATTAACCCTGCCACCTTTCCACTTGAAGCTGCTAATTCCTTTAACTCTTTCATTGCTCCATCTAATGCTTCTGCTGCACCATTATTTTTATTAAACTGATACTTGCTATATGGCGCATATACCCCTATTAGATTAGAGCTTACCTCATATTCAGATTTTCCATAAACCGAATTTAAAAGAGCATAGCATCTGTATCTTCCAGGGTCAGAGTCTTCTGCTGCAAGCCTGGTCGGCATATCAAGAGGATAAATCTCCTCTAATATGTCCTGTATATCTGCATTGTTCATTTTCTGCTCAGAATTTTTGACCTGCATATCATCATATATTATTTTTTCACCTTTATCAGTTATTAAATAAATCCCTTCGTTACCTTTCTCTATTCCTATTATGTAATTTGGATATGCCATCATTATTGTTAAAATGTCCTGTTTCATTTTTATATCATAACTTATCTCTGAGTCACACTTTACTACTTCATCTAAATCAACTGGGGTAATATTTCTACCAAAGCTTAAAATATTTAAAGATAAAAGCATACTTGCAATAATTCTTTTCACAGTCTTCCTCCTAATAACTATAAATAAATTCATAAAAAAATAGTTTAAAGATTATCTTTAAACTATTTTGTGTCACTATTGAATTATTTATTACTATAAAATTACGCTCTTCTTCAATGTTTTTTTATAATTTGTATATTATCCTTGAAGCCTAAGCTCTTCCTCAACTTGAGCTTCTATATAACACATGTCCAATCTACAATTTATATATTCTGTTTTTAATTTTAAATATTTTGACCAGGTACATAAAGCATATTCCAAGGAATCTATAAGCTCATCTATAATTTCTCCAACTTCACGAGCTCTTTTTAATGCATCCTTCACATCACTTTTGCTTGCCAACGCAATACAGTTTAAGCTTGATGTAGAGTCTATCAAAGTTTTATATATTCCCACAGACTTCGCCAATTGGTCTACCGTCATATTTATATCAGATGCATAACCTTCTATAATTCTTCTCTGTGACATATAATCCCACCTACTATTGTTATATACTAAATATATTAACTTGCTGTTAGGTTTATTCCTTTTAAGCGCTACTTCCAAATCTCCATTTTATTGTCTGTATTTACTCTTTGAACTATATATTCTAAATTAAATTTACATAAAAAGACTTCTATTCTTTTTTTCTTATATTTCTTGTTGCTACTATATCTATGCCTGTTTCTAAAATATTTTTAACAATAATATCTCCAACTTTTATTGGTGCCTCAACTTGAACCCCTTTCAAAGCTTCCATTACTTTGAAATTCATATCCTTTGGTACAGGTTCTTTAGTTTTAACTGGTATTACAGGGAGCTCACCATTTATTACTTTAACTGTTGAGGTTATTACCCTTACTGGATTAGTAATTTCATTTATTCCATATACCTCTCCTCTTTTACATGTATTTCCTTCAACTGTCTTATTCTCTACATCCACTTTTAGATGACATCCCATTGGACAGCTTATACAAATTAATTCTTTTATCATACTATTCACCATCCTCTAGAGATATAGTTATATCTGCATTTATCTTACTTAATTGAGATTTAGTTAAAACTAACTTTTCCATTTCAGCTGGTACCAAGTGCTGCCTCTTAAAGGTAGCTATAATTTCATCACCGCATTTAACTATTAACCTTTTATTATGATATATATTATTTACTCTCATGAATACAGTAAGTTTATCCTCTACTGCATCAACATTTAATTTTTGAGGTACTGTGTAGTTGATATTTTTTCCATTGATAATATCAACATAAATTCCTTTTGCTAATTTACCTTTTATATACTTAGCAGCACAAGCTCCAGCATGTTTAGCTTCAGTACTTACAAAGTCAACTAAATCATGAACATGAACAACATTACCGCAAGCAAAGATTCCTTCAGCTGAAGTTTCCATACTCTCATTCACTATTAACCCATTAGTTCTACTGTCTTTTTCAATTCCGGCCTTTGATGATAATTCATTCTCTGGAATTAATCCTACTGATAATAATAAAGTATCACAGTCAAACTCAATTTCTGTTCCCTTTATTGGTCTCCTATTTTCATCAACCTTTGATATAATAACCTTTTCTAATCTGCTCTTTCCAATAACCTTTGTTACTGTATGTGAAAGGTATAGGGGAATATCATAGTCATTTAAACACTGAACAATATTTCTATTTAACCCATTAGAGTAAGGCATAAGCTCCACAACTGCTTTTACCTTAGCGCCCTCCAGACTCATCCTTCGAGCCATAATAAGTCCAATATCACCTGAACCAAGTATCACAACTTCTCTCCCTGGCATATACCCCTCCATATTTATATATCTCTGGGCCGCTCCTGCTGTAAATATACCTGAAGGTCTGTCTCCTGGCATATTTATAGCTCCTCTGGTTCTTTCCCTGCATCCCATAGCAAGAATTACTGCCTTGGCCTTCAAAATAAGATATCCTTCTTTCTCATTTATCACATGAACTTCTTTATTAAGTTTAACTTCAAGAACCATAGTATCAAGCTTTACTTCTACCCTAGTATCATTAATCATATCAATATATCTCTGTGCATACTCTGGTCCCGTTAACTCCTCTTTAAAAGTATGAAGTCCAAACCCATTATGAATACACTGATTTAAAATTCCTCCAAGTTCCCTGTCTCTTTCTATTATTAAAATATTTTCTATTCCATTACTATAAGCTTCAAAAGCAGCTGCAAGACCAGCCGGACCTCCACCTATCACAATTAAATCATACATATCCGTCATCCCCCTATTTCGTTTTTCCAACTAAAATATATGAGCCTTCTTTATCTAATTCTATATCTTCCATTGGTATATTTAATTCTCTAGCAATTATCTCCTGAACCCTTGGGCCACAGAATCCACCTTGACATCTTCCCATACCTGGCCTGCATCGTCTCTTTACTCCATCAAGACTTATCTTCCCGAAGGATCGTCTTATGCTATCTACAATCTCACCTTCAGTTATACTCTCACATCTACATATTATTCTGCCGTACCTTTTATCTTTTTTTATTAACTCTCCTTTTTCTTCTTGTGAAAGCTCCATAAAATTAATCTGTTTTCTTTGAGCAATAAAGTCATCCTTCCTTTTCGCATCCAAACCTGCACTTTTTAATATTTCTATAACATCTTCTGCAATGGCTGGAGCAGATGAAAGTCCTGGAGATTTCATTCCAGCAACATCTATAAACCCCTTAGTTCCTTTATTTTCCTCAACAATAAAGTCACCACAATCTGGATTTGCCCTAAGGCCTGCAAAATTTCTTATAGCCTCTCTAAAATTAATTTTCTCTGTAATTTTCAATGATTTATTTCTGATATACTCTAAATTCTCCGCTGTTGTTGATACATTATCCTTATCATCAACACTCTCTGCATTTGGTCCTACTATGAGATTTCCATGAACCGTTGGTGTAACTAAAACTCCTTTTCCATTTAAAGATGGACACTGGAATATAGTGTGTCTAACTACATGGCATTGACTATTATCCATTACAAAATACTCGCCCTTTATAGGGTTAATTTTAAAACTTTCCTTACAAACCATATTGTGTATCTTATCTGCATAAACTCCAGCAGCATTAATAACAAATCTACTTTCTATTACCTCACCTTTAGCTGTTACAATTCTAAAAAAGTCTTCTTTTTCAATAGTCGCAACCTCACTCCCAAGCTTTAAAACCCCACCATTAGCTACAGCGTTCTCCATTAGTGCAATTGTATACTCATAAGGTCCAACAATAGCTCCTGTAGGTGCATAAAGGGCCCCTACTATCTGTGGATTTATATTTGGTTCTTTTTCTAAAACCTGCTCTCTATTTAATATTTCAAGACCCTTAACCCCAACAGCATTGCCATTTTCATATAAATCTTTTATGGTTTCCATATCAGATTCATCAAAAGCAATAACTAAAGATCCATTTCTTTTAAATGGAACACTTAACTCTCTACAGATATCCTCAAACATCTCATTGCCTCTCACATTATATTTAGCCATCAAAGTACCAGCCTTTGGGTCATATCCAGCATGAATTATTGCTGAATTTGCCTTTGATGTTCCCATGGCAACATCATTTTCCTTCTCTATTACAACAACCTTCAAATCATACTTCATAAGTTCCCGAAATATTGATGCACCAATTACCCCTGCTCCTATTATCGCTATATCATACATTTAATCTTCCTCCTTTAAGTAAACATCCAAATCTATGATTTGGATAATGGAACTTACTCCTTCCAGTGAATATAAAAAGGAGTTTCCTTTAATAAATAAAAAAAGACAAGCCAAAACAAGGATTTTTTAATCCTTATTTTGTGCTTGTCTCTACATCTCTCTTAGCACTAATTTATATATCTATACCACTATAATATCAAAAAACATGAAAAGTGTCCATGAATGATAAAACTTTAATTTCTTTTATACAACATCTGAACGTGAGGTATATTATCCTCTAGGTATTCTTCTGAAACAACTTCAAATCCAACATTCTCATAAAATTTCTTTATATAAACCTGAGCTGAAATTCTAACCTCAGTTTCTTTAAGCTCATTTTTAATAAACCTTAAAGCCTCAACCATCATCGCCTTACTTATGCCTGTATGCCTATATTTTTCTTTAATTAATACACGCCCAATAGATGCCTCCTCATAGGAAACTCCTCTGTTTAATATCCTTAAACATCCTATAATTTCATCTTCATGCTCACAAAATAAATGATACGCATCATAATCTTTATTATCGCAATCTTGATAAACACAATTTTGTTCAACTACAAAGACTTCATTTCTAACCCTCAATAGCTTATATAATTCTTCAACTGTCAGCTCATTAAATTTTTTTAATTTAAATTCCATACCATCCTCTATTCTTCTTCCCATTTTTGAGACCTAACTACAGCCTTCTTCCATCCTGAATATAATTTATCAACTTCAGCTTTATCCATTGTAGGCATAAAAGTTTTACTTGCAAACCAACGCTCTGAAATTTCTTCTTTACTATTCCAGAAACCTACTGCAAGACCTGCCAAATAAGCTGCTCCTAAGGCAGTTGTTTCAGAAATTATTGGTCTTCTAACTTCCTGACCAATTATATCAGCTTGGAACTGCATCAAAAAACAATTTCTACTAGCTCCACCATCAACCTTTAAGTTTACAATTGGATATCCTGCATCTTCTGACATAGCATCTATAACAGCCTTTGATTGATATGCTATAGACTCTAGTGCTGCTCTAATAATATGATTTCTATTTGCTCCACGAGTTAATCCAAAGATTGCTCCTCTCGCATACATATCCCAATATGGGGCTCCCAGACCAACAAAGGCAGGAACTACATAAACACCACCATTGTCATCAACCTTTTGAGCAAAAAACTCCGTATCAGCAGCGTCATTAACCATTTTAAGTTCATCTCTAAGCCACTGAATAACAGCCCCACCAACAAATACTGAACCCTCTAAAGCATACTGAACCTTTCCATCTATTCCAATGGCGATGGTAGTTACAAGTCCATTATTACTTCTTATTATTTCATCTCCAGTATTCATTAATAAGAAACATCCTGTTCCATAGGTGTTTTTAGCACTTCCTTTTTCAAAGCACGCCTGACCAAACAACGCTGCCTGCTGGTCTCCTGCAATTCCTGCTATTGGTACTCTAATTCCACCATTTCCACCTAAGTTAGTATGACCATAAACCTGCGAAGAATTTTTAACCTCTGGAAGCATTGACATTGGGATTCCAAGCTTTTCAAGGATCTTTTTATCCCATCTTAATTCTCTTATATTATAAAGCATAGTCCTTGAAGCATTGGTATAATCCGTTACATGAACTCTTCCATTAGTAAGCTTCCAAACCAGCCAAGTATCAACGGTACCAAATAATAAATCACCTTTTTCAGCCTTTTCTCTAGCACCTTCTACATTGTCTAGTATCCATTTAACCTTAGTTCCAGAAAAATACGCATCTATTAAAAGTCCAGTATTCTCTCTTACATACTCTTCAAATCCATCTTTAATTAATTCCTCACAGATTGAAGCTGTTCTTCTACACTGCCAAACTATGGCATTATAAACTGGTACTCCAGTGTTTTTATCCCAAACAATTGTTGTTTCTCTTTGATTGGTAATACCAATTCCAGCTAAATCCTTTTGCGTAATATTGGATTTAGCCATTACTTCTTGAAGTACAGAATACTGACTTCCCCATATTTCCATTGGATCATGCTCTACCCAACCTTCTTTAGGGTATATTTGTAGGAACTCCTTTTGGCTGACACCAATAATATTTTGATCTTTATCAAATATTATTGCCCTTGAACTAGTTGTTCCTTGATCTAACGCAACTATATACTTCTTATCCATGTTCTCCCTCCTAGGCCTCCTTGCTTATAATAAAATAAAAGGCGCATAAAACTAGCATCCTAGCCTTATGGAGCCCTTCTCCAGTATCTTGCCTACATAGTCCAAATTTCTTTCCTTGTTGTTGATACACAGGTAGCACCTGAATTTAAAGCTGTAATGACCTCTTCCTTAGACTCAATAAGTCCACCAGCCACAATTGGCTTTCCAGCATTACAAGCCAGTTTTTCAATAACCTTTGGTATAACACCAGGTAAAACCTCTATGGCATCACATTCAGCCCCTAAATGTTTCTTTGCATTATTAAGTGAAAGTGTATCAAATATAAAAACCCTTTGAATTCCTAAAAGTCCATAGTTTTTAGCATACTTAACCACTTGAGGCTTGGTGCTTATAACTCCCTTAAACTTTGTTTCTTCTTTAAGGTATCGGATTCCTGCTTCTCTTCCTGTAATACCCTCAACTAAATCTATATGTATTATTCCAACTTTATCACTTAAATCTATCTTGTTACTAATTGCTTTTATTTCAAGTATATCTCCAAATAAAACAAAAATGACTTGCACTTCTGATTTTAAAGCAATTTCTAGTTCACCTTCATTTTTAACTGCTGCTATTATTGGATTTTCTTCTAACAACTTAACTGAATCCATATCATACCCCTCATGCAACTGTTTTCAATTGTTTTTTTCATTATTACATGTATGAAATTTTTTGTCAATTACCTTATATTAGGATAACTGCATGTTTAATTAATAATATTCTCTACACAACTTAAAATATAGTGCAAATTCTTATCAATTTGATGTATAATTATTTTATTAATGTATGATTTTACCAAGAATTAGAGAGTGGTGTATTTTTATGAGTGAATTTGATATTTATAGAATAAAAGAAAATCTTAATAAATGTTACAGTATTTCTATATTTATATTCTTTTTTAATATAATATTCCTTAGTATGGACATTTTAATTGGACTCTTTTATGATTTTACCTTTGAACCTAACTATGTATTAGCATCTTTCTATACCATATTGGTGATAATTTTAATCCTATGGACTTTTGCTTATAAAAAAATATGTTCAAGTATATCTAACTTTAATATTCTTAGAGTTTCATACTTGCTTTTTACTATTCTTATATACTTATGGGGGATGTCTATTTCTTTAATGTTAATTCTTTTTACCGATGAAATCTCATCATATATTATTATTACTTTAGCATTAAGTACTTTAATTCAGTTAAGTAAAAAAGATTCATTGACTGTGCTAATTCCATACAATCTTCTATTTATCGGAATTTTGAGTTTCATATTGCTAGATAATCAATTTTTATATGATAACATATTATCAATTTTTTTCACAAATATAGTTAGTTATATACTAACCTCTTCACAATATAAGTATTCTAAAGCTTATTACCTTAGTAATGTCCAACTTTCAAATAGTAAACATGCTTTAGAAAAGGCTAATGAAGAATTAATGAGATACGATCAAAATAGAACTAAACTTTTCACTAACATATCACACGAGCTAAAAACTCCAATCAATGTAATTTATGGAGCTCATCAGCTACTAGACATTCAATTTAATAATGATATACAGGATATAAAAAAGTGCAAAACCTATAACTCCATGATTAAACAGAATTCCTTTAGATTGATAAGGCTTATAAACAATATCTTAGACATTTCTAAAATAGATGATACTGTTTATGAAATCAAAAAGGAAAATATAGATATTGTTGAATCTGTAGAAAATATAGTCTCCTCTGTATCTGAATTTATTCAAGAAAAGGAATTAAATATAATTTTTGATACAGATGTAGAGGAAAAAATTATTGCCGTTGATCCCGATAAGCTTGAAAGGATTATTCTTAATCTCATATCTAATGCCATAAAATTTACTGATGGAGGAGGTACAATCTTTATCACCATATATACAAAACCTAAAGCTGTATATATCTCCGTTAGAGATACAGGCATAGGAATTGATGAGGAATATCAAAAAGTCATTTTTGATAGATTTGCACAAATAGATGATTCTCTTTCAAGAAATGCAGAGGGTACTGGCATTGGTTTAGCTTTAGTTAAAAGCTTAATGCTTCTTCATGAGGGAGACGTTACACTAACAAGCTCACCTGGTAACGGCAGTGATTTTACACTCTGCTTTCCAAACATAAGATTAGATTTTGATAATTCCTCTTGTGAAAAAACAGAGTATAAAAAGAAAGCCTATAAAAATAAAATAGAAAGAATTGAAATTGAGTTTTCAGATATCTATAAATAAAATCAGGGTTAAGCATAGTTCTATACTTAACCCTGATTTTATTTCATTAACCCTATTATATCCTTAATCTCATTTACTACTTTATTAAGTTCTCCATCATTGAGAATTATCCTGTCACCATAATTTATATAAAGAGCATATCTTTCCTTGTACAAATCATATATTCTCTTAACTCCATCCTTTAATAGTGGTCTAACTGAATTATCTAGAGTTTCAATTATTTTTTCAGGACTTCTATCGATAAAGAGAATAATCCCATTATTCTTTAATTGGTACATATTTTCTGAGCGTTTTATAACTCCTCCACCCGTAGAAATTATAATACCAGAATTCTGACTTACCTCTTCAACTGCCTTTGTCTCCCTATCTCTGAAAAACTCTTCTCCATGGTTAAACATTTCTTCTATGGACATCTCATTGCTTTCAACTATGTACTCATCTAAATCTATATGTCTCAGACCAGTTTCTTTGCTTATCATTCTTCCTATAGTTGACTTTCCGCATCCCGGCATACCTATTAATACTATATTCCTCATTAAATATACCTCTTCACCCTTGAAGTAATATATCAAGAATAGCAACTGCTGCAGCACATTCTACAACGGTCACTGCTCTTTGAACTATACATGGATCATGCCTTCCCTTTATTTCAAGAATATCATTTACTTCATTATTTATATTTACAGTGTTCTGTTTTAAAGCAATTGATGGGGTAGGCTTTATTGCAACAGAAAAAACTACTGGCATACCTGTAGTAATTCCACCTAATACTCCCCCGTTATTATTGCTATAAGTTTTAATTTTTCCATCCTCAATATAGTAACCATCATTAGCCTTGCTTCCTCTTAATTCTGTTATCTCGAACCCTTCTCCAAATTCAACGCCCTTTACTGCCGGAATAGAGAACAGCATATGAGATAAAACACTTTCTACAGAGTAAAACATGGGATTTCCGAGTCCTGTTGGAAGATTTATAATAACAGCTTCTATTACTCCCCCCACAGAATCCCCCTGCTCTTTAGCACTTAAAATTTCCTTCTGCATCGCCTCTGCAATAGATTTATCAAGAACCGGGAAGCTTTCTTTTCTTAATTCTTCAATTACTTCCCTGGAAATATTAATTCCATCAAACTTCTTATCTTTTACCTTAGCTATAGATTTTATATGAGCTCCTATAAATATGTTTTGATCCTTTAAAATCTCTTTGCAGACCGCGCCAGCAAATACAAACATGGCTGTAAGTCTCCCAGAAAAATGACCTCCACCTCTATAATCATTAAAGCCCTTATATTTAACCATAGCTGGATAGTCAGCATGACTTGGTCTCATTTTTGACTTCAACTCTGAATAATCTTTAGAGTTTGTATTGGTATTTTCTATAATGGCAGTAAGTGGTGCCCCAGTAGTTTTCCCTTCAAAGATACCGCTTAAAACCCTTGGAATATCCTTCTCAACTCTAGTTGTTGAAAATTTATTCTGTCCTGGAGCGCGTCTTTTCATCTCTTCATAAATCCAATCAAAATCAATAGTGTGACCAGCTGGAAGGCCATCTATTACTACTCCAATAGCCTCTCCATGTGATTCTCCAAAAACGGATATCTTAACCTTCGTTCCTAGTATTGAACTCAATCACATCACCCCCAAGATTTTTATAATCCTCAAAGAAGTTTGGATAGGATTTTTCAATGGCCATTGGATCATTAATCACAATATCCCCATTAGCTCTTGTTGCTGCCATGGCTAAAGCCATAACTATTCTATGGTCATTATGTGAATCCACTTCTCCACCTTGAAATCCTTCTACGCCTTCTATGATTAACCCATCTTCAAGTTCAGTTATATCTGCACCAATTTTATTAAGCTCTACAGCTGTTGCATAAAGTCTGTCTGATTCTTTAATTCTAACTCTCTTACCATTAAGTATCCTGGTTTTTCCCTTGGCAAGGCTAGCTGCAACCCCTAAAATTGGAACTAAATCTGGACATTGAGAAACATCTATATCAATTCCTTTTAACTTTGATGGAAGTGCTCGAATATATGTATCTGTCTCTTCAAATTCACAGCCCATTCTTTTAAGAATATCTATAATTACCTTATCTCCTTGAAGCGAGTCCTTACTTAAATCCTCGCACTTAATATCACAGCCTATAGCTCCAGCTACTAAATAAAATGCACCTTGAGAGTAGTCCCCCTCAATTCTAAACTCTCTTGGGTAATAGCTTTGACTTCCCTTAATTCTAAACACCCTGTAATCTTCATTTTCTACTTGAATTCCAAAACTCTTTAGTACATCTAATGTTAAATCTATGTATCCCTTAGATTCAAGATTTGTAGTGACTATAATTTCAGAATCTCCATCTAAAAGAGGAAGAGCAAAAAGTAATCCCGTTATAAATTGTGAGCTTATGTCCCCTCTTAATCTATAAGTTCCACTCTTCAGACTCCCCCTTACCTTTAAGGGAAGATCGCCTTCATTTGTATAGTATTCAATCCCCTTTTCTTCAAAGATTTCATAATATGAAGTCAATGGTCTTGAAACCAGCTTACCTTTCCCATTAAAAACATATTCTCCATCCTTAACTAAAGCAATAGGAATAAGAAATCTCAGAGTAGAACCAGACTCATTACACTGAAACTGAAGCTGCTTACTAGAATTGAGAAAAATATTACTTCCATCAATTATTAATTCATCTTTATCTATGTCAATTTTTGCTCCCAGCATTTTCATTATTTCAATGGTCGCAATTATATCCTTTGAAAACTGAACATTAGTAACTTTAGATACTCCTATGCTTAACGCAGCTGAAATTATTCCCCTATGTCCAAGGCTCTTTGATGGAGGAATTGTCACATTTCCACTTAACCTTCTAGGTTTAATTCTTATCTTTTCCATTATCATTCCTCCTAGATGTAACTAAATAAACTTCTCTAATTCTTTCCCTGATACTTTATAAATAAAAGCTTCTCCAATATCCTTAAGTAATATAAGATTCATGCTCTTACCTATATTTTTCTTATCCATTGCTAAAGCTTCCATTAAGTCTTCTTTCCTTATATCATGAACTTCATAAGGCAGGTTAAACTTCTTAAGTAATTCCTTTATATCCTTGGCTGTACCTTCTGCTGTTAATCCCTCTTTTTCACTATTTAAGGTAATATAGTGCATACCAACAGAAACCGCCTCCCCATGACTTAAGCCTTCATAATTTTGAAGCTTTTCAATTCCATGTCCTATAGTGTGTCCAAAGTTTAATATCATTCTTTCTCCTGTATCTCTCTCATCAGCCTCAACCACATGCTTTTTTATACAGCAGCACTTATAAATGATATTCTCTATATGTTTTGAAAGCTCTTCATAACTATCAATTTCCTTAAGCTCTTCAAATAAAACTCTATCCTTTATTAAAGCATACTTTATAACTTCACCTAATCCATCATTTAAGAACCTTTTATCTAAGGTTTCTAAAACTTCTGGATCTATATATACCGCCTTAGGATGATAAAAGCTTCCAACTAAATTTTTCCCTTTTGGAAGGTCTATAGCAACCTTTCCACCAATAGAAGAGTCAATTTGAGCTAAAAGGGATGTTGGAATTTGAATATATGGTATTCCTCTTAATAATGTTGAAGCACAGAATCCCGTTAGATCTCCTATTACTCCTCCACCTAAAGCTATAATAAGGTTACCCCTATTTATCCCAAAGTCCAAAAGTGAGTCATATAGTCCTAATGCTTGATCCATGGATTTAGTCTTCTCACCTGGTTTTAAAACTATTTTTAATGTATTAAACCCATGGCTTTTTAAGGACTGTTCAACTATATCCCCATAAAACTTATCTACGTTTTCATCAGTTACTATGGCAATTTTATCGCCTTTATAAACCTTTAACACCTGCGAACCTATATTACCTATAAGTCCCTTGTGTATTAAAAGCTCATAACTATTATTAGGAAGCCTAACTTCTATACTTTTCACTGTCTTCACTCCTAAATCTTCTTGAATACCAGCTTTATATTTCTTTGTATTGGTCTTCCTTAAACCCAACTAATACTTTATCATCTTTAATAAGAATAGGTCTTTTTACTAACATTCCGTTTGTTGCAAGAAGCTCTACACATTCCTCTCTTGTCATATCCTTTATCTTATCCTTAAGATTCATTTCTTTATATAACATTCCTGATGTATTAAAGAACTTCTTAATCTCTAATCCACTTTTATCTATCCACTGATTAAGCTCTTCAACAGTTGGGTTGTTTTCAACAATATGTCTATCCTCAAACTCTACCCCATTTTCCTTTAAAAATTTCTTTGCCTTTATGCAAGTTGTGCATTTTGGATACTCTACAAATAATACGCTCATTTTTAATCCTCCTAAAATTAGATTATATTTAATATTATAAGATATTTACTATCAATTATTCTAGTGTTATTGAGCCTTTAGTTTTCTCATTTACTTTTACTGTAATATATGGTACTTTATAATGAATTATATTAAGATTAAATTTCTGGAGGTATTGTAATGAAGGTACTTGAAACTGAACGCTTACTTTTAAGACCGTGGACACTAGATGACTTAGACGATTTATATGAATATGCCAAAAATGAAAATGTAGGTCCCAATGCAGGATGGCCACCTCATGAAAACAAAGATATTTCCTTAGAAATTCTTAACTCCTTTATAGAAGGTAATGAAGTTCGAGCTATAGTTTATAAAGAAAACAATAAAGTTATAGGTTCTATTGGAGTCCATAAGGATAGAAAACGCGAAATAAATAACAGTAAAATGATTGGTTATGTACTTTCTGAAGACTATTGGG
This sequence comes from Clostridium sp., assembly GCA_029851835.1. Taxonomy (GTDB): domain Bacteria; phylum Bacillota; class Clostridia; order Clostridiales; family Clostridiaceae; genus Clostridium_J. The sequence goes on along the minus strand of JARKVD010000001.1, from coordinate 2,391 downwards.
GAAAAGGAATTATGACCGAGGGTGTTAAAGCTGTAATAAAACATCTTTTTGAAGAAGAAAATCTTGAAGTTGTATCCTGTTATCATTATCCTTTTAATATCAAATCTAAAAGAGTTATTGAAAAATGTGGTTTTGTTTATGAAGGAACAATTAGATACTCCAGTGAAATATATAACGGTAACATCTATGATGATGTATGCTACTCAATAACTAAGAATGATTACTTCACTAATCTAAAAAAATAAATTTTAAATTAAAGCAGGAAAATCCTGCTTTTTCTTTGTAACATTTTTAAGGTTTCATCGTTTATGTAGTGAAAGGTGGATTGAGATGAAGAAAAGAATCTTAGAGATAGTATATGAAAGATATTCACATGAAGTATACCTATATGCATTTTCTTTATGTAAGGATCACTATTTAGCTCAAGACTTAGTAAGTGACACCTTCTTTAAAGCCTTATTATCCATAAATGGTGATAATATAAAGATCAAATACTGGCTTTTTAGAGTATGCAAAAACCTATGGCTTGATAATCTAAAATATAGAAAACACTTTTCACAAAATCCCCTCGATACCTTTCATATACCTACTGAAGATAACACCCTATTAAAAATAATCAATAATGAAGAAAAAAGAAATTTATATATGGCAATCTTAAAGCTGCCACCAACCAGTATGGAGGTAGTAATACTTTTTTACTTTTGTAATATGTCCTTAAAGGATATAGCAGAAAATCTCAATACAACTCCTGGTGCTGCTCGAACTCTTTTATTCCGCGCCAGACAAAAGCTCAAAGATTTATTGGAGGAGGATATAAAATGACCTTTCGTGAATTATTAGAAAAATATAAAGAAGGAGCCTTAACAGAGGAAGAGAAAAAACTGGTTGAAGGTGAATTGGAAAAAAATGAAGCTATAAATGATTACCTAGCTGAAAAGCTAGACATAACTTCAAATTTCACTTCTACTGAAGAAACTCAATCAGATATAACAACAAAGAAAGTAAGAAAAACAGTTAATCGTAAACTTTTTAAAGTAGTTGCTTTATCTGTAATAATCGTATTTATAATATTGTTGTCAGTGAAATATATTGTTTCTCCATTAGTAGCAAGTCAGTATTATAATCCCTCAAAGCATACTATGGAGAAATTCTCTGAAGACTTTCTTTATGACCTACGTGCATTAAACGAAGTAGTTAATCCTGGATATGGTATTTCTTATGCTTCTGCTCAAGATAATGGATTTGGTAACTACTCATTAAACTTTAAATCTACTAATCTTTTTACTGGAGAATCTTCATCAATTACTGGATCATTAAACCAAAATCAGTCTGTTGCTGTACCTGAATACTTTATGAATAACTTTGGAGTAACATTTAATCCCCTTTGGATTGATACCGCTGATAGTGAATTCTATGATGAAAACGTTGAAATTGCTTTAAAAAAATCTGAAGAAGAAATAGCTTTTCTAAAAAAACTTCCCAATACTAGCTATGTTTCAGCATATATGCTTCTTGAAAAAAACTTAACACTTGAAGAGCTACGAGAATTAATGTACAAATATAAAAATCTTAAATTTAACTGGTGTGCCGTAAAGGTTTCTAACAAGAGATTAGAAAAACCCATAGGTTTTCGTATAACTCCTTATGGTGATTGTTCCGGTAAGGACACCTCTTATTATAAAAAATATCCTGCACTACTTCTTAGTGACTACTTTAAAACTAACGACCCTGATAATTCAGCCGGATTGCTCCCTGGGTACAGAAAACACTTTTTAAGCCTGCTTCAGTATTTATCAGACCATAGCGAGGTTGCTGAAACCCTTACCCATTTTGATTTAAACTTTGATGAGTATTTATCCTATGTTAAATCTAATGGTATAAATATATATGGAGTTCTTGTATTCGGAAGTCCAGAGGCATTAGTATCTCTATACGAAAATGAACACATTAAATCCATAGATATTGATAACGTGCTTCCTTCCATATACTCCACAAAATATAGTAATTAATTTATATAAACTTTAATTAAAAACTAAAATTTATGATAAAGCACGACTATTCTTACTAGGATGGTGTGCTTTTTTATTTTTGGGCATCTCAGCAACCTTCATTGGCATCATAGGAAAACCTCATTGCCAAGCTTCTTGAATTCCAATATACTGTAAATAAACCAATAATTTATAAATAAAAAAATTGATTTTAGGATTAATAAATTATCATAATTGAAAGGAGGAATATATGAATAATACATTAAAACCCAACTTCAACTTAAGATTAATATTAATTTTAACCTCTCTCTCTACTGGCATAATGTCTTTTTTTCTTCCAATATACAGTAAGGCACTTGATATGAACGCCTTAGAAATATCAGGGCTTTTTTCTTTGACTGCA
>JARKVD010000037.1 GCA_029851835.1 Clostridium sp. | reverse complement strand
CTTTTGTTTTTATATAAGTAATAAAAGTTATAAATAGTAACAAATATTACAAAAGTAGAAATATTTATTAAATGTATTATAATATTATAAATGAAACTCCTTCTCATATTCATTCGAAGGAGTAAGTTCGTGTAGACCAAATCAGAGATTTGGACATTCACTTAAGGAAACTCCTTCTCATATTTATTCGAAGGAGTAAGTTCGCGTTAGCCAAATTAAAATTTGGACGTTCACTTAAGGAAACTAATGATAATTAAATTAGGAAAGTGGGGAATTGTATAATATGAAAGGTTATAAAATAGGATTGGATATCGGTTCTACAACAGTTAAAATTGCTATACTAGATGGAAAGAATAACTTAGTTTATAGCAGGTATGAAAGACACTTTTCTGATATAAGAACTACTATTATAAATCTTATTAATAATGCCTATGAGAAGATGAAGGATGTTACATGTACTATAGTTGTAACTGGTTCTGGTGGATTATCTGTATCTAAATGGCTTGGTATTGAATTTGTCCAAGAAGTTATTGCTTGCACAAAGACTGTAGAGACATTAATACCTGATACAGATGTAATAATTGAATTAGGGGGAGAAGATGCAAAAATAACATACTTTGCTGGAGGTATTGAGCAAAGAATGAATGGAAGTTGTGCTGGAGGTACAGGAGCGTTTATTGATCAAATGGCCGTTCTCTTAAATACTGATGCTATGGGGCTTAATAATCTTGCAAAAGATTATAAAATAATTTATCCTATTGCTTCAAGGTGTGGAGTATTTGCTAAAACAGATATACAGCCATTGATTAATGAAGGGGCTAATAAAGCTGATATTGCTGCATCTATATTTCAAGCTGTAGTAAATCAAACAATTGGAGGATTGGCATGTGGAAAGCCTATAAAGGGGAATGTTGCATTTTTAGGAGGACCACTTTATTTTTTATCGGAATTAAGAAAGCGATTTATTGACACATTAAATTTAGATAAAGATCATTTTATTGCACCGGAAAATTCTCAGCTTTACGTAGCAATTGGAGCAGCACTCTTATCAGAAAAAGGAAACAAAATTAATCTTTCACAGATAGTGAAAAAGGTGAAGAAAATATCAGATATAAAAGAAGAACAGACTCAGAGACTTCAGTGTTTATTTGATAATGATAAAGAATACATTAGGTTTAAAGAAAGACATAGCAAGTCAGTGGCAGAAACAAAGGAGTTAAATAGTAGTTGTGGAAAGGTATTTTTAGGTATTGATGCTGGTTCAACTACAACTAAGGCTGTTCTTATGGATCAGGATGGTAAGATTCTATATGATTTCTATGAAAGTAATGAGGGAAGTCCATTAGAAAAAGCAGTTAGCATTTTAAAAGATATTTACAATAAACTTCCTAAAGATGTGGAGATAGTTAATTCTGCTGTAACAGGTTATGGTGAAGGATTAATAAAGACAGCTCTGCATATGGATATAGGGGAAATTGAAACAATAGCTCATTATAAGGCTGCTGATTATTTTCTGCCAGGAGTAGAGTTTATTCTAGACATTGGTGGACAAGATATGAAGTGCTTAAGAATTAAAAATGGAGCAATTGATAGTATTCTTTTAAATGAAGCTTGCTCATCAGGGTGTGGTTCTTTCATTGAAAGTTTTGCAAAATCTCTTGATATGAAGATTGAGGATTTTGCAAAAGAAGCTTTAAAGTCAAAATCACCAGTTGATTTAGGCTCTAGGTGTACAGTTTTCATGAATTCTAGGGTGAAGCAAGCACAAAAGGAAGGGGCATCGGTTTCGGATATTTCAGCTGGGTTGTCCTATTCAGTAATAAAAAATGCATTGTTTAAAGTTATAAAGTTAAGGGATAAAAGTGAAATAGGCGATAAAATCATTGTACAGGGTGGAACCTTTTATAATGATGCAATACTACGATGCTTTGAGTTAGTATCAGGCAAAGAAGCAGTAAGACCTAATATTGCGGGGCTCATGGGGGCCTTTGGCTGTGCTTTAATTGCTAGAGAAAGATATATGGAAGGTGAAGTATCTTCAATAGTTTCAAAGGAGGAAATTGAATCATTTAGTATTGATTCTTCCTTTAAAAGATGTGGGCAGTGTGGAAACAATTGTCTGCTGACTGTTAATGAATTTAAAAATGGCGAAAAATTCATTTCAGGTAATAGATGTGAGAGAGGGCTTGGCGTTGATAAAAAGAAAAAAGAACCTCTGCCTAATCTTTATAAATATAAATATAAGAGAACTTTTGCTTACAAAAGTTTATCAAAGGAAGAAGCTTGGCGAGGGGAAATTGGAATTCCCAGGGTATTAAACATGTATGAAAATTACCCATTTTGGTTTACACTTTTAACTACTCTTGGTTTTAGTGTTAAATTATCATCGCCATCTAGTAAAAAGATTTTTGAATTAGGAATAGAAACAATTCCGTCTGAATCTGCATGTTATCCAGCGAAGCTTGTACATGGACATATTATTGACCTAATTAATAAAGGAATAAAAACTATTTTTTATCCATGTATACCTTATGAGAAAAGAGAATTTAAGGATGCAACAAACCATTTCAATTGTCCAATGGTAACATCATATCCTGAAGTTATAAGAAACAATATGGACGAGTTGAAAGAGAATAATGTTATGTTTATTGAACCCTTCTTTTCTTTGGATGATGAGAAGGGCCTTCCTAAAAGAATCGTGGATGAATTTAAAGCGTTTAATGTGTCAATTAAAGAAGCAAGAGAAGCTGTTAATGTTGCATTGAAGGAAATGAATTCCTTTAGAAGGGATATTGAAAAAAAAGGTGAAGAAACCCTACGTTATTTAAAGGAACATAATAAAAAAGGGGTTGTCTTATGTGGTAGACCATACCATATAGATCCAGAAATTAACCATGGTATACCTGATATTATTAATTCCTATGATATGGCAGTTTTAACGGAAGATAGCATTGCCCATCTAGGAATATTAAATGAAAAGCTTAGGGTAGTTGACCAGTGGGTATATCATTCAAGACTATATAGAGCGGCAGCATTTGTAGGGGAAAATCCTAATTTGGAAATAGTGCAGCTTAATTCCTTTGGATGTGGCTTAGATGCAGTGACAACAGATCAAGTGTCAGAAATAATAGCTTCAAAAGGAAAATTATATACCTTATTAAAAATAGATGAGGGAAACAATCTGGGTGCTGCTAAAATTAGAATTCGTTCTTTAAAGGCTGCTATCGATGAAAGAGAAAGAAAAAAATACGTTCCAATTGAAGAAAAGATTGTATATAAAAATCCACCTTTCGATGAAAAGATGAGGAAAAAGCATACTATATTATGTCCTCAAATGGCACCTATACATTTTGATTTAATAGAAACTGCTGCAAGGGCTAGTGGATATAATGTAGTTGTATTACCATCTATGGATATGAAGGCTGTAGATGAGGGATTAAAGTATGTAAATAATGATGCTTGTTATCCTTCAATAATAGTTGTAGGCCAAATGATAGAAGCTTTAAAGTCAGGTAAATATGATTTAAATAATACCTCTGTTATTATTACTCAAACAGGTGGAGGATGCAGAGCTACAAATTATATAGGGTTTATAAAGTTAGCACTTAAACAAGCTGGCTTTGAAAAGATTCCTATTATATCTTTAAATACCTTAGGCATGTGTGAACAGCCAGGCTTCAAAATAACTCCAGGATTTTTAAATAGAGGAGCTATGGCTTTAGTTTATGGAGATTTATTCATGAGAGTACTTTATAGGGTTAGACCTTATGAAAAGGTAAAGGGTTCTGCCAATAGTTTATATAAGAAATGGAATGAAGCTGTTAAGGAAAATCTTATAAATGGTAAGAAAAAGGAATTCAACTCCAATATTATAAAAATAATTAAAGACTTTGATAATTTGCCTATTATTGATGTACCTAAACCTAAGGTTGGAGTGGTAGGAGAAATATTAGTTAAATTCCACCCAACAGCGAATAATGATATTGTAGGTGTTATAGAAAGTGAAGGAGCTGAAGCAGTGGTACCTGACCTTATTGATTTCTTCCTATATTGTACCTATGATACAAAATTTAAAGCTGATTATTTAGGAAAAAGTAAAGTAACGAAAACCTTAAGCTTTGTTGCCATTGAAATTATAGAAAGCTATAGAAAAACTATGAGAAAAGAACTTGATAAAAGTGAGAGATTTCATAGTCCTAAGCGAATTACTCAATTAGCAGATATGGCCTCACCTTTAATATCAATTGGAAATCAAACTGGTGAAGGTTGGTTTTTAACTGGAGAGATGATTGAATTAATTGAAAGTGGGACAACTAATATTGCCTGTATTCAACCTTTTGCGTGTCTTCCAAATCATATCACGGGAAAAGGAATGATAAAGACATTAAAGGAGAGATATCCAAGTTCTAATATTGTGGCTATTGACTATGATCCTGGGGCATCAAATGTTAATCAGCTTAATAGAATAAAGCTGATGTTATCAGTTGCATTTAAAAATTTAGAAAAAGAAACAAAAAAATATAAGGATAATAAGGAGAAAAATAAAACAGATGAAATTGCATTAAAGGCAAAAGAGATAGCTGGCAATGCAAAAGAAATAGTAGCTATTGCAAAGGATATTGTAAGTAGTGATGATACTATTACTTCTGTGGAAAGTAGGGTATAGTATAATGTACAGTTAAGTTTAAGAACTCTCTTAAACTTAACTGTTTTTATGAAAATAAAAATTTAAGGTTCATTAAAGGTTCAATGGATATATTAATGCTTAATTGGATGTGGATTCTCAAGTTAAAGTTGCATAAAAAATAAAAGGTTTATAGTAAATTTACATCCAATTAATTAAAATAAAAGTAAATTCACTATAAACCCTGCAATTTCAATATGTTTGCCTATTTAGAAGTAATTTTCGTCACAAAATCGTCAAAAATTATTTTTAATTATCATTCCAGCTACTAATTATATTAGTTGCATTGTTCATCATAGTATCTGAAAAGTGCGAGTAGGTTCTCATAACTACTTCTACCGTATCTCCCATTAGTTTAGCAACAGTTTGAAAATCAAAACCTTTTGCTATTAACTCAGTTGCATATGTGTGTCTGAAAGTATGTATACCTATGGAGTTATAACCTAAACGTTGATAAGAGATCCTTAACTTATTAGCTGTAGTTATTGTCCTTTCATATTCTGTAAATAATCTTCCATTACTTTTTGTGTTCGAAATAAGCTCAGTTAACTCTCTGTGAAGGATTGGACGCATTGGCACCAACCTTTTGCTATGTTTACTTTTGGGCGTATCAAAGCCATATACACCTCTTGCTATTTCCTTCCATTGCTTGGATACTGATATGAAACCAGTTTCTTCTAAGTGTATATCATCTTTCTCCAGACCCTTAATCTCACCAATTCTTAATCCAGCGTATCGTGCTATTAGTGTTATGTAATAAGAATCTTTGTTTTCTGCTTTTTTTAATTCATCAAGTATTATTTTTGTATCCTCATCATTTACTACTTTAATTTCTTTTTTATCATCACGTGCTTTAATCTTAACATCATCGCAAGGATTAACAGTTATAATATTATAAGTCTTTATCGCTTCTTTAAAAATTACTTTTAATCTTCCAAGGTTATTTTTTACAGAGCGAACTTTCATGATTTTAAGCATAATATCAACCTCTCTCTGTATATCAAGAGTGGTTATATCTATAATTCTTTTCTCCGCTAAACAATAAAAAGCTTTAAATGTTCCCTCATAGTTTCGTATAGTACCAAAAGCTAAGTGAGAGTTGATATGTTTTAAAAAATGCTTAGAAAACTCTTTGAAGGTTATGTACTTATATTCATCCTCTGTTATTAATAGCGAATTATTACGAAGAGTATCAAGCATATCAGCAACCCATTCTTTTGCCTTCTTTTTGCCATCTCGGTTATTTTTAAATCCCTGTTTACTTTTCTGTTTCCACTTATCACCGACTTTATATGAAATAATAGCCTGTAATCCACCATCTTTTTCTCTATAGTTAATATTGTAGTCCATTATTATTCCTCCTTATTTTCATTAGTATAAATAATCTCTCCATCTAAAGTTATTTCTTCAACTAATTGTAAAAGAGTTAATATCTCCATGATGCGCCCCCTAAAATGTAAAATTTTATGTTATTTGTATACCGATAAGCGAACAAGTGTTCAATGTAAGCGTAAAAAATTAGGAAACAAAAAGTTTCCATATTTTTTCGTTTTTTATTTTTTTTGAAAGTTATCTTTCAAAACTTTTTCTATATCCCACCCAGCAGATTCTAAGGTGTTAAACAAAAATTGAATTTGAGCTTCTGTTAAGTGACATTTTTTATCGTTAAGCTTTACTACAACTTTTCTTCCGTCTATATTTCTCTCTATTGTTGGAGTGTAATCATCTGTTCTCATTAATAAGAAGTCAGTACTAACATTTAAGAAATTTGCTATTTTTGTAAGCATTTCTATATCAGGTTTACGAGCGCTAGAAATATAACCAGATACAGTACTAGCCGCAACACCCAAATATTTAACTAATTCATTTTTTTTAATATCTTTCAAATCGAGCAAAAATTCAATTCTTTTCCCGGTTGTATCTAAGAGTTTCATATCCATTATTATTACCTCATCTTACTAATCTATGTTTATATTATACTCAATATGCAAACATCTTATAATAAAATTCGCGAAATGCAAAATATTTTTATAAAATATATTGACATATTTGCAAAAAGCGAATAATATAATAATTAAGTTAGCGGTATGCGAAATAGGGGGTGATAAAATGAAGGTTAAATTCTTAAGAAAAGGATTTGGAATAACGCAGGATAAAGTTGCTACTTTATTAGGAATTTCAATTCCAACATTTAAGAAAAAGGAAAATGAGGAACTGGACTTTACTAAAACTGAAATGATAAAGATAGCTGAACTTTTTAAGCAGTATGATCCTCATTTAACTATTAATTCAATTTTTTTTACCTAGCATGTTCGCGTATTGCAAACAAGAGGGAGGAGTAATTCGCGATATGAATATTAGAGCTATTAGAGAAGAACGAGGTTTAAGTATTAACAAGTTAAGCAAGATTAGTAGTATTTCTCAAAGCTACTTATCTGAACTTGAAAAAGGCAAGTATGAAGCAACTGAGAGCAAGATTATAAGATTAAGCTTAGCACTAGGTTGTACACCTAATGAATTGCTAGGTTGGAATGAGTTAGTAGAGCAAATAACTAAAAATCTTAAAGGCTAACCTCTAATGGCGGGATGGAGGATTATATGGAGGATTTTAAATTACTTACAGTAAGAGACCTAGCAATTAGGTGGCAATGTAATGAAGTGACAATAAGAGGATATGTTTCAGATGGAATTATTAAACCTTGTAAGGGCGTACCCGGGGTAAAGTTCCATCCTGAACATATTCGAAAATTAGAAGGTGTAGAATTAGAAAAATTTTCACCTTTGGAAAAACAAAAACTAGAAAGAGAAATAGAGGAACTTAAAAATACAATAAAACTTCAAAATGAGACTCTAAGAAAGATAGCAGCCTTAGGAACAGAAAGTATGATTGTTCTACAAAGGGCAATTTAAAGGAATATATCAATAATTAAATATGACAATAAGTGTAGCTGAAGGGACAAGCCTATCATAAATGATTGAGGAGATGCAGGGATGAATAAGGATGTAGAAAAGTGGACCTTGAAGGAAAAAATAATTGACAACTTGTTGGGGACAGTAGGAGTGATAGTTATATTTACGGCATTAGCTTTATGGGCAGATTGGGCTATGAAAAGATGAAAAAGGAAGATGTAAATAACAAGAAAGAACAAATGTGGATAAAACTGTGTATAAAATGTGGATACAGAGTGTGGACAACAAACTACAGTACAAAATGTAGTAAATGTGGAGGACAAGCTACATGTGAAGAAACATAAAAAAGAAAAGACTTTTCAATTATTCGCACAAATAAAAGAAAAGTCTTCCTAAATACCACCGTGAATGGTGTACAAAACTTATTAATTACAGTATATCAATTTTCACGGTGCTGGTCAACAATGCGAGGTTAAATATAGCCTTTAAGGAGCTTGTATGAGGTATTAACATTCTAACTATAAACTTAATAACAAAAAATAATTAGAAGAATAATGCTCATATATAAATGACAGAAAGTAGAGAAGACAATAGGAGGGGGTATCGTGAAAAAACATTTCATACGAGAAAAGAGAGTTTACTGTGGAGAGAGATATTGTGAAGTAGATATTATACCTAGATCAGCTATTCAGGAAAAAGCAGTAAGAGGTAAAAGAGCAAAGAGGAAAAAGGAATCAGCCCCAAAGCAAAATAACCTTAATGATAAAAATTCTAGAAGATACATGGTACAAACTATAAATGGGAATTTTGATGAAGGTGACTATCATGTTACAGCAACTTATAAAGTGAAACATATGCCACAGAGCATAGAAGAGGGAGAAAAGACAGCTTCGAATTTCTTAAGAAGGTTATCATACGCGATGAAGAAAAAGGGAATAGCACTTAAATATGTGATTGTAACAGAGTATGCAATGGAAGGGGATAAACCTAAAAATATACATCATCACATGATAATCAATAAGGGGTTAACGAGAGATGAGATAGAAGCCCTATGGAGCACCAGAAGAAAAAAAGGAGAAAAGCAAGGAGAATCATTAGGATACATAAACTGTGATAAATTACAGCTGGATGAAAATGGCCTTGAAGCCATAGCAATGTACATAACGAAAAATCGTGGAACTAAACATAAAAAAAGATGGAGTTCTTCCAGGAATTTAATAAGACCTGAGTCTATAAAGAATGACCATAAGTACAGAAGTAAGAGAAAAGTTGAGCAAGCAGCAAAGGAAAATGATAATAGCTTCTGGGAGAAACAATATGCAGACTACAACATTAAAAGTGTTGAAAAAATATATTACGAGGATACTGGATGGCACATTTATTTAAAAATGTGGAAAAAATGAGGAGGATTTAAAGATGGGGGAATTTGTAAAGGACAGTGATGTAATTATTTTGAAAAAGTCAAGAAAAGGTGACATGAAGAAAAAGTGGGTTTCAAATCCAGGAGTAGTTCTTTCAACCAATAAAAACTTTGTTACGGTAAAGCACAAAAACTATATAGAGTCTTATCTGATAAGTGATTTTATTTGTGGAGATTTAAAAATTAAAGGTTAGGGGGAGAGAAGATGTCTAGTGTAGTTATTAATGCAAGAGAAAAGATTCAAAGTGAGGTTAATGGAAGTGAAAATTCATATGTAAAGGTTGTTGGTGGATTTTTACTAGAAATGATTGAGAAAGATGCTTCTGCTGCAGAAGCTATTATGAGAGATGGGAAGAGCATTAAAGGAAGTCTTGAAGAAATGAAAAAGGTTGCAAAGAGTAAAGCAGTTGGTGGATGTGCTGTTATTGATGATGTAGAAGGTTTCAAGATAGTTATGGACTATTATGGGATCAAAGATGGAGAAGCTAGAGAGATAAAAGCTATTAAAACAGAAAAAGTAGTAAGTATGAATGAATACAAGATGGAGAAGCAACATGAAGCACTTGAATTAGATCTTGATGATTTACTTTAGGGGGTGTGAACTTTGTGTATGTATCAATATAGATATAATCCAGGAAGTAAAGATTTTATGGTTGAAGATATATTACAGCATGTATCTATAGAAATTAGTGAAGAGATACAGGAATATGCAATAGAACATGCTTTAAAGAATAGCAGATATTTGTTCATTGAGAATATAGGTGGAAAGAAAATTGCCTACTGCACACATTGTGGACATGAGTTCAAGGTTGGAAAGCTGAAACATAATGAATACCATGAATGTGAAAATTGTCATAGCAGGTGTATTGTAAAAAACACAAGATATCAAAGGAAATCATTAAAGGATGAAGCTTGCTTTTTATATTATGAAAAATCAGAAGTAGATGAAGAAGCTATAGTAGCTAGTGGGTTTTATGTGAGTAGATATTATGGTGGAGATTATAGAAAGGTACAAACATTTTATGAAAGAGTATCAATTTATGTTTTCAAGCCAGGATCAGCAGAACAGTTAGTTAAGTACTATAGTTGGATGAATGAAAGAGAATGGAGAAAAACAAGCTCAATATATTCGTTCAATATAAATTCATTAGCTAGGTTAGATTATAGCATAAGCTATAGTAGTGTTGAAAAAGCAGTAAAGAATACTCAGTTTCAATATAGTATGTGGGAAGAATTTGTAGGTTATGACTTGTTAAAATTCTTTGAGATATATACGAAGCATCCACTTATAGAGTCATTAGTTAAAGTTGGCTTAAAAAGTTTAGTATCTTGTTACTTAGATAATAAGGACATGATGAGGTGTATTAACTGGAGAGGTAAAACAATATATAAGATGCTTAGAATTTCTAAAAAAGATTTAAAGGATATAAGAGCAGCAGAAGTGTTTATATCACCTCTATACATGAAGTTATATCAAATGAGTACAAAAGAAAATAAAAGACTTACACCAGTAGAGGTAAAAGGGATTGAATGGATTGCCAAAGATGCATATGGTATTGAAAAGTTAGAGTATATAAATAAGTATTGCAGCTTAAGAAAGATACAGAAGTATATAGCTAAACAAGAAAAGCTTAAGAGAAGTGAATATACAAATCTACTAACAACGTGGAGAGATTATTTAAAAGATTGTGTAGAACTTGGGATGGATTTAAAAAGTGAAAGTGTATTGTTTCCTGCTGATTTAATAAAATCACATCAAGATACTATAGTTAGGGTAAAACATAAAGTTGATAAAGAATTAAAGGCCAAAATGAGAAAGAGATACAAGGAGCTTAGCGAGTTGTGTTTTGAATATAAAGATTTAGTAATTAGGCCTATAAAAAGTACAGAAGAACTATTGAATGAAGGTAAGGAGCTGCATCATTGTGTTGCTAGATACGCTGAGAATCATGCTAATGGTAAGACTAGTATTTTTGTAGTTAGAAAAGTAAATGAAGTTGAAAAACCTTATTTTACAATTGAAATTGTAAATAATGATATTAAACAGGCACATGGATTAAGAAATTGTAGTCCAGATGATAAAATGAGAGATTTTTTAGAAGCATTTAAGGCTGAAAAACTTAAAACTAAAAAAATAAAACTAAGTGCATAGGGGGAGATAATATGAGCGAGTTAATGAATGTAAGGGATACTGAAGTCATAGCTGCAGAGATAAATCACATTAAGGATCAGACAAGAATTATGGTTCTTAATAACTCTATTGAGATTGGAAGAAGGTTAGTAGAAGCTAAGAGTATTATAAGTCATGGCCAATGGGGGAACTGGTTAGAGGAAAAAGTTAATTACTCGGCTAGAACAGCACAAAATTTAATGAGGATATTCGAGGAATATGGTTCTAATCAGATATCACTATTTGGGGATTCAAATTCGCAAGCGTTTGCGAATTTATCCTACAGTCAGGCAGTTGCACTGTTAGCAATTCCAGATATAGAGGAGAGAGAAACATTTGTAGTAGAAAATAAAGTGGAGGAGATGTCCACAAGAGAACTGCAACAAGCTATTAAAGAAAAAGAAAAGGCTGAAAAAGAGCTTGAGGAAGCATTAAGAATAGCAGAGGAGCTTAAGACAAAGGCAAAACAAATTGAACATGAAAAGGTAAACTTAGAGTCTGATGTAAGGGTAAAGGATGAGTCGTTAAAAGTAAGTAAAGAGAGTATAGAGAAGCTTCAAGATACTTTAGAAAGAGAGCGAGAAGGAGCTAAAGCAGAACTGGACAAGCTAAAGGAAACGATAGAAGATATGAAGCAAGAATTAAGCAATGCAGGGGAATCTTTAACAGATGATGATATAAATAGCTTAGAGGAGAAGCTAGAGGAAGCTAAGGATAAACAGAATAAATATGAAAATAAAATAAAGGAACTAGAAGAAAAGTTAAATGAAAAGCCAATAGATGTTGCAGTAGTTGAAAAGGTACCAGAGGGTGTTGAGAATGAATTGAATAGCTTAAGAGAAAAGTTAAGTGTATCAGAGAAAACAAGTAAGTTTAAAGCTAGTTTTGATCTTATAGTTCAGAATTTTAACACATTATTCGTGGTATTAAATGATATGCCTGAAGAACTTAAACCAAAGTATACAAATGCTACAAAAACATTAATAGAAAAGATGAATGATAGATTATAAAAACTGGAGGTAGAAGAATGGCTAAAATAGGATACTGTGAAAAATGTGGGGAGTATGCAGTAATAGAATTGCATCATATAGTCTTTAAAAGTCAATGTAAGGTTCTTAAGGATTGTGAGTTGAACCACATATATTTATGTGGAGAATGTCATAGAGGAAGTAAAATAGGTGTTCATATGAACGCAAAGGAAGATAAAGCAATGAAATTAAAGTTGCAGGAGAGATTATTTGAATTATTCCCAGATGAAAAGATTTCATTGGAGGAAGTAAAGGAGGTACTTAAGCTAAAGGATAAGGATGTATATAACATTTATAGAAGCTTATATATGATTGATGGCAAGGTGAAGAGTGAGGATCTTGTTAGAACACTAATGGGTGGAAAACTAATTATTAAATAGTTAGGAGGATTACTATGGACAAGCTAAATGAAGTTATAACAAAAGCAGTAAGTGAAGCTGTTAAGGGTAAGGTAATAAAAGAAGCTGCAAAGGAAACTGCTAAAGAAGTTATACAAGAGTTAAGAAGTTCAAAGATGATAAAAAATGAATTGAGTTATTTTAAAAAAGTTGAGTTGCTGCTTTATAACTATAATAACTTACAATCAGCATTAAAGCAGAAAGATGAAGATATTGAATATATTAAAAAACATGGGTTACCTGAAAAAAGTGGTTCTATAGTTGTATATCAAACTAGTGGCGGGAACATAAGTGGACAAGATAGATACTTACAACTTATAGAAAAGTATGAACTAGAGAAAATGGAGACATTACGAGAGATAAACAGAATAGAAAATGCATTAGAAAAGATAAAGGATGATAGGTACTACAAAATAATAGAACTAAAGTATTTGGCTGCTGATAAATATAGTGAAGAAGAAATAGCAGAGGAGCTAGAGAGAGATAGAAGCACTATAACTAGAAATAAAGGTAGATTAATCAATACAATAAAAACTATATTGTTCCCAGAAAGTATAAGGGAATTTAGTAATTAGTTTGTAGATATTGTGAAATAAAGTTAGGAGGATGTATGTCTAGGATAACTAGAAAATATTTAAATGAAAAATATAATGTAGACTTTTGGAAGGAATACAGTTTTCACTTAAAATCAATGGCTTGGGTATGTGTAAAAGCATATGATGGTGAGGTTTTGTGTGTGGCTAGAACATTGCAAGAAATTGAAGATAAATTGAGGGTAATTAATTTCGCAATTCAAAGAAATTGTGTATTAAGAAAGGAGATATACTATTGAAAACTATAAGTAAATTGTCTGATAAATGTATAAAATGTTTATATCTTGATGAGTGCAACAACAAGAGAATGGTAGCATGTGCTATAGAAGAGTATAAACCTAATATGGCTAGTGCAACAGTCCCTACGGCTATACCTTTTTCACAACCAGTGAAGAGAATAGAGCATACAATAACTATTAACATGGGTGAATCTGGAATAATAAATACTTCACTTGAAGAAATAGCAGAAAAATTAAAGAAAGATTTTTATAAACATTTGAATTGCTCATTTAATAGATGATTTCACAATTCAATCAAAATAGGAGCTTAAGTAAAAGATAGGATGGGTAGAGATGGGGATAGAGTTAAAAAATATTAATTTAGAAGGTATAACGATTGAGGAGCAGATAAGTAAATTCCTAGAGGAAGTAAATGAATTTATTTATACAGTGTTAAAGAAGGATCCTACAAATGCACCAAAGGAATGTTTCGATGTAATTCAATCTGCAGTAAGTTTATTAGATATTGGAGTTAATATGAATGCTGAATATCTCATGAGTTGTTATGATGAGCATTTAAAGAAGATAGAGAATAGGCCAAGAGTAAAAGCTGGATATTGGGTTGTATATAGGAGAAAAGGAAGGCTTTTTAAGAATGAAAGGTTAACGTTACATTTAAGGGTTCCAGAAGTTAATTTAAAAGATGTAATATACTCAATGCACTATTCAGGGTATGACATTTTAAAGGTTACTGAAAGCTATGAAGAAGTGGGGGATAAACAATGAGAACAGTAATGAATATTTTATGTATTTTAGCATTTATAGGGTTTATGTTTTCGGAGCCTACTAAGTTTACGCAACTCATATGGATTTTTATAGCTTTTATAAATGTCAATACTGACTATGTTAGTTAGTGAAAATTTAAGTATATCTAAGCTAAAGGAGTTGAGGATATGAAATCTTTCAATGGCATTTATAAACTAGGAGAAGAGAAAGTATTAGGAGTAGACCAAAGTGGCATAAATGGAGATAAAACAGCTTTGTGTTTTGCAAGAATTAACGGAGAGAAGATAAATGTAATAAGGGTTGAATTAATTGAACAACAAGAAGAGATACAGAAATTAATAAATAGAAATGAAAAAGAAATACGTAATATGTAGATATTGCGAGGTAAGTATGGATAGTAAAGAAATTTATAAAGTTTTTGGATTAACGGATAAAATGATTGAGAGTATGTCTAATAGTCAAGAAACTACAGAAAAGCAATTAGATATATTTTTAGAGAAAATTAATTGTGAAATAGATAGAATTGAAACATTAGAATCTGTAAAAAGAGATATGTATTAATGTACAATTCATAGATAATCTGTTTAAATTGTGAAGCCGTGAGAGGAGAAATATTATGGAAAAGTTTAAAAGTATAGTTGGAAAAATACAAGTTAAAAAATCAAGTGATGGAAATGGATATTGGATACATGATGAAGAGTGCTTTATTTGTGGAAGTATAGGTTTGAATAAAGATAAGGTTCAAGATTTAATCAAGAGAGTAGAAGGATATGAGAAGGCAATTGAATTACTAAAAGAATTTGCTTTCTATGATACTTATGATAGTGTAAAAGAGCATTGTGAGAGAAGTTTGAGAGTTCAAGAGTTTTTAAGAGATACTTATGCAAAAGAGTGGTTATATTCAATACTTAAAGAAACTGGAAGTAAGGAATTAGAGTGGAAAAGCGACATGATAGAATGGGGAGAAATTTATTGTCCATTCTTGGGTAGAGAAGTTATGACTTATTATCCAAATGGAACTCCAGCTTATGACACTATAACTAATCCATTCTTAGATGAAGATGGTGGTGTTTATTACTACAAATATGACCATGATGAAGGTGGCTGGAAGGATGATACTTACTGTATTTGTGAAGCAGATGAGTATGAGAATATAGATGAAATATTATGGTATTAGTTCGCAATTCAATAATAGGAGGAAACATAAATGGAGATAAAAGCTGAACTAAGACCATGTTTAGTAGACGATAAAAAAGCATTGTTTCATAGATGGAATGAAGTGCGACAAGTAGTACCACCATCTAGCATGATTGGTGGTCATGGAGGCGGAGTTATAGCTCAAACTTTTGGAATAGTGGAATATGAAGATGGAAGTGTTAAAGAGTGTTATCCATATAAAATTAGGTTTTTAGATAATAAACATGAAGAGTTTTGCTTTAAGGAATAGGTGAGAAATTAGCTAAAGGAGAATTTAAGTGAAGGAGTTAAGTTGTTTAGATATATTATGTTTATTTAGTATTTCATTAGTGTTTTATAAAATTTGTATTAAAACATTAAGAGGGTTTAGTTTGATATTAGATAGCAATAAGGGTGGAACAAGTATGTTTAAGGAT
The DNA here is from genome assembly GCA_029851835.1 of Clostridium sp. Lineage (GTDB taxonomy): Bacteria > Bacillota > Clostridia > Clostridiales > Clostridiaceae > Clostridium_J. Next base: position 32,795 of record JARKVD010000037.1, on the reverse strand, counting down.
ATAGTGAAAAAAGTAAAAAGATATATATTGATAAAAAGGATAAATAAGGCTTTAGATATACAACTAACTGAAGTACAGAAAAAATATATATTTGATGGATATGATGGATTTATAACAGGGGAAAGAAAGCAAGGTATAACAACAGCACATTGTATTAGATTAAGTCTGAGCCAACAGCCTATATATTTAGATTATTTAAAGCATGGGAGATATTCAGATTTAAGGATAAGTAAAGATTACGATAGATGGTTTGCAAGGGAATTTATGTTTATAAGAAATGAATTAAGTAGAAAAGGCATAAAGGTTTGTGAATTAATAAAATACAGCGGACTTTAATTGAAAGGGGATTCATATGGAAGAGGCAATAAGCAAGGAACATTTAAAGTTTGTATCAGAGCTGTGTGGAGTAGATATGGAGACAGTAAAGAAAGTATTAGAAGCTGATATAAGATATTTAGATTATGTAATAGGCAGTGTTATGGAAGGGGAGAAAGTTAATGGGGAAAAGTAAAAGAGAAATTGCAGAGATAGCAGCTAAGTGGTGGGCAGAAGCTATAGTGGAGCCACAACATGATAATGGTGATAAAAGTGATTTGGGTTTCTTTGCCATGGTATTAGCTGAATTTAGTTCAGACATGGTTGAAGTGGAAAGTGTTAATAAATTTATTGAAATGCTATCAAAGCATATTGAAGTGGAATTAAATAGTGAATATGAAATAATACTAGCGTGTGATTATAGTCCATGCCGTATTTTAGATGAAGCAGCAAAGGGAGCAGGGATACCGCATTATAATTTTCCATGGAAGACAACAATGTGGATTGGCAATAATAGCATAAAAGTACGACATGGGTATAGTTCAGGAATTAAGTATTTATATTCCAATAAAGAATATTGGTTAAATAAAATTGGAAAATCAAAAGATGAAATAGAGGAATTGAGAACAGGAAAAGGGTTTTGGTGGATTGAAAAGGATAAACAGAAAGAAGAAATAGAAAAGTCAATTAAAATGCGTGAGGATGAAATTAAATATATGCAGAAGCTTTATGAAGAAGCTGAAGAGTAAGTGAGGCGGACAAGATGGTTAGTAAAGAAGATGTAATTGAGAGTATAAAGAGTTTACCAGCAGATAAAAAAATGGAGTTAGTTATTCTAGCAAACTATAAAGGAGTAGATATAGAAGGAGAAGTAGTTCCAACGATAGTAAATATTATTAATGGCATACAAGGGATAGCTGAAATGAATAAAAATAATTTTAAGCTTATGTTTGGCAAAGAAAGCATAAGTAGCTGCATTGATGAGTACCACAATCAAGTTAAGATGGAAGGTGATTGATGATGATCCTGGGGATACTATTAATAATATTATTAAGTTTGTTTGTAATAATTTTATATTCAGCAGTATTAACAGGAGCTAGATGTGATAAGAAATGCTTTATGCATTATGAAATATGTAATAAACAATGTGATAAATGTATGGATAAAGAACAATGCAATGCACATAATATGCACGAAACGTGCCATTGTGGTGTAGATAAATAAAGGGTATGATTATATCATAAAATTATTCCTTTAAATCCTTCATCCTAAAGGGGAGATACTGTAAAAGTATTTCCTCTTTTTTATTTTTAGGTGGTGTTTAGATTGGGTATTTATGTTGGTTACAAATGCAAAGGATGCTCAAGAGAATTTATCTTAATTGAATCAGAGATGATAAGTGCAATAGGACAAGGTAAGTATATATCATGTTCATACTGTGGCTGTAAGAAGGTGAAGGCAACAAAGGCTACTGATGATTTAAGAGAAGTAACAAAGGCAAGAAGCTACAAAAGAGTGCATGGAAGAATTAGAGAGATTAAGTAAGGAGCTTAACTATGGCAATGCTTAAAAGATGTAGATGCGGAAGTGTTATAGATATCAGTGAGGTTAGATGTGCAGCTTGTCAAAAGAAATATATAGAAGCTAAAAGACAAACTAATAAAGATAGAGGAAGCTCACATAGTAGAGGATATGGATACAAATGGCGTAAGTATAGAGAAGATTTTTTAAAGAAGAATCCACTCTGTGTTATATGTTTAAAAGAGGGCAAGTATAAACCTTCAACAGTTGTGGACCATATAACACCACATAAAGGTGATATGAAACTGTTCTGGGATAAGAACAACCATCAAGCTTTATGTAAAAAACATCACGATATAAAAACAGCAAAAGAGGACGGCGGCTTCGGTAATAGGGGTAGGGGGGAGTAAATCTCTACAGACCTCATCCTAGGAGACCGCGTGTCCTCTTATTTCACGCAAAAACTCCCTTTATAAAATTTTTGGAGGTGAGGTCTTGGGGAGAAATGCTCAACCGATTGAATTAATAAGGGCAAAAGGCAAGAAACACTTGACTAAGGCCGAAATAGACGAAAGAAAAAATAATGAGATAAAAGTAGGAAGTAATAAATTAATTTGTCCTTCTTATGTAAAAAATAATGCAATAGCATATAAAAAGTGGAAGGAAATTATTAAAATTTATAAAGATATTGATTTTGTTTCTTCAGGAGATGTAGGGCTATTATCTAGATATTGCATGACATTTTCAGAATATGAAAATCTTTTAAAAATAAGAGAAACTATGAATGTATTAGAGTTTAATAGTGATGAATCAGAAGATACAATTGAAATACTTAGTGGGGAATATAATGCTAAGAAAATAAACAACCTAATAAATAAAATAAATTATTTATTATCAACCGATGGCCTTTTAACATTGGAAACAGCAATTAATAAAAAAATGGATATGTTAATAAAAATGGAGGATAGATTATTCCTTAATCCATTGGCTAAGATAAAAAATATTCCTCGCAAACCAAAAGATGAAGCTCCAAAAAATAAGTTTGGCAAGTTTGTAGGTGGTGCTATTGGATAGAGTTACCCAATATGCATTGGATGTTATTGAAGGTAAAATAATAGCTGGTAAGTTAGTTAAGTTAGCATGTGAAAGACACTTAAAGGATTTAGAAAACAGTAAATTAGCAGTTTATAAATATGAATTTGATGTTGAGAAGTCTCTGCGTATTATTGATTATGCAGAGACTTTATATATTGCTGAAGGTGAGGAAAAACTGCAGCTTAAACTATATCCATTTCAAGACTTTATATTAGGATCACTTAATGGATGGGTAGAAAAGGGAACAGGATATAGAAGGTTTAGGACGTCATATGTTCAATTAGCTAGGCAAAATGGAAAGAGTTTTCTAAATGGAATCCTTGGAACTTATTATGGAAACTTCGATGGATATAATTATGGGCAGATATATTGTACAGCAACTAAGGCTGACCAGGCTAAGATTGTATTTAATGAAATGGTTAAGTTCATTAATTCTGATGAGGATTTAAGTGAACTATTTAAGATCCAGGAATACAAAAGTACTATAGTATGTAAAATAACAAACTCCTTAATCAGAGCATTGGGAAGAGATACAAAATCTATAGATGGATTTAGGCCATTGCTTGGCATAGTAGACGAGTATCATGCTCATAAAGACAATCAGATGTACAAGTTATTAGAGGGCGGAATCAAAAAGATGAAGCAAGCTCTAATATCTGTTATAACAACAGCTGGATTTGATTTAAATTCACCATGTTATGAGTTATATGAGTACTGCTGCAATTTACTAAAAGGTGTATTTACAAATGAAACTCAATTTGTATTTATTGCACAAATGGATGAAAAAGACGATATTTGGGAACCTCAAAATTGGATAAAAGCAAATCCTACACTTGCTTATGATTCAGCTGCACTTGAAAATCTTATACCAGTTGCAGATACTGCAAGAGACATGGGTGGAGAGAGTTTAAGAGATTTCTTAACTAAGCAGCTAAACATTTGGGTACAGGCTACAGATAATATTTATATTAAAGATATTCAAATGTGGAAGAAGTTAGCTAGTAATATGTCATTAGAAGATATGAGAGGTAAAGAGTGTTGGGTTGGCCTAGATTTATCCTCTGGAGGAGATTTAACTTCATTAGCTTTGGTATTTCCATTTTTAAATGATAAGAATATAAAAAAATACTTTATTCATTCACATAGTTTTATGCCTAGTAAAAGGTTAGCGGAACATATAAAAACTGACAATGCTCCATATGACATTTGGGTAATGGAAGAATTAATAACTCTTACTGAGACACTTGGAGGTATTAAGACAGATTATAAATATATAATTGAATATTTAAAGAAAATAGTAAGATTATATGATTTGAAAATAAGAATGGTTTGCTATGATCCTCACAATGCAAGTGCATTTTTGGCAGATTTAGAAGCTACAGGATGGGATAGTTTATTAATTGTCCAATCATGTAAATATTTAAATGATGCTACAGTAGACTTTAAACTTGAAATTGAAAGTGAAAATGTTATTTATAACAAGGAAGAAGCTAAAGTGTTGACCTGGTCACTTGCAAATGCAAAATTGGTTTACAACAGTTTCAAGGAACAGAAAATAGATAAAGATTTAGCACAAAAGAGAATAGACTGTGTAGATGCTGTAATAGATGCATGGACAGAAGCAATGAAAGGTGAAGTTATGAAGAAGTCAGTTTATGAAAGCAGAGGTATCAGAACTATATAACACTGAAGGGAGGTGAGAGTTTGGGTATAAGAGGAACTTTAATTAAAATACTTGGTGGAGAATTAAGAGAAGCTACTAATATTGCAAGTAGTGATAATGCTGGAATGTCAGCAATTTTTAGTATGCAGGCTAGTAAAAGTGGAGTGCAGGTAACGGAAGAGAGCTCCATGAGATTATCAGCAGTTTATGCATGTGTAAGAATACTAGCTGAAAGTATAGCATCTTTGCCTCTTAAGATATATAAACGAGGTCCTGATGGTAGCAAGAAAGAGGATAGAGCGCATCCACTGTATAGAATACTTCATGACATATCAAATGATGACCAAAGTTCATTTGAATTTAGAGAAACAATTGTAACTCATCTGTGTTTATGGGGAAATGCTTATATTATTAAAGAATATAACAATAGAGGACAACTAACTGGATTAAGGCCTATTGAACCGTGGAGAGTGCATGTATATGAGGACAAAACTAGACCTAAGGATTTTCAGAAACAGTATATTGTAATTGATGATGAAGGTCAGAAGGTATATTTCAAGTATGAAATAGTTCATATTAAAGGTTTGAGCTTAAATGGAAAGAAAGGACTTAGTCCTATTGCATATGCACGAGAAGCTATAGGATTAGGGCTTGCAGCTGAACAATTTGGAAATCAGTATTTTGGTCAAGGAACTAACATAGGTGGAACGTTAGAGTCACCAAATGCTTTAAGTGAACAGGCTTATGACAGATTAAAAGCTGATTTGTTAGCTAAAAGGCAAGGATTAGATAATTCCCACAGCACTATGATTCTGGAAGAAGGATTGAAGTACAGTAAAACAGTAATTCCTCCAGAGGATTCACAATTTATAGAGACTAGAAAATTTCAGCTTAATGAAATTGCAAGGATATTCAGAGTTCCACCACATATGATTATGGACCTGGACAAAGCAACATTCAGTAATATAGAGCATCAAGGAATACAATTTGTTGTATATAGCCTTAGGCCATGGCTTGTTCGTATAGAACAGGCTTTTTTTATGCAATTATTTTCTGAAAATGATAGAAAAGATTACTTTTCAGAGTTTGATGTTGATGGCTTATTAAGAGGTGACTTTAAGAGTCGAATGGAGGGATATGCAATAGCAAGACAAAATGGTTGGATGTCTGCAAATGACATATTAAAGAAAGAAAACATGGACCCTGTGGAGGGTGGAGATGTTTATTTAGTTAATGGAAATATGATTACTGTTGATGCAGCTGGGAAAGGAGGTGTGAATAATGAATAAGGATAAAAATTCTATACAAGAAGTTGAACAAAGAGAACTTATTAGTGAAGGTATTGAAGTAAGAGAAGCTGAGGATGGAGTAAAAACAATTAGTGGATATGCCGTTAAGTGGGAAATGAAGTCTCAAACATTGGGATACTGGAGACGTTTCAAAGAGCAGTTTAAAAAAGGAGCTTTTGAAGAAAGCCTTAAAGTAGAAGATCAAAGAGCTTTATGGAGTCATGACACAAGTCAAGTACTTGGAAGAACTAAGAATGGAACCTTAAGACTTTATGAGGATTCAATAGGGTTAAGATTTGAACTTGATTTGCCGCCAACAACCCTTGGAAATGATGTTTATCAAACAATTAAAAGAGGGGATGTAGATGGAGTTTCTTTTGGATTCCAAAAGGTAATTGAGGAATGGGATGAAAATGACCCAGATAACATTGTAAGAAGTATTACAAAAGCGAAGTTGTTAGAAATTTCGCCAGTAGCATTTCCTGCATATCCAGATAGTACAGTAAGTGCTAGAAGCTATGATCCATACAAAGAATACTTAGAAAGACAGGCCGAAAATGGGCCTTTTTTTAATGCGGAAATTCAGAGAAAAAAATTAGAGTTAAAGATTAAGGAGAGTGGATGTTAATGACAATACAAGAGTTAAAAGAGAAAAGATATGGCCTATATCAGCAAATGAGAGGCATATTAGATAAGGCTGACACTGAAAAAAGAAGTATGTCAGGTGAAGAGACAACAAAGTATGAGAATTTAGATGCAGAAGTTGACAGATTAACAGCTGAAATTCAGAAGAGAGAGAAGCTACAGGAGCAGGAAAGGCATTTTGCAGAAAATAATGTACCTGAGCAAAGAGATGAAAAAAGTGGACAACCTCAAAGAGTTACTGATAAGGAGGAATACAGAAAAGCTTTTGAAAAATATATTCGTTATGGAGTAAGTGGATTAAGCAGCGAAGAAAGAAATTTAATAACTTCACAAAGAAATAATGTAGAGGATAGGGCATTATCAGCTATTACAGGAAATGCTGGAGGGTATACTGTGCCAACAGGATTCTATAATACTTTAACAGAAGCTAAAAAGACTTTTGGAGGTATGAGAATTTCAGGAGCTACAATAATGAGAACAAATTCAGGAAATGCAATTCCAATGCCTACAGCTGACGATACAGGGAATATTGGTGAACTTGTTGCAGAAAATGGAGCTGTAGGCACACAAGATACGTCATTTGGACAAAAGACATTAAATGCCTATAAGTTCTCATCTAAAACTATATTAGTTCCTATTGAGTTATTAATGGATAGTGGATTTGATATAGAAGCATATATAACTAAGATAATAGCCACAAGAATTGCGAGGGCTGAAAATAAGTACTACACAACAGGAACAGGAACAAGTCAGCCAGAAGGAATTGTAACAGCTTCAAGTTTAGGAGTGACAGGTGCAGCAGGCCAAATAGATTCATTACTTTGGGAAAACTTTATCGACTTGGAGTTTGCTGTTGATGCTGCATATAGAGGTGATGGTAAGTACATGATGCATGACCAAACAATGAAAATAGTTAAGAAGATGAAGGATAGTCAAGGTAGACCACTATGGCAGCCAGGAATTGCAGTAAGAGAACCAGACACAATAAATGGATATCAATATATTCTTAATAATGATATGGATCAAGTTGGAGCAGATAAGAAATCATTATTATTTGGTGATTTTTCGAACTTCTTCATAAGAGATGTTATGGATGTTACTTTATTTAGAATAAATGAAAAGTATATTGAAAATGGACAAATTGGATTCTTAGCTTTTGCTAGACATGATTCTAAATTTGTTAATCCTGGAAGCTCAAGTGTTGCACATTTCAAACACGCAGCATCCTAATATTTAATTAACGGAGGAGCTTAGGCTCCTCTTATTTTATGAGGTGAAGAAATATGAAAGTAAAAATGTTAGTAGTTATAGCATCCCCAGATTGGAGTTATGCACCTGGAGATGTGGCAAACCTTGAGGATGATATGGCGATAAAATTCATTGATAATGGGTTTGCAGAGGCAATTCCAGGTGAAGAGGTTAAAATACAAAAATCAATTGATGTGGTTGAAGATGAAGAAGCTTCAAAAGCTGAGGGGGAAAACGAACAAACTCAGGTGATTGATGAGAATATTGGTGAAATGGTAGTAGAAGAGGAAAAGAAACCGAAGCGTGGTGGTAAAGGTTGCAAATAACAGTTGAAGAGATTATAGGATACATTAAACCTGAAGATGAGTTAGAGGAAAAAAATCTATTAAAGGTATTATTAACAGCAGCAGTAAGTTATTGTGAAACAGAATTAAAAAAGCCTATTTTAGATAGTAGTATGAACGCTACAAATAAATGGGATGTCCCTGAGGTTATACGAATTGCTGTTTATTTACTAGTATCTCATTGGTATGAGAATAGAGCGCCTGTTGGAGCAGTAACTGACGAGGTGGCATTTAGTGTTAATGCAATATTAAAACCACATAAAAATTATTGTATATAGGTGAGTTTATGCAAGCAGGAGAGTTAAAAAATAAGATAACATTACAAAAACTTGTAGGTGTACAAGATGCGTTTGGTCAAGAGTCAGAGCAGTGGGTAGATGTGTGTAGGGTATGGGCAAACATAAATCCTATTGCAGGAAGAGAGTTTTTTGAAGCGGAAAAAACAATTCAGAACTAACACATAAGATTAGATTGAGATATATAAAAAATATAACACCTAGCATGAGAGTAGCATATAAAGGCAGAGTATTTATTATTACAAGTGTAATAAATGAATATGAAAGAAATAAAGTGCTTTTATTGCTTTGTAAGGAGTTGTTTTAATGGTAGAAATTGAAGGGATTATAGAACTTCAAAAATCATTTCAAAAACTGGAGATATTACCGCAAAAGGTTGTAAGTAAATCAGTTAGGAAAGCTATTTTAATACCAAAATCAGCTGCTAAAAAAGGTGGATTTTTAGATCAAACAGGTAATTTAAGAAAAGGTATTAAAATTAAGGCTGAAAAAACTAGGATTAAGGGCAAAAAAGTATATCAAGTAACAATGGATGAAAAAATGAATGATGTATTTGTTAAGATGTCCAAGGATGGTAAAAAGAGATATTATTACCCCGCTTCACAGGAATATGGATTTAAGTCTGGAGAAGCTGGGTATGTACCAGGGTTTCATTTTATGAGAACAGCTTTAGAAAGTACATCTGATAAAGTTGAAAAAGAAATGATTAATACAATGATAAAGGAGATAGATAAGATTTGATTTTTGAATCTGCATTAAGAAGTGAACTAATAGCAATAGAAGAATTAAAAAATAAAGTATATCCAGTAGCAGCACCTAAAGATGCTATTGGTCCATTTGTGACATATAAAGAGATGGAAGTTGATTTTGAGCAAACACTACAAGGAAATTTTAATAAAGTCGAAGGATATTATATGCTTACAGTTATTTCTAAAGACTATTCACAAGTTCAGGACATTAAAGAAAAAATAAAAAATAAGTTAGTAACCTTTTATGGAAGAACTATTGGAGATAATGGACCATTAATAAAAAAGGTAAGTGTGAAGTTTAAAGGAACTGGATATTTTGAAGCAACTGAAGAGTATGGCGGAAATATTGAGTTAAGAGTTAATTATTAAGGGGGTATGAAATTTGGAATTTGGAATAGGTACTAAATTGAAAATTGGAGAATTTTCTATAGCTGAATTAAAAAGTATAGGTGGCTTAGATCTTAAAGCTGATACAGTAGAAACTACAACGCTAGATTCTACTGGAGGATGGAAAGAATATATACAAGGTCCTAAAGATGGTGGTGAAGTTAGTGTAAGCGGATACTTTAACCCGAATGATACAAATGGACAAATGGCTCTATACAATGCGTTTAATACAGGTGCAATATTAAACTTATCAATGATATTCCCTGCAGCTTTAGGTGCAAGTTGGGATTTCAGGGCCATAGTAACAGGAATAAAAACAGAGGCAAATACTGAAGATGCAGTTCCGTTTGAAGCATCGCTAAAAGTAACAGGTAAACCAAATCTAGGATTAACACCAAGCACTGGTTTAACAGCTTTAGCAGTAACAGGCGCAGGCGGAACATTAACTCCTACATTTAATAAGGACAACTTCTATTACACATATAGTGGCGTTACAGCTGCATCAATTACAGTTACGGCAACAGGTGCAGGAGCATTAAGTTTATTTGTTGATGGAGCATTTGTACAAAACCTTACTTCAGGAACAGCTTCAAATGCAATAAGTTTAAGTACTGGAAAAACATCTAAGATATATGTTGTTCAGCAAGAGTCAGGGAAAACACAGAAAATGTATGAATTATTGGCAGTTAAAACAGCTTAGGCTAGGGTATTCCCTAGCTTTTTTATTTGTTTAAAATCGCAAGCGTTTGCGAATTTATTTTGGAGGTAGGTTATGAGAGATAAAAACGATGTTGTAATTATTGAATTAGATAGACCTAGACAATTATGGTTTGGTCATAAGGCAATAAAAACACTAGGAGCTTTAACAGGCAAGGATTTTGATGCAATGGAAATGGAAAATGTAGATTTAGAGGACATTGAAAAAATAATGTATTGTTTAATGCTTAGAGATGCAAAGGAACATAAAGAAACACTTAAATTAGAGGATATGGAGGATTTGCTAGATTATGCTCAATTTGGAGAAGTAGCAGAAAAAATGTACGAAGCTATAAATGCAGGAATGGGTAATTTAGATGGTGATAACTCAAAAAACTTACAGAGGGTAGCAATGGAGGCTCAAACAAAGAAGAAAAGTGGAGCTGGGAAGAAAGCTTAAGAGTTGCTATCCAACTAGGAATATCTATTAAGGATTACGAGGATATGACACCATACCAATTGAGGTTATATGTAGAGGAAGAGAATAAAAAAGAAGAAGCTAGAGCGGAAGAGATGATACGTATGGCTTATTTGCAATCAGCATGGATTGCAAAATTTGTTTGGATGAAAAAAATTCCTACTTATGAAGAATTAACACAAAAAGAAAAAGAAATGACTCCTGAAGAGATGCTAAAGCAAATAAAACAATTTAATTTAGCATTTGGCGGAACGGAGGTGAAATAAAGTGGCTGTAGTAAAAAACTTGATGGTTAGAGCAGGATTTGATGCATCAGGCATGTATAAAGGAGTAAATAAAGCTCAACAAAGTATGAATCAATTTCAAAGAAGTATTAATAGGTCATTTGGGATGATAAAAACAGCTTTATTTACTTTAGGTGTAAGAAAAATTATTAAGGACGCTAAGGATGTTGCTGTAGGATATGAAAGTTCATTTAATCAGATTTCGAGGACCATGGGGAATAGTTCGAAGGATTTTAGTAAATGGGTTAAAGAACAATCATATAATTATGGAATGGCAAAAGATGAGGCTTATAAGTATGGTGCTGTATACAGTAATTTAATAAGTGGATTTTCTAAAGGTACATCTCAAACTACAGAGTATACAAAGAATTTACTTCAGGCATCAGCTGTAGTTGCAAGTGGTACAGGAAGAACTATGCAAGATACCATGGAGAGAATACGAAGTGGTATGTTAGGCAATACAGAAGCTATAGAGGATTTAGGCATTAATGTTAATGTGGCCATGTTAGAAAGTACAAAAGCATTTCAGCAATTTGCAAATGGACGTTCATGGCAGCAACTAACATTCCAGGAGCAACAGCAAATAAGATATATGGCTATATTAGAACAGGCAAACTTGAAGTATGGTGACAGTTTAGCTAATACAACGGCTACACGTCAATTGCAATTTACTGCAGCTTTAAGAAATTGTCAGCTAGCATTAGGACAAGCATTTTTACCTATATATAATGTTATATTACCAGCACTAACAAGTTTCGTTAATGCACTCGCTAAAGTCTTAAATGTAGTTGCAACATTTACAAATACATTGTTTGGTAAGAGTGGAGGAAAAAGTTCTGGTGTTGGAGCAATGGCAGATAATATATCGTCAGCTGCAGGAAGTGCCGATGATTTAGGAACTTCTTTAGGTGGTGCAGGGGATGCAGCAAAACAAACAGCTAAAGAAGTTAATAGGTTAATGGGTGGGTTTGATGAAATAAATTCTTTAAATAGTAATGCTGATAGTTCAGGAGCTGGAGGAAGTGGAGGAGCTGGTGGTGCCGGAGGAGCTGGTGGTTTAGGTCCTATAGATTTAGGTATGAGTGAGGAGCCTGACATATCTGGTGTAAGTAAGGCTGCACTTAAACTTAAAGCAATGTTTAATGACTTAACGGAGTTTATTAAAAAGAATAAAGAAATAATTCTAGCACTAGTTGGTGGATTGACAGCAGGTATTGCAACTTATTTTGGAGGACCTAAGCTAGCTAAAGCATTTACTAAATTCACAAAATATTTTACAGGCATACCAGGAATGATATCTTCAGCATTAGGTTTAATTAATTTACCATTGCTTGCAGTAGCAGCTGTAATAGCAGCTGTAGCAGGAGCATTAATATATTTATGGCAGACAAGCGAAGGTTTCAGAGATGTTGTGGTGGAAGCTTGGAATAAAATAAAGGAACTTGTAGCAACAGTATGGACCACAACATTAAAGCCTATATTTGATGCTATAGTGGTTGGCTTAATGATGATATGGGAAAATGGATTAAAACCTTTAGTTAGAGCATTTGTTGATTTTGTTGAACAGGTTGCAATATTATTACTTAACTTATGGAATAATGTATTACAGCCTGTATTCAAGTGGTTATTTGAAGTGTTAGGACCACCTTTTGCAGCAATAGTAGGAGCAGTAGTATTAATAGTCTCAGGAGCAATAACTACTATAATGGCAATTCTACAAGGGATACTTGATTTTATAACATGGATAATAGAGATGGTAAACAAGTTATTCAATGTTGATTGGAAGGCTGTATGGCAAACATGTCAAAATACTGTTATGGATATATGGAAATCTATACAGGCATTCTTTAAAACAACATGGGATAATATTGTAAACTTAGCATCTTCAACTTGGAAAGGAATCCAACAAGCTTGGAACTCGGCAGGACAATGGTTTAAGGCAAATGTTACAACTCCAATTAGTAATTTCTTTAGCGGTATGTGGGATAAAATTAGGAATACTGCAAGTAATACTTGGGATTCAATTTTAGGTTTATTTGCTAAAGGTGGAAAGATATTTTCAGGAATTACAGGATCTATAGCTGAAGTATTTAAAACAATAGTGAATTCAATTATTAGTGGTATTAATACTGTTATAGCTGTTCCGTTCAATTCAATTAATGGTATCTTGAACAGGATTAGAGGAATTAGTATTTTGGGACTAACACCTTTTAGTGGGTTCTGGGGATATAATCCTCTTCCAGTACCAAGAATACCTTATCTTGCTAAGGGAGGAGTTATTAATAGTGCTACACTTGCAATGGTGGGTGAAGCTGGTAAAGAGGTTGTTATGCCATTAGAAAATAATACACAATGGATTAGTGAGCTTGCAAGTAAAGTAGCAGATAGAATGCCTGGTGGAGCATCTGAAGCTGGTGGAGACTTAGTGTTAATGATAGATGGAAGTGTAATAGGTAAAGTAGCATTAAAACAACTAAGAAAAATGCAAAGACAAGGAGCTATTAGTTTAATGCCAACGTAAAGGAGTGGTAATATGCTTAAGGTTGATGGGGTAGCAATTGCTACTCCTAAAGTTTATGAGGTTACAGTATCGGATTTAGATGGAGAATCTAATAGAAATGCTAATGGAGAGCTTATAAGAGATAGAATAGCAGTAAAAAGAAAACTTAATTTGGAATGGCAACCACTTAGCCAATCAGAAATATCAACATTACTTAATGCAATAAGTAGTGTTTTTTTTACGGTTACTTTTCCAGATCCACAACTAGGTTTAATAACCAAAACAATGTATGTAGGAGATAGAACAGCTCCAGCTTATCAATATAAAGATGGAGAAGTTAAGTGGAGCGGACTAAAAATGAATTTTATTGAAAAGTAAAAATAAAATTTATATAAAATTCGAGGGGGGAATAAAATGTTTAAATTATTAAATAGAAAAAACAAAATGAAGGAACTTGAGTGTAGAATATCAGCTCTTGAAAGCAATGTGGGAAGCAATACACAATGGATTAGTGAGCTTGCAAGTAAAGTAGCAGATAGAATGCCTGGTGGAGCATCTGAAGCTGGTGGAGACTTAGTGTTAATGGTAGATGGAAGTGTAATAGGTAAGGTAGCATTAAACAAACTAAGAAAAATGCAAAATAAAGCTGAAATTAAATTAGGTCATGTATAAGAAAGGATGATAAATATGTTAAAGCTAAATAAAAACATCACATTAACAGGAGTATCAGAGATAAATGGGCAGCAGGTTGTATATATGAGTTCAACAATAAATACTGAAGGCAATAACAACACTAATACAACTAAAACTATAACTAATAAGGAATTATATAATGCAAACTTAGAAGTTGCAAGAGCTGATATGGCTGCATTTGAAAGTGAAGTATTTAAGGTTGAAGATGAAATTAACGGAGGTGTTAATAATGAAGTTAAGTAATTCAAAAATAATAAATAGTACAGGTGCCTTAAGTAAGATTTCTCAGATGGATCTACCAATAAAGGTATCTTATGCAGTTGCTAAAAATATAGCTAAAATTGAAAGTGAACTTGAAATTTATAATGCAGAGAAGCAAAAATTAATTGATAAATATAGTTATACAGGTGAAGACGGTGTTCTTAGAATTGCAGATAATCATCAAGATGAATGGAATAGAGATATTGAAGCCTTATTTGCCATGGAAACTGATATTGATATACATAAATTCAAGGCAGAAGAAATTATAAATTCTAATTTTAATATGACTCCAGCTGAGTTTATGGCAATAGACTATATGATAGAGGAGTAATCTCATGTCCTTGATTAAGGAAGGAGGTTAAGTATGCAAACTACAAGTGCAGATTATAAACTAGAGATAAAGAAGCCTTCTAGAAGCTTTGAGTGTAAAGTAACAATAGGAAATAATATTTATTTCAATGAGAATATTGCTGATATCATATCAGAGACGATACAGCCTAATGAAGGATTTAGCATAGGTAATACAACCAGCCAAACCCTTGATTTAACACTTATAAACAAGGGAGATACCATTTATTCGGCTAGTCAAATTAAACTTGAAATAGGACTATGTGTAGGTTCTACTATTGAATATATACTCATGGGATACTACAACATAGATGAAGTTGAAAAGACTGATTATACAACTAAAATAACAGCTTTTGATAATATGATAAAGTTTGAAACTCCATACTTTAGTAGTTTAGGAGATACAGCTACATTACAGCAGATAGTTAATGAATTATCTACTATAACAGGGGTACAATTCACAGGAAGCCTTCCAGCCTATACAGTTAAAAAGTTGGAAGGCTTTACTTGTAGGGAAGTCCTTGGATATGTGGCTTCAATATGTGGAGGTAATGCACATATTACTAGAGATGGTAAGTTTACAATAATAATACCTAAAGAAATTGACTACTCTATAACTGGAGATAACTACTTCGATTATAAGAGGGAGGAAGTTAAATATAAGATAGGTAAAATTAGTTGTAGGGCTGATGATAAGGAATTTGTTAAAGGTACATTAGGAACAGATTCCATGGAGCTGCAATTTGAAAATCCATGGGTAACTGATGTTATATTAACTGATATCTATAATAAATTAAATGGATTCTCATACTTAGGCTACACAATGAAGTGGCAAGGCGATTTATCACTGGATCCGGGAGATGTTGTATCAGTTACAGATATAAAAGGAGTATTGAGGAAGGTCCCAATTTTAAGTCAGAAGTTTACCTATACTGGTGGCTTAACTTGTGAAATTGGAGCCAAGGGAGAAAGTAAGAATAAAAACTCTTTTAATTCATCAGGTAGTGGAAGTAATAAATTAGATAGGGTAGTAACTGAGCTACTATTAGTAAAGGAAGCTTTGATTGATAAGGCTAATATTCAAGATTTAGAAGCGGTGACAATCAAAGTTCAAACACTTGATGCTAAGACAGCTAAAATTGAAGAAGCTATTATTGACGTTGCTCACATATCAGATTTAAATGCAATAAATGCTAAAATTGAAAATTTAATAGCAGAAGATGTAAAAATAAATACAGCACTTATTGATAAAGCTACAATCGGAGATTTAAATGCTTTAAATGCAAAGATAGTAACTATGGAAGCAAGCATTGCTAAGATAGGAACTCTAGAAGCTGATCTAGCAAATATTAAAACATTAGTTAATGGCAATCTAACTTCTGACAATATACATTCACTTGTACTTACAGCAAATAAGGTTACTGTAGAAAATGGATTTATCAAGAACGCTATGATTGACACTGTAGATGTAACTAAAGTTAATGCAGGTGATATAAGCACAAATAAATTTAGAATAACTTCTGACAGTGGAAATATGCTTATAGCTGATAATACTATACAGATATCAGACTCCAAAAGGGTTAGAGTACAGATAGGTAAGGATGCATCAAATGATTATTCGATGTACGTATGGGATGCATCAGGAAAGCTTATGTTTGATGCAACTGGATTAAAAGCTGATGGAATCAAGAGTAAAATTATTCGTGATGATATGATTAGTGATACTGCAAATATTAATTCATCTAAGCTAAACATGAGTAGTATAGTAACTAGTATTAACAACGGTACCACAACAATAAATTCATCTAAAATATTAATTGATGGTACAGCTCAAACACTTAATGTTGCTTTTAATAGTTTAAGTACTAAAGTTGATGGTGTTGAATCTACTACAAATAGTCATACAACTTCTATTAACGCTCAGAAAGGACAGGTAGAAGCTTTAATATCTAATACAACTATAGTAAAAGATGGAGTTACAACTCAACTTAAGGATGCTTACAATGCTACAGTTATAAAAGTAGATAGTATGCAGTCAACAATATCTAGTCATACAACTCAGATAAATGACGCTACAGGAAAAGTTAATGGTGTAGACTCTAAAGTTAATGATGTAAGAAGAGATTTAGATGGAACAATAGCTACAGTTAGTGGACATACTAGTCAGATTAATGGATTAACAACCACTGTAAGTACACAGGGATCTAGTATTAGTCAACTACAAAGTCAGATAGCATTAAAGGTAGAATCTAGTCAAGTAACTAGTATAGCTAAAGCAGAGGCAGATAAAGCTATTAATAATATTCAGGTTGGAGGAAGAAACTTTATTAAAGACAGTTATTCATCGTATAAAGGCTTTGAAACTGGTAATTGGTATTCGGCGTTACTGCCCTTCACACCATTATCAACATTAGGACTCAAAGCAGGGGATCCTATTATATTCAGAGTATATCTAAATCCTACTACTAATACAGGTGCTAGAGCTAGAATCTCATATTATTATGGAGATGGAACTAATTATAGAACAGTGATGGGGGATTTGATACAAATAAACGCTGAAGGCTATTCAACTGTATCATGTGTAATTGGTAGTGATGTTAACGAAAAAGGGATAATGTTTGGAATTCAAAACGGAGATACAACTGTAGTGGCGGGTTCGAAGGGGCAATACAAATATGCTAAAGCTGAAAAAGGTAATAAAGCTACAGATTGGACACCTGCTCCAGAAGATACAGACTCAGCAATAGATGGAGTTTACGACAATATCTCTAAGGTTGAATCAGAAATTACTCAAAAATATGAATCTGCAATAAAGATAGCTGAAGGTAATATAACTAATAGTATTTCAGAGATGTACACAACTAAAAATGAGTTTGGTGAATTTGTTTCAGGTGAATTCAGTAATATTAAACAAGATATTAATAGTGTGAGAACTGAGATAGGCTCAGTTGAAACTAGAGTTGAAGAAGTAAATGGTGAATTAGTGAATTATCAGACTTTAGTTGCAACATATATGCAATTTACTGAGATTGGATTAGAAATAGGTAAAACAAATAGTAAGTTTAGAGCATTACTAGATAATGAGAAGCTTGCATTTACTCAAGATAATACAGTTGTTTCTTATATAAGCAATAATAAAATGTATATAACAGATACGGAAATTTTAGGCAGATTAACTGTAGGTAAGGCTCCTTTAGGATTTTGGGATTGGTCGCAAAGGTCAAATGGAAATTTTGGATTACAATGGAGGGCACAATAGATGGCAAGTAGTGGATTATTAAGTACAAGCAATCAGTATGTAAAGTATTGGATAGAGGTTAGTGTAAATAGTCAAGATATAGCAAAGAATACATCTAATATTACAGTAAAAGTATGGGCTAAACGTACTAATACAGGTTATACAACATGGGGGTCAGGCTCAGTTACTTTAAAAGTAGATGGTGCTTACTATAATAGTGGAACTAAAGATATAAGTATAGGCAATAATAATGTATTGCTTCACTCATGGACTGGAAATACAGGACATGCTACAGATGGTACTAAAACACTAACTGTTTATGCGGCAGTTAATATACCTTCAATACTTTCATCTAGTGAACAGGCATATAGTGAGACGCTAGCTACAATACCAAGAACGAGTTCGTTTACAGTAAACAAAACAAGTTGTGAATTAGGAACTCCATTTACTGTAACGATATCAAGGGCTTCAGGTAGTTTTACTCATTCAGTATCTTATATAATAGGCGGTTCAGAACGTAGGTACTTACAACCTTGGAATTCTACTGCAACTACTTGTAGTGCTACACCACCGATAACAGATGCAGTTTATGCGAAATATAGTACTTCAATGGGGATAACTGTAATTGTAGATACTTATTTGGGATCTACTTTTGTAGGTAGTGCATCTAAGACAATAACTTTAACTATACCTAGTAGTGTAGTACCAACAATATCTAGTGTAACGGCTACATTAGTTGATGGAAGTTGGAGTAAATATATTAAAGGAAAATCTAAGGTCAAGTTAACTGCAAATGGTGTAAATGGAGTATATGGGTCTACTATTACATCAGTTACATTTTCAGGAGGAGGTTATTCAAATACAGATACTACTTCACCGTGGGAATACATTACAGGAATATTAAATACAGCTGGTAATAATACATTTACTGCAATAGTAACAGATAGTAGAGGTAGAACTAATAAGGCAACGGTAACAATTACAGTTACAGATTATTACTCACCTTTTTTTACAGAAGCATGGTGTGTGAGATGTCTTAAGGATGGCACAACAGATCTAAATGGTACCTATATTAAGGTGTTAATAAATCTTAATTATGATAAAGTAGGTGGAAGTAATACTCATGTTGTTAAATATAGATATAGAGTTGTAGGTGGAACTTGGTCATCATATGCAAGTGTAACTAATAATGTTGCTACAGGTGCAATAGGTGGGGGAAGTTTTAGTACTGATTTAACATATGAGGTAGAACTTTATGGTTCAGATTATTTTACTAGTGTAACTCCTAAAATTGTTATACTACAGACTGCAGTATTCCCAATAGACTTTTTAACTGGGAATAAAGGAGTCGCATTTGGAAAAGCTGCAGAATTAAGTGATACAGTTGATTTTGCATATAAAGCTAAATTTAGAAAGTCAACTGTATTTGATGAAAGTGCAAATTTCGAAAAGCAAATAATAGTTGATAATATTGGAAATGGAACATCAGCTGGAGAGGTTTGGGCTACTTTTAGGAATATATCAGGTGTAGGAAGAGTAGGATTAGCAACAGGTGTAGACGGTGATGGATTAAGAGTGAATATATATGGCAAGACAGGATCATGGCAAGGTATGATTGAAATGCTATATAATAATATTCTCATTAACAGTCAGGCTATAATTGAAAGAAAATCTGTACCAAATGGGGAATATACAAAGTTTTATGATGGTACTTTAATTTGTAGAAGAACTTATGTGTATAGTAGTTTTGCATGTGCAACACAATTTGGTAGTGTATATTATGGAAATAGTGACGGTTGGGTATTTCCTTTTCCATTTACAGCTGAACCGGAAATAGCTGCTTTCGCAGTTAGTGGTGGAAGTCCAAGATATGTGACTATAACATCCAGAACTAAGAGCGCATTTAATTCAATGGTAAGTTCACCTGTTAGCCACAATGGAGGATTTACTTATACTTATATAGCAGTAGGGAGATGGAAAGATTAGGAGGGGACAATAATGGCATTAATAAAAGAATTTGAAACACCACAATATGCGATAGGCTCATATTGGAAAGTAAGTGGTATATGTATAGATAAAAATTTTGAAATTGCAAACTTTGCACTATACTTATACAAATCCAAAGAAGTTTCGGATAAGGATCCTATAGCTTATATGTATTGCTGGGGAGTTAATGAGTTAATGTCTATGGATGACAAGACATTATTCAATAAGTACTTTAGGGATAAAGGTCAGATATACAAAGATATTGATACTGCTTGTTATATGTATGCGAAAGAACATGTAGAGTTTTTTAAAGATGCAGTAGATGATGATGATGAAATAGCATTATTAAGGGATTAGCACAGCTAGTCTTTTTTTATTATTAAAGTTTTCTTGGGAGGTGCTTTATGGCAAACGAACTTATGATAGCGGGGATTTCATTAATTGGAACTGTAATTGGAAGTTTATCAGGAATTGTTATTTCAAATAAGCTTACTAATTATAGAATTGAACAGCTGGAGAAGAAGGTTGAGAAACATAACAATCTTTGTGAACGAATGATAGTGGTTGAGCAATCAACTAAGAGTGCCCATCATAGATTAGATGATATTGAAAAGGAGATATAGGTATGGAATTTACTAATTTTATTAATGTAGAAACAATAGTAACTTTTACAATAGCAATTCTTTTGATAGAGTTATGGGTTAGCTTTACAAAAGAACTTCCTTTTATAAAACGAATACCAACAAAGGTGTATACGTGGATGATAGCAGTACTACATCTTTGTATTATCAATTCAAGTGTTCTGATGTTTCCTATAAATGTGATAGGGGTCTATACATTACTATGTAATGGACTAATTCTTGCAGTGATATTATGCGGTGGATATGACATAGTAACTGGGAAAATAACAATTAATCAAGGTAAGCAAGAGTAGATTTATTTCTACTCTTTTTATTTAAAGTTTAAGGAGGAGTGTATTATGAGTAAGGCAATAGTATTTTCAGGATTAGGACATGGTGGAATTGACCCGGGGGCATCAGGCAATAACTTGAAAGAGAAAGATATAGTTTTAGTTATGGCTCAAGCTTGTCATGATGTCCTTGTGGCTCATGATGTTGAGAACCCAATGTCAAGGTATGTGGATGAGGATGACCCAGTTGAGGAAGAGGTAAGAGAAGCCAATGCATCTGGGGCAAGCCTTGCAGTTGATTGGCATGTTAATGCAGGGGGAGGAGATGGATTCGAAGCTTACTGCAGTATACAAGGAGGACTTGGAAGAACTCTAGCAGAGAATATTGAGTCTGAGGTAAAAGCTCTAGGGCAAAACAGTAGAGGAGTTAAAACAAAGACAGGTTCTAACGGAAGGGATTATTTCCACTTCATAAGAGAAACTGCAATGCATGCTATAATCATTGAGGCAGCTTTCATAGATAATGCAAGGGATATATCTATTCTAGACACTATAGAAGAACAAAAAGCTTTTGGAGTCGCAGTTGCCAAGGGTATATTAAAAACTCTAGGGATAGAATACAAAGAAGAAAAGCCGTCTATTGGATATTGGCATCACAATGGTATAGGATGGTCATTCTATTTCCATGAAGGAGGATACGCTAAAAGCCAATGGCTATATTTAGATGCTTGGTACTTATTTAATGAAGAAGGGTATGCATATCAAAATGAATTCTTTATAGATGACCAGAAGAGACTATTCTATTTTGACGATGGATGTAGGTGTCTACCTCCAGGAAAAATAATAAATTTAAGAACAGGTAATTATTGCGAATTATCAATACAATAATATTAAGGCTAGTGGGTTAATTCCTGCTAGCCTTTTTTATTTTGCTCTAAATGCTTTATAAGCAGTTCTTCAATTATATCATTTAAATTTTTATTTTCTTCTATAGCCTTAATCTTTGCAGCTTTCAATATTTCTTCATCAATATTAGTAGTATATTTCTTTTTCATGCACGTTCACCTCTACTGGTAGTATGTACGTATGCACATAAAAATATTCTACGTATATACGTAAATAATATACACACACTATACGTACAAAAGCATATACGTATAGTCATAGCCGTTAAGGACTTAAAATAACGTCAGGTTAGGTGGAGCCAATGCAGAAAGTTCACTGGTGTCAGTTTAGATGCCTTACCCGGAATGCTCAAACCGGTATATAAATTAGAGTGGTGGATTTCTAGTGTGACTTTCTTGATTATGGCTTGGGTAGAAATAAGTTAGTAACAATAATCAAGCTTTGTGAGAACTCAGTATACAAAGTATTTGTCCGTTAAATGCGGACCTTCTATGATCAAATCTAGTTCCAAAGTATTTGTTAGTTTCAATTTAAATATACATATTAATTATAAAAAAGAAGGATAAAGCTCCAAGCATAGAACTAACAAACATTATAATCTTAAGTAGTGTATTTAAAACTAAAGTTAATAATTCCATAAAATCACCCCTTAACAAGTATTGACAAAAATGTATTATATAATACAATTATAGTGTAATAATAAAAAATGAAAGGGGTAATTTTATGAAAAAGAAACGTTCAAAAGCATTACTTATTGCAGCAATAATTGGGGCATTATATTCAATCTACTTAATAGCATATTTTGGGGGAGCTATAGGTGGAAGTGAGGGTGCTGAACAGGCAGGTGCAGCTTTAGCAACAGCACTAGTAACACCACATATGATTTTAGTAGTTCTAGCTGCTATATTTAACTGGGTGGCATATTTTACGAATAAAAGAGGATTTGCATTAACTGCAGGTATTTTATATAGCGTTGGTGGAGTTATATTCATAGTTTATATATTCTTTGTAATACCAAGCTTAGTGTTAAGTTTTGTTGGATATGCAAATCTTAAAAAGATAAATGAACATAACAATAAAATTGGAATAGAAGCTTAAAGATAAGGAGCAGTTTAAATAACTGCTCTTTCTATATACATATAAAGGAAAAAAATAAAAGTCATAGAATAGAATATATAAGAGGTGGTGTTGTGGTAAAAAATAAATTAAGAGATATAAGGCTATTAGAGTATAAAGAAGATAATAGAAGTGAATTTGCTAGATTTATTGGAGTTAGTATTAAAACATATACAGGATGGGAGAGTGGAGTGAGTAGGCCTAATTTAGAAGTTGCACTTGAAATTGCTAAAAAATTAAATAGGTGTGTTGATGATATTTGGTATTTAGAAGATTAATTCTAGGTACCATTTTTATTTTAATCAAATTGATTAAAAATAAAGAAAATTTCTTTAAAATTAGTCAATATTTTAAAATATCAGCATATAGATATATTAAGAGACAAGAGTTAAGGAGATGTTATAGAGTGCATTTAATAGCAAAGTATGTGGCATTAGGTGGGGTATGGATATTAACTACATATGTAGCCTATATAGCTAAAAATAATACAACTAAAGAAAATAAACTGAAGGTAATGAGTTGCAGAAGAGATATAAAAAGATTTTCAAAATTAGATAAAGCAGATAAAAATTCTATTTTCTAACTAGGAGGGAGTTTTATGTTTGCAAATTTAAAAGATGGTAAAGAAAAGGTGGCTTTTGAAAAGAAGTGGATTAGCATCATGTCAAATTTGGGGAAGTATAACAAAATGAAGAATACATTTAGTCTTAACAATGTTGAAAAAACAAACTATGGGTATAAAGCATTAATTTTAATTGTTGATGGATTAAGATATTCAGAGTTGGAGGAGTGTAGAGATGCCATAGAAGATGCATATGGTTGTATGTGTATATTTAATAAGGATAGAAGAACAAATTTGATTAATGCAGATTTTGTATTTAACGAACCTAGTAACATGAAATTTGAAGCTCTTGAAGGCTTGAAACCATGGGAGGTTTACTTAGGGAATGATTACAGTGGTAAACCTATTATTCTTGATCTAGTTAAATTTCCACATATATTGATAAGCGGAGGTACCAGGAGTGGAAAGTCAAAAATGACAGATTGCATCATTACAACATTAATAATTAACTGTAATGAAGAGGAACTTGAACTATATCTTGTCCAAGTAGCTAAAAGTGATTTGATATTATATGAAGATGCTGTTCAGTGCAGAGGGTTTGCAGATAATTTAAGTAAAGCTCTTAAACTACTAAAGCACATTGATAATAAAATGAGTGACAGAGATAAACTTATAAGACCTTATAGAAAGAAGGCTAAGGCAGATAATTACATTGATTATAATGCCATCAATAAAAGTCAGCCACTTTCAACTACTTATGTTATTTTTGATGAAACTGCAAGTTTATTTAATAGCACTGGAGACAATGAAGAGGTTAAGAAACTTAAAGCAGAGATAGTAAGTTACATGAAGAAGATAGCACAATATGGAGCAGGTTTAGGTGTATTTATGTTATGCAGCCTTCAAAGACCGGATATAAAAAATCTTGATAGTTTTATAAAGAGTCAAAGCACCTGTAATATAAGTTTTAGACAAAACAATCAAAAGAGTAGTGAGGTAGCTACTGGTGAAAGTGATATAGCTGTAGGTCTTAAACAAAGGGAATTTGTATATGCTACTTTAAATTTTAAATATGGTGTAGTTCCACTAATTAATAATAAAAAAATATATGATTTAATTAAGCCATATTTAAAACCAAATCATAGGAATGTATTTCAGGATATAAGAAAAATAAATGAAATCAAAGGTAATGATAAAGAAAAAGTAAAAAATCAAGTTGTTAATCCACCATTTGCATATGATCAAGTTAATAAAAGGGAATTAAATGTAAATACAAATATACCTGGATACGTACCTTTTGAAGATAAAAGTAAATTAATTATCATTGAAGAACCTAGAATTATTTCTAATACTTCAAAACCACAAAGAGGGGGAAGGGAAAAAATATGATAACTAAGAGAGATAGAGAAATTATAAATTTTATTTATGACTTTGGATTTATTACAATAGAACAATGCGCTAAAACATTTTATAAAGGTTGTGTAAGTGCATATGATTTAGCAAGAAGAAGGTTAAGGAAATTATCAGAAACATCAAACTATATCAAGTCAAAAACAAATTCGGATACAAAGCAGCTTATTTATATTCCGAAGGAATCACAGTTAAAAGGTGTCAGTTTACATGATATGTTGATTATGGATTATTTAGCAGAGTTGAACTTCATTGGAGCAGATATAGAGAAGTGTTATATAGAAAGAGAGTTTGATGGAATTATTCCTGATGCATTTATTATTTTTAAATTTGGTGGATATAGATTCTATCAGATTTTAGAGGTTCAAATAAGACATGATGTTGTAAATATATCAAGGTTAGAGAAGATCCTTCCAGAGGTACTTAAAGAAACTAATGGATATATTCCCAAAGTAGTTATAATACAAGACACGAATAAAGACTACAATAGGGATAATCAAACAGAATTTGAAATAGTTCAGTTGAAAACAGACCTAGAAGGTGTGCCTAAAGTGGTAATTTAAGGCGTATAGCCGACATGTTTATATGATAACAGTCATGACCGACAAGATAGGGCAGGCTAACCTATTGATAAGACCCAATTTTAAGATTGGCAATAGGAGGGTGGAGAGGGAGGATGTCCTCCCATACATACCACAAAAGCAAGATAGATTTTCAAAGGAAAGATATATTTGCTAATGGTTAGCTATTTGATTCCATATTAGGTTATAAGGTGCTTAATTGGATATGTTTGAGGTGATTTTATTATGCTAGCAGATATGTATGCATTTAGCGAAGGTCAAGTTTTAATACTTATTCCTGGCAAAGATGTGTATATATCATCTGGTGTAGTAGGATTAGCTTCAAATAGAACCAATGGGGTATATCTTATAGCTGTAATCTGGAAATTAAATATAAAAAACTAAGGAGGAGAATGTATGTTATCTATTTTAAAACAATTATCATTCGAGGTACTGATTATTCTTGCTATAATGCAAGTTTCTTGGTGGGTTATGCCAAGACCAATTAAAGCGATAATAAGACAGGTAACTAAAACTTCCATTAAAGCTAATCGTAAGGTTAGAAATCATGTAAGAAAACATGTTAAAAGAATGGAAAAAGAAAAGGTTACTCACATGGAGCAACCTTCAACAACCAATGTTATAACTGTACAATTTCCTAGCGGAAAAATAAGGAAATATGCAAGTAAGTAACATTAGAAAGGGTTTTGCGGTTTAATGCTGCAATTCCCTACCTTCTATATATTATAATTATATCCATTTTAAATTATTATATTCGGAGGTATTATTTATGGGTACAACAACAATTTTGACTATGTTAAGTATAGGTGTAGTAGCTACAATAGCAGAAAAAGTATTAAATAGTTTTGGCAAAGCTGATATGGCAAGTCTTTGTAATATAGCTGGGTTAAGTGGATTAGGAATAACAGTAATAGGGGTAATATTACAACTTATTACGATACTAGCAACTTTATAGCAGAGGTGATGTTATGGGTATTTTGATTGGTAAGTTAGCATCTCAAATAGCTGTGTCAGTTATAGCGAATAAAGCTTTAAAATGTGCAGGTAAGATAGATTATGCAGATATAATAAAACTTGGCGGTTGGTGTATAGCTGGTGGAACTTTGGTAGAAATATTTAATTATATTATTGAGAATAGTATTGTAATTGGATTCTTTAAATGGTTATTTTAAAAGGCTAAATAAATTTAAATATCGTATTATAGATATAGGATAGTTAGTATAATAACTAATAAATCCTATATCTTTTTTTATGCCGTCATAAATTCGTCAAAAAATATCATTATATATTTTTATATATTATTTATATAAAACATGCGTGAGATGTTGATGTTACTACATTACTAATAAAAACATATATTTAATTATAATTACATTAATTCATATTTAATTTACATCCAATTAATTTACATATATAAGGGAATATAGTATATTAGTCGAAGAGTGATAAAGTAGGTAAGAAAGTTTAGGAGGAATTATTATGAATAATAGAGAAGAAGAGAAAAACCATATTGAATTAACAGAGGAAACGGAAGTTGTTGAAACAGTTGAAAATATGGATAAAGAAGTTTTAGTATCAGAAGAAGATATTAAAGAAAGTGGAGAAGTTTTAATTGAAGAGCAGTCGAAGGAAGTGGAAGGAATCAAGAGAAAAAGTGGGTTTGGTTCTAAATTGTTAGCGTCTTTATTAGATCAAGTATTTTGTGTTGGAACAAGTATAATCTTATTATTTGTTACTAGTGTAATAATAAATATGTTTGGATATAGATTTGTATTACTTGGAAAGTATAACATAGGTATCATTTTATATATTATTGTAAATATTTTATATGGACCAATAATGACATCTTCAAAATTAAAAAATACTTTTGGAAAAACATTTTTAAAATTATAAAATTTTTTAAACTCATGAGCATATTGTTCATGAGTTTTATTTTGAATAGATGGTAATTTTTATATATAATATAGTTGAAATTGATGTTGGGAGTAGGTTGGTATGCTGAAAAAAATAACAATATTAGCAACAACAGATGTTCACAGTAACATTTGGGGTTATAACTATGAGAATAATGAAGAAATGCCACAATGTGGAATGTCTAATCTTTACACATATATAAAAGAAGCAAGAAGCAAAAATCCTAATACCATTCTTTTGGACAATGGAGATATAATTCAAGGAACTCTTTTAACTGATGATCTTTATAACAAGGGATGGTGGGATGAACATCCATTAGCTTCTGTGATGAACTTCATTGGTTATGATGCAATGAATCTAGGAAATCATGAGTTTAATTTTAACTTACAAATGCTAAAGAGATTTGAAAAGGAAGTAAAATTTCCAATTATATCAGCAAATACTGTTTATAAATCAGGTAAAAAACACTTTGTTAAGCCTTATACCATAATTAAAAAGTTTGGGGTTTCTATGGGGGTTATAGGAGTTACTACTCCCATGGTCCCTAGATGGGTTGGAAATAAGGTGGAGGAATTAAGGTTCTCTTCATTAGTAGAAACTACAGAAACATACGTAAAAGAGATAAAAGATAAAGTTGATATTATTGTGTTATTAGCACATTGTAGCTTAGATGGTGAAATAAATCCATCTGAGGATGCTGCACGTAATATAATAGAAACTTGTCCGGAAGTCGATGTTCTTGTGGTAGGTCATTTTCATATTACTGTAAAGGATAAAATTAATAAGACTATAATTGGTGGGGCTACGGATAAGGGAAGAGAAATTATCCATTTTAATTTATATTTGGATGAAAAAAATAAAATAGTAAAAAAAGAAGTTGAAGTTGTGGATATGGAAAAGTTTGAGCCTAGTGATGAAATTAGAGGTATATCAATAGTTAAAGAAGCACACTACAAAACAATTAATTTGGCTCATGGAGAAGTTTTGGGAAGAGCTTCAATGGATTTTCAACCTAGGAATGAAATTAACTGGATACCACAAGGAAGGTTGCAGGAAACTTCTGTAATTCAATTAATAAATAAGGTGCAGTTATTATATTCTAAGGCTGATGTATCTTCAACATCTCTTATAAGGGAAAATTGTAATATACTAAAGGGTGATATAACCTACGGAACTATATGCAGCATATATAAATTTGATACAGAATTATATGTGGTAGAAGTTACTGGTGAACAGTTAAAGGAATATATGGAATGGAATGCGTCAGCTTATAATCAGCTTAAGGAAGGAGATGTTTCCATAAGCTTTTCTACAGATATCCCAAGCTATCAGCATGATTTATTTTCTGGTATATCATTTAATATAGATTTAACAAAGCCTGTTGGTAGAAGGGTTGTTGATTTAAAGCTTAAAGGAAGCATGGTGAAGAAGGATGATTTGATTAAGCTAGCTGTTAGTGATTATTGTTATTATACAACTTTGAGAGGAAAAGGTTTTATAAGTGCTAAGCCAATTTGGAAATCAAATAAATTAGTAAAAGAAATGCTAGTTGAGTATGTAAGAGAAATTAAAAATATAAACCCAGAATTGGATGGTAATTGGAAGATACTTGGAAGTGATTTTAATGAGCCAATTCGAAGGGAATTAATTGAAAAGGTAAATCAAGGTATTTTAGATATACCATATAATAAGTCCTTAAACATCATTGAGTTAAAAGAAAAAGGCATAATATAAATATAGAAGGTATGAGTATATATGTAGTAGACTCATACCTTTAGTTTTATATATTTTGTTTCAATTGCTCTTAATAATGGACTGGGATAAGTTTTAGAATTTAGCAGTTATTTGAAATTATTTCAGCCATGGATTGGCTGTTTAACATTTTTTAAAGCATATTAAGTATATATGATTTTGCTATGCTTTTGTATCCATTTTTAATTAGTGTGTCCATTACGAGACTTCTTACCTCGTAGCTGCTAGAGTAATTTTCATCTCTTAAAAGAAGTTTTAGACTATTGGTTATATCTTGGGTCAATAGCTCAATATCACGAGCTGTTACATTAATACCAATATCATCTGCTGCATTTTCAATGGAAGTAATAATTTTAGAAGGGTTAAAGTCTACTATTTTGCCACTTTTTTTCATCAACTTCATAATTATCATAGTAAGATTAATTAAATCAAAATCCTACTAAAAATCACCTCTTTTCTATATATGTATATTATAGTATGCCCTATTTAATTCATGTGTTATATTATAATGAGCTTTAAAGTTATATAAATTATAAAAGAAAACATTGATAATTTATATAAAACGGAAAATATCACAATTAGTCTAAAAAGCATGAAAGTATAGAAGGAATAACAGTAAATATATAGAATATTCATTTAATAGAGGGCTTTTAATAAGTGAATTTCTTCTCATATTAATTGGATAGAGCGCTCAAAGAGCAGGTTTCAGTAACTAAATCATGATTTAGATTGTCATTTAATGACCTAGTAACCAAATTAAAGATTTAGA
Source organism: Clostridium sp. (assembly GCA_029851835.1). GTDB lineage: Bacteria > Bacillota > Clostridia > Clostridiales > Clostridiaceae > Clostridium_J. The sequence goes on along the minus strand of JARKVD010000037.1, from coordinate 2,839 downwards.
TACTCACCTAAAGGAATATATTTAAAGAAGGGAAGGGATATTTATGACTAAGAAAGAGTTAAAAGCTAATGTGCTGCTTTTATTAACAGCTGCAATTTGGGGATTTTCTTTTGTTGCACAAAGGGTTGGTTCGGAGCATTTGGGTGCTTTTACATTTAATGGGGTTAGGTTTGCGATTGGAAGTATTTCTTTAGTTCCACTTATTATTTTTTTTCATAGAAAAAAAGAAAATAAAGTTGATGAGAAATTAAAGGTAACAGAAACAAATAAGGAGCAAACCCTCAAAGCTGGATTAATTGCTGGCATAGTGTTGTTTGTAGCGGCTGCTTTACAGCAAATAGGAATGGCATCTACAACGGCTGGTAAGGGTGGTTTTATAACTGGTATTTATATGGTTATAGTGCCTGTTATAGGATTATTTTTAAAGCAGAAGACTAATAAAAATACATGGATCGGAATAGTACTTGCGATTATAGGCTTGTATCTATTAACTATTACTGATGGATTTTCTATAGGGAAAGGTGATTTATTAGTTCTTATGAGTTCTTTTATGTGGGCAATACATATTCTTACAATTGATAATTTTACTAAGAAGATAGATCCATTAAAATTATCATGCATCCAGTTTGCTACATGTTCAATTTTAAGTTTGATTATAGCATTTGGATTTGAAACTATAACAGTTGCAGGAATAGAAGGAGCATTAATGGCAATTTTATATGGAGGTATTTTATCAGTAGGAGTGGCTTATACACTACAAGTAGTTGCTCAAAAGGATGCCAAACCAACCCATGCAGCCATATTACTAAGCATGGAATCAGTTTTTGGAGTAATTGGAGGAGCTTTATTCTTAGGTGAAAAACTCAATGGAAGAGGTTTAATTGGATGTGTATTAATATTTATAGCAATCATTATTTCGCAAATAAAGCCTGCTGATGAATTAAAAGTAGTAAATGAAGAAGGTGCAAACATAGAATAAAATTTAAGCTATTAATCAAAGGAATGATTAATAGCTTTTTCTACCGTATATAATCTAGGAGATTTAAATAAGAAATGCAATAATAAATTAGAAGAAGGCTTGACAATAATTTTAAGATACCATTAAATAAGTTTTCAGAGGTAGAATTTGTTTTTATCTTAAGTAGTTTAAGTTTAATTCTACAGGGATAAAAAAGTTCTACTCCTTGCGGATTAAGTAAGTCTAGTACAATATGAGATCCATAACCTATATAAAATCCAAAGGTTATTGAATGAACCACAATGTTAAATTGACTGATATAGTTTAATCCAATACAAGCAATACCAAGCAGTAGTAAAAAAATAATGCTATGGGTAAAACCTCGATGTTTAAAGTTTTTCCCAAAATGTTTTGAAAGAAAAGGATATCGCTTGCTAACATAGGAACTTTTCAAATCGATATCGGGAAAAGCAGACCCTAAATCAGCAAAGTGAAAATATAAAAAAATTAGTAAGATCTTATAAGGAAAATTGTAATTTTCAATGAATTTAATTATAAAAGGATATATCGCAAAGGCTGCAATCAAAAATCCTCCTGATGAATGTGTTTGTTTTGTCATTTGTGCACCTTTAAAATCTTCATTTGATTTGTATTCTTATATGAATATCATATTGGTATTATACAATAATAACAAAAATGAGTACATATGTTTTCATAACATATTAAAAATAATATAGCAGCATGAATAAGTTTATTTATAATTCATGCTGCTTTTAAATTTTAATTATTTATTTCTTAAAACTTCTAGGTAATTATTTTCTGCAAAATCCCAGTTAACTATATTCCAAAAAGCAGATATGTATTCGTTTCTTCTGTTTTGGTATTTTAAGTAATAAGCGTGTTCCCATACATCCAAGCCAATAATAGGATATTTATTAAGTGGAATTGGAGTATCTTGATTTGCAGTAGTTGTGATGCATAAATTTCCTTTAGAATCGCTTAAAAGCCATGCCCATCCTGAGCCAAAGACACTAAGAGCGGCTTTTTCAAATTCAGCCTTAAAGTTTTCATATGAGCCAAATTGTTTTTCTATTGCTTCACCAATGTTGGCATTTGGATTCCCTCCACCAGTAGGGCTCATACAAGACCAGAAGAAATTATGATTATAAACACCACCGCCATTGTTAAGAATAGTTTTTCTTAAGTTTTTTGGTATTTGTTTAGGATTGGCAAGCAACTCCTCTAGAGATTTGCTCTTTAGTTCAGGAACTTGGTTCATAGCTGCATTCAAATTATTAACATAGGCTTGTTCATGTTTATTATGGTGAAGAGTCATGGTTTCAGCGTCAATAAATGGTTCCAGTGCATTTACAGCATAGGGTAAAGGTTCAAGCTTAACATATTCATTCATATCATCTGCTGTAAAAGTATTAACTTTATGGGATAGATTTAATGCATGAACATTTGGTGCAGCGATAAACAATAAAAGTAGCATGCTTAATATAGATATTATTTTTCTGTTCAATTTTATCACCTCAATATCTAGTATTAGTACATGTCTATGTATTTATTTACGGTAAAATATGGTGTGATACTAATGCAAATAAAATTATTTAGCCTATAGGAGCAATATTGGGTGTGGTATAATAATATATATATTCAATAAGATGTAACTTTAATGAGGGGGTATATTAATGAGGAACATTCAGCTTGATGATTTTACAGGATACAAATTTCTTTCTGAACTTGGATTTTCACCAAAAGGAGATAAGGCTTGCTTCACAGTTTCTATATGTAATGTAGATAAGAATGGTTATGACTCTAACTTGTGGGTGTATAATAGTGAAGGAAACAGATTATATCAGTTAACAGCATTTAATA
>JARKVD010000007.1 GCA_029851835.1 Clostridium sp. | reverse complement strand
TTGAGATTTGAGAGAACACTGCCATTAGTGCAGCACATAAACCGATCATTGTTAATTCCTTAATATTAGATTTTTTCATGATTACCTCTTTAAATTTAATTTATTATAGAAACAGTATATATTTTTTAAAAAGGATTGTCAACCTTAATCAAAAATGTGGTTTACATCGGGAATGTAACTTTTGTTACGTATTTTATATAGATGGTGATATATTATACCTATAGAGTAAATGACTTCAATAATAATAAAGTAAATAGGATAAAATATTTATATGAAATTCAGTAGGAGGAAAAGCTATGAGTTTATATTTAGGAAAAATTCATTACTGGCTGTTTAATAAAATTATGTGGCTTCAAGGTCTAGAAGATGAAATAATTACGGCTGTTAAAAAAGAAGGGGTTAAAATAGAGGAGTGTATGCCAGAGATTAATAAATTTTATGGAGAAATGTTACCAAACCTTCCTTTAGAGGAGATGATTGATAATGGAAATATACATGGGTGGCTTCAAGATAAAATAAATACTGCTGAAGGCAGAGTTGCAGCTTGGAGCAAGATTTTATTAACATGTAATGAAGGGAAAATAAGGTTAGAGAATATATTTATTTCTCAAGGTATGAAAGCCGGAGAAGAGGTAATTAGCAGTGGGAAAATATTAAATTCTGCCAAGGATATTTATAATAGTTTAAATGATTATATTTTAGATGGGATGCCTTGTGATAGAGTAGATGAAATAATAGAATCTACTGACCTCAAGATTTGTTGGAGAAAAAGAATTTGTGTTCATAGAGATATCTGGGAAAAAGCCGGAGTTGATGTAATTTTATTTTATGAGCTTAGGGCTCTATGGATGAAGGCCTTTGTTACAGAAGTGAATAGTAGTTTTCATTTTACAGTTTTAGAAAATGGCTTAATGCTTATTGAGAACAGCATGAGTAGTGACAATATGCAAGTGTATGAATTAGATATATAATGAGGTGTAAATATGAATGCTTTTGAAATAATGATGGAAGAACACAAATATATTTCACGTATGCTTAAAGTTGTTAGGAACATATGTTATAGAGCTTACAAGGAGAAATATATAAATTTTGAAGATTTTAAAGATGTTTTATATTTCATAAGGATCTATGCTGATGGTCTTCATCATAAAAAAGAGGAGATTATGCTGTTTAACAAAATGGTGGAGCATTTAGGAACTGTTGCTGAAAAGACAATAAACTATGGCATGCTAGTTGAGCATGATATGGGAAGAATGTATGTTAAAGGCTTAGATGAAGCGCTGCATAAATATCAAGAAGGTAATGAGGAGTCTGTAATAGATATAGTAGCTAATGCTGTATCTTATACCAATCTTTTAGAAAGGCATATTGATAAAGAGGATAATGTTATTTATAAGTTTGGTCAAAAACAGCTTAATGATGAGATTTTAAAAGAAATAGATATAAAATGCATTGCATTTGAAGAAGAAAATAAAATTCTTAGAAATGGTTGTTTAGATATTTTAGGCAGATTAGAGAAGAAATATTTATAAAAATCAGGTAGGTTAGAAGTCTAATCTACCTGATTTAGCTTTAAGTTGACAATAATGATGAACTATTCTATATTAGGATTAAGTTTTTACTTACAAAGGAGAAATTAATCATGAATAACAATAATGTTGATACAAGGTTAGAAACAAAAGAGATAGTTGAAAATGAAGTGAAAGATAATAAAGAATTATTATTTACATTTGCAAAAAAAGAGTGTGGATGTGGAGGAAATTGCAACGGAAGCTGTAAATAAAAGATAATAACAAGATGGCATTGGATTTTTTATTAATAATCCAATGCTGTTTATTTTGTAAGTATATAGATTTAAAAGGTGTTATAAAATGGCATATAAAATTTATAGGGATAATTATTATTAACAAATAAAAAAGATAATGGACTTTTTAAAAGTATTATTTTATATTAATGTATATAAGTTTATTAGTTGAATTATAAAAAAGCAATTAATAGCAATAATAAAATATAAGTTAGTCATAGATGTTATTTAGCGTAGCTATTAGAAAGGAAATAAAATGATTAGAAGACTTAAGGAATTAATAATAGATAATAGATACCCAATAGGTAGTTATGGAATAGAAAGAGAAATGCTTAGAGTAGATGAATATGGAGCGTTGTCTTTTACGCCACACCCAGAAGGCTTAGGTGATAAGTTTAAGAATCCATACATAACTACTGATTTTTCAGAAAGTCAAATAGAGGTAATAACACCTGCTTTTCATGAATCAGAAAAAACCTTCAACTTTGTAAATGACTTATATGATATAGTAGCACAAGAAATAGGAGATGAGTTCTTGTGGCCTCAATCTATGCCATGTGAAATTCCAGAAGATAAAGAAATTCCAGTAGCAGAGTTTGGACTTGAAAAGGATGCAGTTGATGCAAAGGAGTATAGAGAGAAACTTGTAAGTAAATATGGGGCAAAAAAGCAGCTTATCTCAGGAATCCATTATAATTTTTCTTTTTCAGAAGAGCTTTTAAAAGGGCTTTATGCAGAGAAATGTAATGAATATACATACACTGAATTCAAAAATGAACTATACCTTAAGGTTGCAAGAAATTATTTGCGTTATCGATGGTTATTAGTTTACCTTTTAGGTAGCACCTCTACTTTACACAAGAGTTTTATTGAAAAGGATGATTGCACTAAGTGCTATAAGGAAGTAGTAAAGGATAGCTTTGTACATGAAGGTGGTATATCATACAGAAATGGTGAATGTGGATATAGAAATTTAGTTGATATATTTCCAAACTATGAATCAGTTGAGGGATATGTGGAAAGCATAAAAGATTTCATAAAAGAGAAGCTAATTGAAAGTCATAAAGAACTGTATAGCCCAATTAGACTAAAGGCTAGTGATCCTAAAGAGCTTCTTAAATCATTAGAGAGAGATGGTATTAAATATCTAGAATATAGGATTATAGATGTAAATCCTTTTGAAAAAGGAGGAATTTCTCTAGTAGATTTAGAGTTTTTAGAGGTATTTAATTTATTTCTTCTACTTAAAGCTGAAAGTGATTATTTAAAGTGGCAGGAGGAAGCTTTAGAAAATCAAAATCTCGTTGCTAAATCTGGAAAAGAGCAAGTGGAATTAAAGAGAGATGGAATTAATCTGTCTAAAGTTCAATGGGGATTGGAAATTTTAAAAGAAATGCAGGAGATAAGTGATAAGCTCCAATTAAATAAAGAGAATATTATAAGTACAATGATTGAAAGAGTAAATGAGCCATCTTTGACTTATGCCTATAGAATTGAACAAAAAGTTAAGAAAAAAGGATATATTAATGCTTATATGGAATTAGCAAGAAAATATAGGAATGAAGTTGATGAAGATATTAAGCAGAAAGAAACTTATGGTAATGTGAAACAATGGCTGTAAAGATAATTTAATATTAGTTTTTAATAAGATAAGGTTAAAAGTTCCTTATCTTATTTTTGTATTTTTAATTTTAGTGAATAAATAATAGTTTTAAAGAATATAGTAAACTAATTAGATAATTCATTGGTTTAAGTTATAGGATAATAAAGATAATGAGGGGTGGGGCACTGTGAAATATGAAAAAATAAGTTTAGCTTATGGATATAATGACTTAGAACCATATATAGATGCTGAAACTGTTGAGACCCATTATAGTAAGCATCTACAAACATATGTAGATAATCTAAACAAACTACTTGAAGATTATCAAAGTTATACATGTGGTAAAACTATGGAGGAAATTTTGAAGGACGTAAATAACATACCTGATTCTATAAGACAAGGGGTCATTAATAATGGAGGTGGGGTAGTAAATCATAATTTTTATTTCTCCATTTTAATGCCTAATGGCGGAGGTAAACCGAAAGGGATTCTTATGAATCATATTGAAGAGGAACTGGGTGGCTTTGAAAAAATGAAGGAGTTAGTTTCAAATGCTGCTGTAGGAAAATTTGGATCAGGATGGAGTTGGCTTGTATTAAATGAGTATGGAGATTTAGAAGTTATGACAACTTCAAATCAAGATACGCCTATTTCATATGGGAAAATACCATTGCTTACTATAGATGTATGGGAACATGCATATTATCTTAAATATAAAAATCTCAGGGCAGAGTATGTAAAAAATATCTGGAATTTATTTAACTGGGATGTAATTGAGAATATATATGAAAAATATAGAGTGAAGTAGTGTATTAATAGGTAGCAAAACCAAGGTTTTCTACCTTTTTTCTTAAGAAAATCGTAAGATTTATTTTAATGAATAGCTATTGTGTATCACATAGTACTATGATATTATAAATTCATAGGTACTGTGCAAAGCATAGTACCCATGAAAAGAAATACTATTATGCTTTAAGTGAATGTCAAAATCTTTGATTTGGTTAACATGAACCTATTCCTTCAAATGAATATGAGAAGGAGTTTCCTTACATAGTAGAGTCAATTAAACAAGTAATTGGTTAAATAGAAGGACCTTGAATAAGTTAAGGAGCTTCTAAAATTTTTAAAGTACTATTGTGTTATACATAGTATAAATAATCATAGAAAGGGAGGGGTTATCGTGAGCACACAGCTTAGAAAAGGTGTAATTGAGATATGCGTACTAGCTCTTATAAATGACCAAGATATGTATGGATATGAGATTGTGGAGAAGATATCCATAGTTATGTCTGTTAAAGAAAGTACTATTTATCCGTTACTTAGAAGATTAACATCAGAAGGAAATTTTGAAACCTATATGGTTAAATCTGAAGGTGGACCTGATAGGAAATATTATAGAATCACTGAGTATGGAAAAAACAACTTACAGACACTAGTAAATGAATGGAATGAATTTGTAAGGGATGTAAACATAATTTTGAAGGGATATAGAAAGGAGATAGATGAGAATGAATAAGAATGATTTTTTAGATATATTAAGAGATTATCTTAAAGGCACATTTAGTCAGCTTGAAATAAATGATATATTAAGAGATTATGAAGAATTTTTCTTAAATGGTGAATTACAAGGAAAGAGTGATGAAGAGATAATAAGAGGGCTTGGTTCCCCTAAAAGTATTGCTCAGGAGTTAATTGAAGAAATGAAGGGGCAAGGTTTTGCACCAGAAAATAATACCAATGAGATGTTTGAAAAGTTCAATAAGGAAACTAAGAAAGCTTGGACAAATGTAAAAGTTACTGGGCGAAAAGTTAGTAATAAAGCTAAGGAGTTTTTGGACTCTAACTCAGTAATTAATGGAAGTATTTCTTCTGCTGGAGTAAAATTGATTATAGTGCTATTAACAATAGGAATAGTAATGGCAGCTATGCCTGTAATATTTACGATGCTTGGTTCACTTTTAGCATTAGTGGGGATGTCAGTTGCCAACTTCATAGGATATTTAGGAGCGGCAGTTCTTTGTGGGATTAACTTATCCATGGGGGTCTTTGGATTCTTTGTATGTATTGCATGGACAGGATTCTTAATTCTTGGTTGGATATTATATACTTTAGCGTATAAGGGATTAAAATTTCTTTGGATAAAATATATTTCTTGGGTTAGAACTAGAAAAATGTACGTTAGGGTAAAAGAGCAGCAAGAAGATAGGTCTTCAAGGGATGAGAAAACTGAAAGTAGTGAGGATGAAGAAGCTGAAAATGAAACAACTGATGATACTATAATATATGATGAAGAGGTTATGGTGGTTGAACCTATTCTCATTGCAGAAGCAAAGGATATGGAAAATCATGATGGGAATAAGGAGGTAAGAGGCTATGATGAGTAGGGTAAAAAAGGCTCTTATCACTGCAGCTGTTTTCATAGTAATTGGGATTTCAGGTTCTATAGTAAGTGGATTTTATGTAGTTCCGGAGGTTGTTGCAGAGGTTTATAGAGTACAAAGAGAAATTAGAAATGCAACTCCAGAAGAAAGAGAAGTATTTACAACTGGCGAAGCTATTGAAGTATTAGATATTTCGGCCTTAGAAAGTAGAGGGTTTGATGTAGAGGTTAAGTTATCAAGTGATAATAATACTAGAATTAAGGTTTATGATTATTTAGATGAAAGTATAACGGTTAGTACAAATTATGATAGTGAGGGAAAGAGACTTATAATCACTGGAGAAAGAGCTATATATGAGTTCTTAGATGCTAAAAACTTAAAAGGATTTTTTGAAAGAGGTTATAAAGCTTTTATAGGAAACTTAATGGAGGAAGCCAATAGAACAAGTCAAATAGTAATTGAAGTACCGTCAGGAGTGAATATAAATTTTAAAGGAAATTATAGTAATAACTTAATAATTAATGATAATTCAGTTTTAAAAGATAGCTTATACTTTTCGTGCTATAATGGATATGTAAATCTTCCGTTAAACAATACCCTTAAAAATATTGATATAAAGACAAATTCTTATTTTGAAATGGATTTAAGAGAGTTTATAAATGCAGATAAAGTTAATATAGAAGCCAATAATGTATCAATTGTATCTGGAGGTTATAGAGACGAATACAGAAACATAACTAAATTACCAGAGAATGTTAGTGTTTTTGGGAATAATGTAGATGTGGAGTCATTTATTCCACTAGGAAAAAATGTTGCTATTTCAAGTGATTATGTAGAATATGATAGTAACTTTGAAGTATTTCCTGTAAATTTACAGCTTAGAGGAAGATCCGGAGCAAATACTTATTATACTAATAGAATTAATGGGGATTTTGATAAATATATTGATAATGAAAATTTCCAAGGTATTTTAGGTGACAGAGATAATGCAGACTATAATCTAACTATAAATAGATTTTATCATTGCGAAATAGAAAATTTATCAGATTTAGAGATTGAAGCCAATATAAGATAATATTAATTTAAACTACCTCATGAAGTGGAGTTCATTTCATGGGGTAGTTTTTCACTTAAATGACTAAACTGTAATAATTAATAAGGGATAGCCGAGGCTATCCCTTATTAATTATTATGCAATATGTGTATTTTTATTTTCTTCAGTTTCTATTTCACCTAAAATTTTCTTGTAGGATAAAAGGAAGATTGTAAGAGTTGTGAAGGAAGCGATTATATCTGCCACTGGCTCAGCCCAGTAAATTCCAACAACACCAACGAATTTAGGTAAAATTATTGCTAATGGAATTAATAAAATAACCTTACGCAATAAAGCTAGGAATAAAGAAATTTTGGCTTGACCAAGTCCCATAAAGGTAGATTGGCATGCCATTTGTATTCCGAAAGCCCACATACCAGCCATAAATATTCTTATCATTTTTGTTGTTAAGTCAGCAAGTTCTTGTTTTTGGGTAAAGATGCTAACGAAAATATTTGGGAAAATTATGATTGCAAGAGTTCCTAGTACTGTAGCAGCAAAAGATACAAAAATTAAAAGTCTGAAGGTCTTTTTAACTCTGTCATATTTTTTTGCACCGAAGTTGTAGCTGATTATTGGTTGGACACCTTGAGTAAGGCCTTGAATTGGAACAACTAGAAGTTGCATTACGCTCATCATAATTGTCATTGAACCAACGTATAAATCGCCACCGTATTTTTGTAATCCAGAGTTTAGAACTATGCCAAGTAAGCTTTCAGTAGCTTGCATGATAAATGGGGCAACACCTAAAGCGATAACACTTCCAACAATAGCTTTATTAAGTTTTAGATTCTCTCTTTTTATTTTAATAACACTTTTACTTTTCTTAGAAGATAGGAAATAAACAACCCAGATAGCGCTTAAACATTGAGATATTATCGTTGCTAAAGCAGCTCCTTTTACTCCTAGGTTTAATCCAAAGATAAATATTGGATCTAAAACAATATTTGCAATGGCTCCTATTAGAACAGAGAGCATAGCGGTTTTGGCAAATCCTTGTGCACTTATATACATGTTTAAACCAAGAGCAAATTGTACGAAAACTGTTCCCCATAGGTAAATAGTAATGTAATCAAGACCATATCCTATGATGTTTTCACTTGCACCGAACATGAAAAGTAGTGGTTCTTTAAAAATCATAAATACTGTAGTTAAAACAACAGAACATATAATTAATAGAGTGGTAGAGTTACCTAATATTTTTTCAGCACCTTCTTTATCTCCAGCACCTAATTTTATTGAAGCAAGTGGAGCACCACCCATTCCAGCAAGAGCGCTGAAGGCTGAAATTAACATAATTATTGGAAAAGTAACACCAACTCCGGTAAGTGCTAAGTCGCCAACCTCTGCCATATTACCGATATAAATACGGTCAACAATGTTGTAAAGAACGTTAATTAATTGCGCTAAAATTGCAGGTAAAGCTAAAGTAAACATCAGCTTAGGAATACTTTCTTTACCTAATTTCTCATCTTGTGAGTTTGACATAATAATTCCCCCTATTTAATATTATTTTCACTGTATTCGTTGAGATTGTTTAGAATTTTAATAAGCTTTGTTTCGAAGTCTTCGATCTCCTCAGGAGAAAAGCCTTTAAAATTTATATTTCTCATGGCATCACGAGCTGTGTCATATGGTTTTTCTAATAAACGAGCTTTTTCAGTTAAAACAATTCGTATAGCTCTTCTATCTTCAGTACTTAGCATTCTTTTTATATGTCCTTGGGCTTCAAGTCTATCAAGCATACTAGTTAAAGTAGTTTTTGCTAATCCGGTTTTCTTACTTAACTCGCTTATGGTTATATTGTCTTCAAGCCAAAGCGTAAAAAGAATTCTGCTTTGAGGACTATTAAAAACTTCAATTCCGTTTTCAACAAGAAGATTTCCAAAAATTCGTTCCTGCAGAAGCTTGATTTTTGCAATATATATTCCAATTGGTTCGTTGTTTGCCATTTGGTTCACCTCCGAATAATACTAGATAAAATAGTTTCATATAGTATTATATAACTTTTAAACTACTTTAGTTGTTAATAAAATATTAAAAATTTTTTGATTATAATTGGATCGCTTAAGTAACAGTATGAGAAATAAGGTATAATTCTTAGATGAGCCAATTTTCATAAAAAACTTTGTTGAAAAGGAAGTTATAGTTCCATTAAATGAAGAAGATTCATTCTACCAGAGCTGTATTATTGAATTATATTATGTAGACAATTTTTCAAATAATACCTATGTTAGTGATGGTATAAATTACACAATTTTAAGCTTTCCAGAAATAAACTCTCAAGATACCTATATAGTTAATAACAATGGTGGCTTTGATATGTTTAATGGAGGAAATACATATGTTGAAGCAGTGACAATAGCTCCTTATAGAGTGAATGTATTAAGAATAGACTTAGGACAAGTTTTTTTGAAGGATGGAAGCAACTTAATAGATAAAGTAAACGAAGAAACAGAAGTGAAAATATCTAAGGTGAAATTTGGATATGGGGATAACAGTAAAACTATAGACATTGGGAATATTAATATAAGAGCGGTGCCTTATCTAGAAGAAGAGAATCCATTTGTTCAGTTTGTTTCTGGTGGAAGTAGTAATAGTGATTGGTCTTATGTTCAATATAAAGCCTTGAAGGATATTGAAATGACAGGAGTAGAAGGGGCAGCTTATAAAACTGTTAAAGATTTTATGAAGTTGGAAATAAATAATGAAGAATTGCAAAGTGTTAAATTTCACATTAAAATTAAAAAAGGCGGAATATTTAATATAGGCTATAATATTAATTTTAGAAAAAGTGAAAATAAAGTTGTGCCTAAGTTAGTAGATGGTTATTTAACCTTAAATATTATGGTTAGTAATAGAAAGGTTAAAAAGGAGAATGTACTTATTAGCAACTGGTACAATAGCATTGCTGAGTACTTAGAAAAAGTAGGAAATATAAATAAATTATTTAATGAGTAAAAGTATAGCTGTCATTTACAGGGGAAATGATAGCTATTTTCACAGGAAAAATAGAACAGTTTATAAATTTTATGTGATCATATACAGGAAAACTATAATATTGTAATAAAAAATGATACAATGACCATATAATAGGGGGGAATGTAATGACAGAAGTTTTATTAGTAATAGTGTTGGTATTATTAGTTTTAAACATATTTACTACACTATCTGTAAAGAATAAAGGCAAAGGATTAAGTGAAAAGAATATTGATGGAAGATTTACGCAAGTAAGTCAGAAGGTTGACTTGATTGATAAGAGTATTGAAAGGCTTGAAAGAGCTTTTAGAGAAGAAATGCTAAGAGGAAGAGAAGAAACTCGAAAAGGGGAGCTGCAGGCTCGTTTTGAGTTAAATCAGCAAGTTCAATCAATGAAAAATGATGTTTTAAAAAGAATGAGTGAAATTGCATCTTTTCAAAAGAATCAATTAGATATATACTCAGATACTATGGAAAAAGCATTAAAATCCTTTGAAAATCAATTTTCAAAGAGTGTTAGCGATTTTAATGAGCTTCAAAGAGAAAAATTTTCAGAGTTATCTGTTAAGCAAGGAGAATTAATTAAGTCAACGGAAGATAAGCTTGAGAAGATGCGAGAAACTGTAGATGAAAAATTGCAAAGTACTTTAGAAAAAAGACTAGGAGAATCGTTTAAGTTAGTTAGTGATAGATTAGAAGTTGTACATAAAGGCTTAGGAGAAATGCAGTCTTTAGCAATGGGAGTAGGAGATTTGAAAAAGGTACTTTCAAATGTTAAAACTAGAGGAACCTTAGGTGAAATACAGCTTGGTAGAATTTTGGATCAAATTTTAACTAAGGAACAGTATGATATAAATGTAGCAACTAAACATGGGTCAAGAGATAATGTGGAGTTTGCCATAAGACTTCCTGGTAAAGAAGATAGTAATGAGGTTGTATATCTTCCAATGGATTCAAAGTTTCCTCTGGATGTTTATCATAATTTAGTTGATGCTTATGAGACAGGAGATTCAAAATTAATTGAAGATGCATATAAAAAGTTAGAAACAGCAATAAAAAAATCAGCTAAGGACATAAGAGATAAATATATAGACCCACCATATACTACTGACTTTGGAATAATGTTTTTACCTATAGAAGGTCTCTATGCAGAAGTAGTTAAGAGAACTAACTTAGTAGAGATACTACAAAGAGAATATAGGATAAATGTGACTGGGCCAACAACATTGGCAGCACTTTTAAATAGTTTACAAATGGGGTTTAAAACTTTAGCAATAGAAAAGCGATCTAGTGAAGTCTGGAAGGTTCTTGGAGCAGTAAAAACTGAGTTTGGAAAATTTGAAGAAGTTTTAAAAGCGACTCAGAAAAAATTAACTCAGGCAAGCTCAGATTTAGATAAACTTGTTGGTACTAGGACTAAGCAGATTAATAAAAAGCTTATGGATGTGGAAAGCCTAAGCAGTGATATTACTGAAACAATTATAGATACATTGCAGACTACAGAAGATGAAAATTAATTAATAAATCCGTTTATACAATTGGATTTGTAATTAAAGGGGGGATTATATATGGATGCATTAATAGAGGTAAAAGAAAGGCTATCAATTTTTAAAAATTTATATGATGTTTTAAGATTAGTTAATCCAATTAATACTACAATAATTAATCATAAATGTGAAAATTTAAGTAATAAAAGTGGTTTTTGTTATGATATTTGGAAAAGAAATAAAAGATGCGAAAATTGCATTTCACAGTTAGCCTACGATAAAAATGAAACAGCTGTAAAAATCGAATATAGTGATGGAAAAATTATATTAGTGATTGCGTCTCCATTAATTATTAAAAACAATAAGTATGTTGTTGAAATGATTAAGGATGTTTCACAAAGTGGGGTTGTATCTAATATGGATACAGATTATGAGGAAAGTGTGCTTGATTTTTTTAAGGTTGTTAAAGAACGTACTGTAATGGATGAATTAACAGGGGTATATAACAAAGCTTATATAAATGAAAGGCTCCCTCAAGATTTAAGAAAAAGTGCTAGGAATAATTCATATACATCAGTTGTGATGATAGATTTAGATTATTTTAAAAATATAAATGACACATATGGGCATGTCATTGGTGATAAGGTACTAAGGGATTTTGCAACTATTGTAAAAAGCTATGTAAGAAGTGATTCTATGGATTGGATAGGTAGATATGGTGGAGAAGAATTTATCTTAGTATTAAATAATGTAGATGAAAATGTTGCTCAAAATGTAGCAGAAAGAATTCGTAAAAAAATTAATGAGAGTGTATTTCGCTATGATGACATAGAAATAAGAATAACTTGCAGTTTGGGGATACATAGTTCAAAGGGCAAGGATATTAATATGGACGATATTGTTGAAAAAGCAGACAGAAACCTATATAAAGCTAAAGCGAGTGGAAGAAACAAAATTATAAATTCATAAATAAACCCAGCTTAATTAATTTAATGTACTCCTGGATACTTTGTGCAAGGAGGTTTAATTTAGCTGGGTTTTATATTTTAATCTTTTTTAAATTTTAAAATATTATCTGTAAATATACCATCACAACCTAGTTTTTCTAAATTAGAAGCTACAGAGGACTTATTGACGGTATATGTGAATACCTTAAGGCCATTAACATGAGCATAATTAATTAAAGCAGTATCAACTAAACAAACATCAGGATTAATTGAATATGCATTTATTTTTAAGGCAAATTCTAGCATTGACATTTTGTTATTGTTAAAGAGTACTCCTAATTTTATAGAGTTATCTAGTTCTCGGCAGGTTTCAAGAGTTTTAGGATTAAAACTGGAAATTAACACGTTTTTATGCAGGTTATATTTTTTTATTACGGCTAGAACATCCGCCTCTATATTTTCATAGTGGATTAAATCAGTTTTAAGCTCTATATTAATAAATAGTTTTCCATTTTTAAGAATTTCAAGAACCTCATTTAATGTTGGAAGTTTACAAAGCTTGCTATTTTCAAACTCAGTATTTTTACATTTGAAAGTTTTTAGTTCAGCTAGAGTAAGATCTTTTATTAGACCACTACCTTGGAAAGTTCGTTTTATATCCTCATCGTGAATAACAACAAGTTCTCCATCCTTAGTTTTATGAACATCAAATTCTACAGCTTCAGCGCCAGCCATCATAGCTTTATCAAATGACAATATGGTGTTTTCTGGGTAGAGTTCACTTAAGCCTCTATGGGCAAAGTAAATCAAAACTGCTCACCTCCGTAAATATTTAGAATAATTTAAGTAACTTTATACTAATTATACATTATATAGTAAAACTCCTTCTTTTTAAAATATGAATCAGTAAGCTTAAATTAGTTAAAACTATGATTTTATTATAATTTAAGAACATTGTATGGAATTTAATTAATGGCGTTTAAATTATATTATATTAATAAGATATATGTTAAAAAAATACTATTATTAATAATTAACGCAAAATATACAAGGATTTTTACTCGAAAATTAAAACCCCCCATTGAATAATATAGTCCAATGGGAGGGTAATTTTACTTTATGATAATTAAACAGAACTAATTAATTGATATGTTGACTTTGAAAACCTTCACGTTTTACTGAATGCTTTTTTGCTGTTCTATTGTGATTTTTACCTGTTTCACTTGTTATAGGAGTTTGAAAATTACATTTCTCCATTCTAGCTTGTTTATTATCAGGTTGACTATCTTTTGTCATATACTGCTCACTCCTTAAAATAGATTTAATATTAGTTTAAACATATTAGGGATTTTTATAAGAGTTTTTATAAGGTAATTTTTGCTTCAGTAATTTTAACTTTACATACTATTTAGGAAGAATTATATTATTTGGTAAAAATATAAGTACTGTAGAACAAATAAGAAGCTTAATCAATCAGGATATGGAGATACTTCAGTTGATTCCCATGAATCAGTACCAGTTATAGAGGCAGTGAACAGTGGAAGAATATCAGAGGAAAATATAGTTGAAAGTGTTTATAGAATTTTAAGTTTGAAAAATCAGCATTTAAATTGATTAAAATGCAATAGAAAGCAGATTCAAAGTGAGTTTGAATCTGCTTTTTTATGATTAATGGATTTTTAAAGGGTGCTTCTTGAATGTTTTTGAGACCAAACAGAAAATGGTGTTTTAAAGTTAGTTGCTGCATTTTCTTTAGTATAATCGTAAAAATCTTGTAGGAAATTTGCTCTAATTGTATCATCTGTTAGTACAATTCCGCCGGCTTCTAGCTGTTCATCTAATATCTCCTGGAGAGATTTAAAGGAGCTTTCCTTCATCATTTGAAACATTGACATAAACATAGTTGTTCTTCCTTCACCGTGATTACAATGAAAGTGAAGGTGGGTTGTAGGCGGGGTTTTTACTATGAAAGATACGAAAGAATCAACCATAGATGGAGTAGGTATATGACCATCCCTTGTAGCAAATAAAACATAATTAAGCCCAGCATTCTCTACAAGATCTAATTCTATTTGAGACTTTTCAACTGTTATTGATTCTTTAAAGCGGCCACGTTTATTGAAAATATTCACTACATCACCTGGCTTAATTAATCCAAATTTTTCTTTTTCACTTGCTAAGGTTTCTTCAGAATCAAATCCATTGTTAAGTAATCTCTCAGTGCTATAAAAGCTTACTGCATCATTATTAAGGAAGCCATGAGATTCCTGACGTAAATCAACAATATAGGTATCAAGGACATTGATTTCATTCTTTAAATTTTCTATTTGGCTAGGTACAAATTGGGCACTTCCAGAAATGTTTAAAGAAGGAATATTTCTATATCTCTTTGGCAATGGAGCATCTCTATCAGTATCCATTACAAGAAAGCCTTCTTTTACATTAGGTCTAGGTATTGTTGATTCTATAGGGGAAATGGCCATTACTGGGTTGATTGATAAAGCTAAAATAAGTAAAAGACAAAGACTAAAAATTTTTGGTTGCTTTTTCATACAGTATCCTCCTAAATTAAAATATAATATGACATTTATGATTGCAAAAATATCATCGGTAATTTTATTATTATTCAAATGGTAAAATTTATACTTGCTACTTTGCAGAATTGGAAATTTGTAAAAATAAGTAATGTAAATAGTAAGAATATTGAACTTAAACCTAGTATATGATATAACGTAATTGTGGGCAGTATAGAAATAACTGCACCATTCTTACTTACAATGATCATCAAAAATTATGATGATTATAATATAAATTCTCTTAGAATTAAGAGAACCAAAGATTTCACGGACAGCTCATATCTTATAGAATGAGACTTAGATGACAAATCACTCATAGCAATGGTACAAGCCTTTATATCTTGTATTAAGTTGAATATAAGGATTAATGGTGAAGTTAAATTTTTATTTTAAAGGTTTAGCTGCGTTAATCTACTCTTTTAGTACCTATTTTTCTGATTTGAGGATAGGGTACTTAAAGAATATAATGCAAAGGAGTGATTGTTATAAAATTTGGTTTTATTGGAGCCGGTAAAGTTGGATTTTCCTTAGGGAAGTACTTTGTAGAGAATGGTATTCAAGTTTCAGGATATTATAGTCGAAACCATAATTCTTCAAAGGAAGCAGGAAACTTTACAGGTACTAAACAATTTTTAACTTTAAATGAGTTAATAAATGAAAGTGATGGAATCATAATTTCTACTCCTGATTCAGAAGTGCAGGGAGTATGGAATGAAATAAAAGAGTTGTCTATACAAAATAAATTAATATGCCACTGTAGTGGTTTGTTATCTTCGGAAATCTTTTCAGATATAAGTAAGTTTGGTGCTTACCCTTATTCTATCCACCCTATGTTTGCCATTTCGGATAAATATAATTCCTACAAAAATCTTAATGAGGCCTTTTTTACTATAGAAGGCCATGAAAAATATATTGATAATTTAACTTCTTTATTAAGGTCATTAGGAAATAAAGTTAAAATTATTGATAAAAAAAGTAAGAGTTTATATCATTTAGCCTCTGTTATCAGCAGCAATATGGTGCTGGGGCTTATTAATAATGGAGTAAATTACTTAAAGGAATGTGGCTTTGATGAAAATTTAGCTGTTGAAGCTCTCTATCCTCTTATTTTAAATAAT
This sequence comes from Clostridium sp., assembly GCA_029851835.1. Lineage (GTDB taxonomy): Bacteria > Bacillota > Clostridia > Clostridiales > Clostridiaceae > Clostridium_J. The sequence continues at coordinate 50,395 of JARKVD010000007.1, read as the reverse complement.
ATTACTAATATAAAAAGTAATGGGATTTTAGATAGTCTTACAGGACCTTTAGAGAGAGGTGATCTCAGCACAATAAAAGCTCATTGTGAAAGTATAAATGGATTAGACAAAGATTTGTATGAATTATTATGTAAGAATTTATTATCATTGGCAAAAGAAAAAAACAAGCATAGGAATTACGAGGAAATAGAAAAGTATTTGGGAGATGAGAAGTAATTATGAAAAATACCATTTTAACATTTAAAGAAGCTAAGAAAAAGTGTGAAAAGCTAACAATGCTTACTGCTTATGATTATTCTATGGCAAAGCTTATTGACAGTGCTGGAGTAAATGGAATTCTAGTAGGAGATTCAGTAGGGATGGTATGTCTTGGATATGAAGATACAATATCGGTAACTATGGAGGATATGATACATCATACTAAAGCTGTTTCTAGAGGTGTAAGGAATGCTTTAGTTGTTGCTGATATGCCATTTATGTCTTATCAGACTTCGGTTTATGATGCAGTTGTAAACGCTGGAAGACTTATGAAAGAAGGAAGAGCTCATGCTGTAAAGCTAGAAGGTGGAACTTCAATGTGTGACAGAATAGAAGCTATAGTGAAGGCTTCGATACCTGTTATGGCACATATAGGATTGACACCTCAATCTGTTAATGCAATCGGTGGTTTTAAGGTCCAAGGTAAAAGTGAAGAAGCGGCAAAAGAGCTTATAGAAGCAGCAAAAGCAGTAGAAAAAGCTGGAGCTTTTGCCATAGTGTTAGAATGTGTGCCATCTAAACTTGCAGCAATAATAAGAAATGAAGTATCAATACCAACAATTGGGATTGGAGCAGGTGCTGAATGTGATGGACAAATTCTTGTATACCAGGATATGCTTGGCATGTTCAGTGATTTTACACCTAAGTTTGTAAAGAGATTTGCTAATGTTGGAGAGTCAATGACAGAAGCATTTAAGACATATATAAGAGAAGTTCAAAATGGCGATTTTCCAGGTCCTGAACATGGCTTTAAAATCAGTGAAGAAGTAATAAGTAAATTATATTAATAAACTCAAAATAATTATGAAAAGAGGAAGTTAAATGGAAATATATTACAAAGCATTGCAGGTTAGAGATCAAGTAAAGGCATGGAAGAGAGAAGGATTATCAGTAGGGTTTGTGCCAACTATGGGGTATCTTCATGAAGGGCATGAAAGTTTAATTAAAAGAGCAGCAAGTGAAAACCATAAGGTGGTTGTTAGCATATTTATAAATCCAACCCAATTTGGACCCAATGAAGATTTAGAAAAGTATCCAAGGGATTTGAAGAAAGATTCATTAATATGTGAAGCTGCTGGTGCAGATTTGATTTTTCATCCAGAGGTGGAAGAAATGTATGCTTCAGATGCATGTACAGCTGTTAATATGAGTGGATTAACTTCAGGACTTTGTGGAAAAAGCAGACCGACGCATTTCAGTGGAGTATGTACTGTAGTAACTAAATTGTTTAATATTATTCCTGCAGATAAAGCGTACTTTGGTGAAAAGGATGCTCAGCAATTAGCAATAATTAAGAAGATGGTTGAGGATTTAAATATTGATATTAAAATTGTTGGATGTCCAATAGTAAGGGAAGAAGATGGCTTAGCTAAGAGTTCAAGAAATATATATTTATCTTCACAAGAAAGAGAAGTTGCACTAATTTTAAATAAATCATTAAAGGCTGCTAAAAAAGCTATAGAAGCTGGCGTTAAAAATACTAGTGATTTAAAAGGTCTGATAGTGGAAATCATTGAAGAGGAACCTTTAGCTAAAATAGATTATGTTGAGATTGTTGACAGCAAGTCATTGAAAAATGTTGAGGTTATTGAAAATGATGTGTTGGTAGCTTTAGCTGTCTATATTGGTAAAACAAGATTGATTGATAATTTTATTTACTATAAGTAATGTTCCAAATCTGTGATTTGGCAAGCAGAACTTACTCCTTCCAATGAAAATGAGAGGGAGTTTCATTATAAATGACTTGTTTGAAATGAATGAAAATTTAGGGGGACATAAAATGAAAGTAACAATGTTAAAAGGAAAAATACACAGAGCAACAGTTGTACAAGCTGAATTAGATTATGTTGGAAGCATTACTATAGATGAAGATTTATTGAAGGCATCTGGAATTCTAGAATACGAGAAGGTTCAGATTGTGGATATAAACAATGGGAATAGATTTGAAACATATACTATTGCTGGAGAGAGAGGCAGTGGACTTATATGTTTAAATGGTGCAGCGGCAAGATGCGTACAAGTTGGAGATAAAATAATTATTATGAGTTATTGTGAAATGGACAATGAAGAAGCAAGGAGACATAGACCATCTGTAGTGTTTGTGGATGAACAAAATAAAATATCAGAAATCACTAATTATGAAAAACATGGACAATTAAGACGATAATAAAAAACTTCTCACAGCAATTAACAGTTGTGAGAAGTTTTTTATAAATACGCAAAAATAAACTGAATTTATTTATATTTTAAATTTATATTCACAATATATATATGAAATTATATTATAATTAATTAGGATATTATGTTTAAATGTGTTATACATAAGGAGGAAAAGGCTTGAGTAAATATATTGAATTTGTAGACGTTAAAAAAGTATATAATATGGGGGAAGTTGAAATAAAAGCATTAGATGGAGTGAACTTTTCTATTGATAAGGGGGAGTTTGTGGTAATTGCTGGTGCTAGTGGTGCAGGTAAAAGTACAATATTAAACATTCTTGGAGGAATGGATACATCTACATCAGGTGAGGTATATGTAGATGGAAATAGAGTGGATAAATATAGTGAGAAGGAATTGACTACATATAGAAGATTTGATATTGGATTTGTTTTTCAGTTTTATAATCTAGTTCAAAATCTAACTGCCATCGAAAATATAGAATTAGCTACCCAGATTTGTAAAAATCCATTGGACCCTGAGGAAACGTTAGAAGCAGTTGGGCTAAAAGAAAGAAGAAATAATTTTCCTGCACAACTTTCTGGCGGAGAGCAGCAAAGAATTGCAATAGCAAGGGCTTTGGCCAAAAATCCTAAATTGCTATTATGTGATGAACCTACTGGAGCACTTGACTATAATACGGGAAAAGCTATTTTAAAGCTTCTCCAAGATATGAGTAGAAAACTAGGAATGACAATTGTTGTTATTACACATAATTTAGCACTTACAGCAATGGGGGATAAAGTAATTCATGTTCGAAATGGTAAGGTTAGCGATATGTATGTTAATGATAACCCTATCCCAGTTGAAAGGATTGAGTGGTAAACATGAAAAGCTCATTAGCCAAGGATATGATACGAGATATTAAACATAGTTTAAGCAGATTTATTTCTATAGTTGCAATAGTTGCTATAGGGGTAGGGCTTTTTGCTGGTGTAAAAGTATCTTCGCCAGTAATGAAAAAAAATGCGGATAAATATTATGATGAACAGAACTTCATGGATATTCAATTAGTTTCTACCTTTGGTCTTACAGAGGAGGATGTGGGGTCTATAAGGAATTTGAAGGGTGTAGAAGGTGTTTTTCCCACCTATTCAATGGATGTTATTTCTAATTTTGATACTATAGAAGTTGTATTAAAGGTGCATGGATTAGATTTAAATCATTTAACCAAAGATGATAAAGACTTTATAAATAGACCTGTTTTAGTAGATGGAAGATTTCCAGAGAATATTACTGAATGTGTTGTTGAAGCTGAAGTTCTTGAAAACTATAATTTGAAAATTGGTGATGAAATTAAAGTAGCATCAGGAAAAGATACAGATATAAGTGAAAGCTTAAAGGAAAATAAGTTTACAATTGTAGGAACGGTTCATAGTCCAACTTATGTTTCTTTTCAAAAAGGAAGTAGTTCAATAGGAAATGGACAGATAAACGGTTTTATTCTTATATCAAATGAAGCCTTTAAGGTTCAAGCATATACAGAGGTGTTATTAACTGTAGAGGGTGCAAAAGAGCTACAGACCTATGATGCGGAGTATGATGAAACTGTTGGAATAATTTCAGATAAACTCGAAGCTGTTGGAATTGAAAGGAGTAAGATTAGGTATTTAGAGATTATTGCAGATGCAAAAGATAAGATTGCAGAAAGCAAGGAAGAACTTCAAAACGCAAAAGATAAAAGCTTGGAGGAACTTGCTAAGGCAGAGTTAGGATTAAAGGATGCAGAAAATAAAATTACTCTTGGGGAAAGGGAATTAGCCGGCAAAGAAGAAACCTATAAATTAACCATTGCTGGTGCAGAAGCTAAGATTGCAGAGGCAGAGCAGCAGTTAAAACAAGGGGAGGATACCTATAATAAGGAATATGATGCATTTCTGGTAAGTAAAGCAGAAGCAGAACCTAAAATTGCCGAGGCAGAAAAGCGGATAGCTGAAGGCGAGAGTGCTATCGCATCAATTGAAGGATATATCGAAACAATTAAAACTGAAATTGCAAATGGAAATTTAACTGAGGAGCAAAAGGCAGCTGCTGAAGCCAAAATTGCACAGCTTCAAGGTGTGCTAGAGCAGGCTAAAGACGGGTTAGAATCAGTAAAATCAGAGTTATCATCACAAAAGGCTCTTTTGGTTGAAGGAGAAAAAAAGTTGGCTGATGCTAAAGTTGAACTAGAAGCAGGTAAGGCTGAATTAGCAACTCAAAAAGCTAATCTTGCAAAGGAAAAGACTAATGCGGAGAATCAATTTGAAAGTGCAAAAAGTGAGCTAAATTCAGGAATAATAGAACTTAATAAAGGAAAAGAAACTTTCAATCAATCAAAGGCTGATGCGGAAAAGCAAATTGTAGAAGCAGAAGATAAAATTGTAGATGCTGAGTATAAACTTAATAATTTAGAGGAGCCAAAATGGTATGTGCTAGATAGAAATACTAATTATAGTTACGTAGACTATGAAAATTCAGCCAATAGCATAAATGCTATTGCTCAAGTTTTCCCAGTATTTTTCTTCGTAGTAGCAGCTTTGGTATGTCTAACTACTATGACGAGAATGGTGGATGAGCAAAGAGGGCTAATGGGAACTCTTAAAGCCTTGGGATATAGCAAGATTGCTATAGTCTCAAAATATATTTTATATGCAGTTGCAGCTAGTTTAACGGGTAGTATCATTGGTATTATAATTGGATTTACTTTATTCCCAACGGTTATATTTAATGCCTATGGAATAATGTATCAATTACCTAAGATAACTCTAAGTTTCAATTGGACTTTTGCTATAATATCAACTTTAGCAGCAACTTTAGTTACAACGGGATCAGCTTTGATTGCGTGCTATAAAGAGTTGGTTGAGACTCCAGCTTTATTAATGAGACCTAAGGCACCAACTATGGGTAAGAGAATCTTATTGGAGAGAATTCCATTTATTTGGAATAGGTTAAGCTTTTTAAATAAGGTTTGTGCAAGAAATATTTTTAGATATAAAAAGAGATTTTTAATGACGGTAATTGGTGTAGCAGGCTGTACTGCATTACTATTAACCGGTTATGGTATAAGAGACTCTATTAGGGCTATAGTTGATGTACAATTTGGGGAATTATATCACTATGATATGACTATAGGCTTAGAAAAAAATTTAAGGGATGAAACCTATGATAAAATTATTAATACTATATCAAGTGAAGCTGATATTAATGAATATATGATGGTTAATTACTCTAATATTAAAGTTTCTAGTAATGATACTAAGAAAGAAGCAATTTTATTTACTCCTAAAGCTTTAAGTGAATTTGAGGATTTTGTTACATTGAGGAAAAGAGGTAATAAAGAAAAAGTGAATCTTACTGATGATGGTGTAGTATTAAATGAAAAATTGGCTAAACAATTAGGTGTAAAAATAGGAGAGTCTATTACTATTGTTAATGGTACAGATGATAATGAGAAAAAATATGAAGTTAAAGTTAGTGGAATTACTGAACAATATATATACCATTATGTTTATATGTCACCAGATTTATATAAACAATTATTTGGAGAAGAACCACAATTTAATGATATAATTGCTAAAATTAATGATAAAACGCAAGATAGCGAAAATAAATTAGCTACAGATTTAATTAATAATGATGAAATAGTATCTGTAAGTTTTAACACAAGTCTTAAAGAAAACTTCAATGATACCATTAAGAGTTTAAATCTAGTAATTATCGTTATTATAATTTCAGCAGGAGCATTGGCCTTTGTAGTTTTATATAACTTAACAAATGTAAATATTAGTGAGAGGATAAGGGAAATAGCAACTATAAAGGTTTTAGGATTTTATAATAATGAAGTATCATCATATGTGTATAAGGAAAATACTTTATTAACATTTATGGGGATGTTAGTTGGTTTAGGATTAGGAGTATTACTTCATAGATATATTATGGTTACGGTTGAGTTGGATAACATAATGTTTGGAAGAACAATTAATCTTATCAGTTATTTATGGGCAGCTATTTTAACCATGGTATTTGGTGCTTTAGTAAACTTTGTAATGTACTTTAAATTGAAGAATGTTCCTATGGTAGAATCTTTAAAATCTGTTGACTAAAAAGAATATTATAATTTCATAGGGAAAAACTAATATAGATAGAGCTTAGTTTGATTAAATGAGTTTCAGTATAAAATGCTTTGCGTGGACCAAGGAAGTGTTTAGAAACGAATAATAATCAACCTAAGTTCTTTTGTTTTTAAAATAATATGTGTTCCATTAGTTACAATTATTCATATATTATAGTAAAATAGTATTATATTAGTAAAAATGTGGAGGTAGCTATGAGAATAATTAATGAAGACAATTTTGAAAGAGAAACCAATGCAGGATTAGTATTGGTAGATTTTTATGCTACATGGTGTGGTCCATGTCAAAGATTAAGCCCCGTTTTGGAGGAGCTTCAAGGTGACTTTGATGGAAAAGCTAAATTTTTTAAACTCGATATTGATGAAAACAGAGCACTTGCAAGAAAGTTTTCAGTTATGAGTGTACCTACAATGCTTGTATTAAAGGATGGACGTCCAGTTGACAGAATGATTGGATACATGTCACCAGAAGATATTAAGGATAAATTATCAAAGCATTTATAAAAAAGATTTTAGTGTATGAATCTATACCACATTGATATTGTTATCAATGTGGTATTTTTATTTCAAAACAATATTGTGTAGCATAATAGTGTTTTAATAAGTATTAGAAATACAGTTGTTACTAAATGGGTTTATGAAAAATAGCAGTTTGAGGTGGATGAAAAGAGATAATAGTATAGCTGAAAAGATAATAATTAGATAAAGTGATGCAAATTAATTGACTTAACAGTAAAAGTGATATACAATAAATATAAATAGTACAACAGTTAAAGCGGAGGTTATTATGATAAACATTGGTATAAATGGTTTTGGAAGAATTGGTAGGACATTTTTACGTATAGCGTGCGATAGAAAAGATATAAACTTTAATGTTGTTGCAATAAATGCAAGAGCAGATGTTGAGACACTTGCTCATTTATTTATTTATGATTCATGTTTTGGGGTTTTTAAGGGTGATGTTAAAACAACAAAAAATTCTCTAATTATTAATGGTAAAGAGATAAAAATTACATGTTGTAACACTCCAAAGGAAATTCCATGGTGCAAGTTAGGGGTAGATGTTGTTGTTGAGTCAACAGGTAAATTTAAAACAAGGGAAGAGTTAGGTGGGCATATAGAGGCTGGTGCTAAAAAGGTTATTTTGACTGCACCTGGCAAAGATGAAGATGTTACTATAGTAATGGGTGTTAATGATGAAATTTTGGATATAGATAAGCACACTATAATATCAAATGCTTCATGTACTACTAATTGCTTAGCTCCAGTGGCTAAGGTTATAGATGAGAATTTTAAAATATTAAAGGGCTTTATAACAACGGTACATGCCATGACTAATGACCAACAGATACTAGACAAAACTCATAAAGATTTAAGAAGGGCTAGAGCGGCAGGGGAGTCTATTGTGCCGACTACAACTGGTGCTGCTAAGGCTGTAGCTAAAGTATTACCTCAACTAAAAGGAAAATTAGATGGTTTTGCGTTAAGAGTTCCAACAGCTGCAGTATCTATTACGGATTTTGTTTGTGAGGTATCAAGAGAAGTGACTGCTGAAGAAGTAAATGAAGCTTTGAGAGAAGCCGCAGAAGGAAAATTAAATGGTATTCTAGGCATATGTGATTTACCATTAGTTTCTATAGACTTTAAAGGTGATAGTAGAGCCTCCATTATAGATAGTTTATCAACCATGGCAAATGGAAATATGATTAAAATAGCTGCATGGTATGATAATGAGTGGGCATATTCATCAAGAGTAGTGGATTTAACTAATAAGGTAAGTTTATTGTTACTAAATAAGAAGAATAAAAAAATTGCATAAAATAATATAGATTTGAAATGAAAACTAGAATATAATACTTAATTAAGTATTATATTCTAGTTTTTTACAATGAAATTTTGTTTAGATTATATTATAATGGTTGAGACTATAATTGAGTAGGTGAGATGAATGATAAACAAGTTTTTACCAATATGTAAAAATGATATGATAGAAAGAGGATGGGATCAAGTTGATTTCATCATAGTTACAGCAGATGCATATATAGATCACCATAGTTTTGGTACAGCCATAATTTCAAGAGTATTAGAAGATGCAGGATATAAGGTTGGAATCATTGCTCAGCCAGATTGGAATGATACAAAGGATTTTATGAAGCTTGGAAGACCAAGATTAGGTTTTTTAGTTAATGGCGGTAACATGGACTCCATGGTAAATCACTATACTGTATCTAAAAAGCTTAGAGATAAAGATTTTTATTCTCCAGGCGGAAAGATGGGATTAAGACCAGATAGAGCTACAATAGTATACTGTAATAAAATTAGACAAGCATATAAGAGTATTCCTATAATAATTGGTGGCGTTGAAGCAAGTCTTCGAAGATTTGCTCATTACGATTATTGGAGTGATAAGGTAAGGAAATCTATGCTTGTTGATAGTGGAGCGGATTTACTTATCTATGGTATGAGTGAAAAGCAAATTGTAGAAGTTGCTAATTGTATGAATGATGGTCTTCAAGTTAGATATATAAGACATGTTCCAGGAACTTGCTATATTGTTGATGATATTAATGATGTAGCAGATTTTATTGAAATACCATCTTATAAGGATGTGTGTAGAGATAAAATGGAGTATGCAAGGGCATTTAAGATACAATATGAGGAGCAGGACCCGGTTAGAGGAAAAGTATTAGTACAAAGGCATGCTAACAGATATGTGGTACAGAATCCGCCAGAGATGCCACTTACTAGAGAGGAGCTAGACCATGTATATGGGCTTCCTTATGTAAAAAATTATCATCCTTGTTATGAGGGGCAAGGTGGTATAGCTGCTATAGAAGAGGTTAAATTTAGTGTTGTAAGCTCTAGAGGGTGCTTTGGAAATTGTTCTTTTTGTGCAATAACATTCCATCAAGGAAGAATAGTACAGAGTAGAAGCGAGGAATCCATATTAGAAGAGGTTAAAGGGATAACTGAGCTTCCAGATTTTAAAGGATATATTCATGATGTGGGTGGACCAACAGCAAACTTTAGACGTCCAGCATGTAAAACTCAACTTAAACATGGGGCATGTAAGCACAAGCAGTGTTTATTTCCTAGGCCATGCAAAAACATTGATGCGGATCATACTGAGTATTTAGAACTTCTTAGAAAGGTTAGAGCAGTGCCAAAGGTGAAAAAAGCCTTTGTTCGTTCAGGTTTAAGATATGACTATATTATGGCAGATAAGGATGATACATTCTTTAAGGAGTTAGTTGAACATCATGTAAGTGGACAGTTAAAGGTTGCACCAGAACATATATGTGAAGGTGTTTTGAAGTATATGGGCAAACCAGCAGGAAAAACTTATGGTAAATTTGTAGATAAGTTTAATCGTTTGACAAAGGAAGTGGGTAAAAAACAGTATATCATTCCATATTTAATGTCAAGCCATCCAGGAAGCACATTAGATTCTGCCATTGAACTTGCTGAATATTTGAGAGATATTAATTATCAACCAGAACAGGTGCAGGATTTTTATCCAACGCCAGGAACTCTTTCTACAACAATGTTTTATACTGGAGTCGATCCATTAACAATGGAAAAGGTATATGTTCCTAAGAGTAAGATGGAAAAAGCTATGCAGAGAGCTTTACTTCAGTTTAGAAATCCAAAAAAATATGATATTGTATATGATGCTTTAGTTATGGCTGGGCGTGAAGATCTTATTGGAAATGGCCCAAAATGTTTGATTAAGCCAAGAAGCCAAAGAAACAATAACTATAAAAGTGGAAGTAGGGCTAAAGGTGTAGGTAATAGAAAAGGGAATCAAGTTGCTTCTAAAAATAAAGGAAAAGCTGTAGGGAAAACAAAACAAAAGTTTGATAGTAAAAAAGGAAAAACAGCAATTAAGAATAATAAAATGAGAAAATCACGTTAATAATTTTTGTATTGAGGAAACATCAATGAATTAAATTCATTGATGTTTCTTTTAATATATTCAAGTAGACAATTAGCTGGTTTAAATGTAAAATTATTATAAAATGCTTTATTTTTGGAAAAGGGAGATGTGTGTATGAATTCTACAATAGACTTAATCAATAGAAGGGTATCTTTAAGAAAATATGCAGATAAAGAAGTAACTCCAGAAGTTTTAGATGTAATACTTAAAAGTGCTATGAGGGCACCAACTGCCGGAAATACTATGATGTACTCAATGATTGTTATAAGAAATGAAGAAAAGAAAAAAATACTTTCACAAACTTGTGATAATCAGCCATTTATTGCAAAAGCACCGGTTGTGATAGTTTTTGTAGCGGATTCTCATAGAATGAATAAATACTTTAAAATTAGTGATGTGGAAGAATATTGTGAAAAAAATAATAAAAATTTAAATACTCCCGATTTAGCTCAATTATTTTTAGCAGCAGGTGATGCATTTATTGCAGCGCAAAATGCTGTTATAGCAGCAGAAGCTTTAGGACTAGGTTCATGCTATATAGGAGATATTGTAGAAAATTATGAAATTCATAGAAAACTTCTTAATCTCCCTAATTGGGCAACACCAGTGGCTATGCTATGTTTAGGTTATTATCCGGAAGATTATCCAAGAGTTCAACAATCAAGATTTGATAAAAATTACATTGTTTTTGATGAAGAATATCGAGAGTTAACAGAAACGGAACTTAGAAATATGTATAAGTTAAATGAGAAGAATGTTCCATTAACTAATGTATATAATGCAGAAAACTTTGGTCAACTACTCTATGGAAGAAAATTTGGTTCTGAATTTATGAAAGAAATGAACAACGGATTAAGTAAAGCTGTTGAAAACTGGATGAAGAAACAAGATGAATTCTAAAAAGGAGTTTTATAAGGAAACTCCTTCTCAGTATATTCGAAGGAGTAAGTTCAAGAATCCAAATCAAAGATTTGGACTTTCACTTAAGGAAACTCCTTTTCAGTGTATTCGAAGGAGTAAGTTTAAGGAACAAAATCGAAGATTTTGATTTTCGCTTATAGAATGAAATAAATTTTAAAAATTCAACTAACATTTCAGATTTTCATTGTTAAAGAGATGGAGGTATGATATAGTTAAGCCATTGATGTGTCGAGGAGGAATTAATTTTGCAAAAGATAAAAATTATTTCAGATAGTGCATGCGATTTAAGTTTGGAAACTGCTAAAGAGCATAATATAGAAATATTACCTACTAGAGTAATCTACAGAAATAAAGAATATTTGGACAAGGTTGAAATAAGTCCTGAACAGTTATACGCTTCATTAGCTGAAGAAGTACCAACAACTTCATTACCCAATATGGAGTATTGTAAAAATATTTTTGATAAAGTGAAATCAGAAGGGTATACAGATGTCATAATTATTACTGTTTCAAGTAAGTTATCTGGAGCATTAAATAGCTTGAAGTTATTAACTGAAGATTATGAGGGGCTTAATTTTAGTTTCTTTGACACAAGAACATTAGGATATCCTCAAGGAACTATTGCGCTTGAAGCTGCAGAAATGGTGGACAAGGGCATGAAGGTTAATGAAATATTAGAAGATCTTGAAAATGTGAGAAAAAGAGTTTTTGGCTATGTTGCAGTTAATACCTTAGAATTCATGGTTAGAGGTGGAAGGATTAGTAAGATTAAAGGAACTATAGGCGAAATGATACACTTAAAACCAATTATTTCTTCTAATGATGAAGGAATGTTATATAGACATTCGCAAAGTAGAGGAAGAGTACAATCTATTAGTAAACTTAAAAAGATATTGGAAGAGCATTTAGAAAAAGCACTATGTAGGGTTTGGGTATTAAGTGGTGATGCAATAGAAGAAGCTAGAGCTTTCTTTGATTATTTTAAGGATAATCCACGTATTGAGAAAATATATTTAGAAAATATTGGACCAGCTATGGGAGTTCATACTGGACCAAAGGCATTAGGTCTTTCAATTCTTGAATTAAATAAGTAGTTAAATAGCAGAACATTTCATTGTGAAATGTTCTTTTTATATATAAAATTATATTGACAATATAGTACGATGGTGGTACTATTTTGTTAAAGATAAAGTACGATTATCGTACTAATTAAATTTTAATTTTAGTAAATAATATATAGAGCATTTATTTTAAGGAGTAGGTTAAATGGAGGATAAAGATAAGCAAATAGAGGAATTTTGCGATTTATGCAAGCTGTTTATAAGTCCATCAAATGAAGATAAGTTTAAGCAAGATTTTCCTAGAATATATAAATTAACGTCTATGGAGGTTGGTATAATTAATATGGTTTATAGCAGTGAAGATGTCATATTAAAAGAAATATGTAGTGAACTAGATATTCCTAAAAGTACATTAACAAGTGCTATAGATAGATTAGAGAGAATGAATTATATTAGTAGGGTTATTAGCACAAGAGATAGAAGATCATATGGTTTAAAGTTGACGGAGGAAGGGTATAGTGTTCGGAATGAACAGCTTGCATTTGAACGAAAGCTCTATGGTTATTTATTAGATGCATTAGATACCAATGAAGAAAGAGATCTGCTTATGCAGCTATTAAGAAAAATTGTTAAAAATATATAGAAAATAATATTAATATATTTTGGAAGGGAGAAGCAATTATGGAAAATGAAAAATTAACATTGAGAGTACAACAAAGTTTAAATGATGCTTATGATGAAGCAGTTAGATACAATCAACAACAGCTTGATATCATTCACTTGTTTTCAGCACTTTTAAATCAAAAGGATGGCTTAATTCCAAGTGTTTTTGAAAAAATGGGAGTAAATGTTGAAGGGTTAAAAAGTAGAGTAGTCTTAGAGTTAGACAGAATGCCTAAAATTTTAGGAGAAGGAGCTCGTTCATCAGGTATTACAGCTACAAGGAAGATTAATGAAGTTTTATTGAAGGCTGAAGATATATCGGCTCAGTTTAATGATTCATATGTTAGTGTTGAACATGTTATGTTAGCAATAATAGACATAGATTCTAAGGGTGTTGTAGGAAAGAGTTTAAAAGACTTTAACATCACTAAGGATAGGTTTATGGAAGTTTTATCTCAGGTGAGAGGAAATCAAAGAGTTGATACTAATGATCCGGAAGGAACCTATGATGCTCTTTCAAAATATGGAACAGATCTCGTAGAATTAGCGAAAAATCATAAGCTTGACCCTGTTATTGGAAGAGATGAGGAAATTAGAAGAGTAATTAGAATATTATCAAGAAGAACTAAAAATAATCCAGTACTTATAGGAGAACCAGGAGTAGGAAAAACTGCTATCGTAGAAGGATTGGCAGAAAGAATAGTAAGAGGTGACGTACCAGAGGGATTAAAGGACAGAATAATATTCTCTTTAGATATGGGAGCTTTGATTGCTGGTGCTAAATATAGAGGTGAGTTTGAGGAAAGACTTAAAGCTGTTCTTAATGAAGTTAAGGGCGCTGATGGAAAGATAATTTTATTCATAGATGAAATTCATACTATTGTAGGTGCTGGAAAAACAGATGGAGCAATGGATGCCGGAAATCTTATTAAACCAATGCTTGCTAGAGGAGAGTTACACTGTATAGGGGCAACTACCTTTGATGAGTATAGACAGTATATCGAAAAGGATAAAGCTCTTGAAAGAAGATTTCAGCCAGTTATAGCCGATGAACCTACAGTGCAAGATACAATATCTATATTAAGGGGTCTAAAAGAAAGATTTGAAATTCACCATGGAATTAGGATACATGATTCTGCTATTGTGGCAGCAGCAAAACTTTCCCATAGATATATTCAAGATAGATTTCTTCCAGATAAAGCAATAGATTTAATTGATGAAGCTGGAGCTATGATAAGAAGTGAAATAGACTCGTTACCTACAGAACTTGATATGGTTAGAAGAAAGTTATTTACTCTTGAAACAGAAAGGGAAGCTCTTTTAAAAGAAAGTGATGAAGGTTCTAGAAAAAGGCTTGAAGAACTTCAAAAGGAGCTTGCTGAATTAAAGGATAAAAATGATGAGATGACTGCTAAGTATGAGAAGGAAAAAGCTAAGATCCTTGAAATTAGAAGTCTTAAAGAACAGTTAGATGAAGCTAGAGGTAAGGTTGAAAAATATGAAAGAGAATATGATTTTAATAGTGCTGCTGAGCTTAAATATGGAACTATTCCACGTCTAGAAGCTGAAATAAAAGAAAAAGAAGAAAGAATGAGAGAAGGATATGACACAGCTCTTCTTAAGGAGGAAGTAACTGAAGAGGAGATTTCTCAAATTGTTTCTAAGTGGACTGGTATTCCAGTATCTAGATTAGTTGAGGGAGAAAGAGAAAAGCTCTTAAGACTAGAAGATGATCTTCATAAGAGAGTTATTGGACAGGAGGAAGCTGTAACAGCAGTTTCTAGTGCAGTAATTAGAGCAAGAGCAGGAATGAAGGATGAAAATAAACCAATAGGTTCTTTCATATTCTTGGGACCAACTGGAGTAGGTAAAACAGAGCTTGCTAAAACGTTGGCAAAAAATCTATTTGACAGTGAAGAAAATATTATTAGAATAGATATGTCCGAGTATATGGAGAAGTATGCCGTTTCTAGATTAATTGGAGCGCCTCCAGGATATGTTGGATATGAAGAAGGGGGACAATTAACTGAAGCTGTTAGAAGAAAACCTTATTCTGTAATTTTATTTGATGAGATAGAAAAAGCTCATGAGGATGTATTCAATATCTTCTTGCAAATCCTTGATGATGGAAGACTTACAGATAATAAAGGAAAAACTGTTGATTTTAAAAATACTATAATTATTATGACATCGAATATTGGAAGTAGCTTTTTATTGGAAGATAATGGTGAAATCACAGAGAGAACGAGAAAGCTAGTTATGAATGAAATGAAGCATAGATTTAAGCCAGAGTTCTTAAACCGCGTAGATGATATAATTATGTTCAAACCATTATCCATGGAAGGAATTAAACAAATAATCGAGATATTTGTGAATGATGTTAGAAGAAGACTTACTGAAAGGAACATTACTCTTACTGTAGAGGATTCAGCAAAAGAAGTACTTGCAAAAGAAGGATATGACCCTGTCTATGGAGCAAGACCACTTAAGAGGTATATAGGTAATGTACTAGAAACAATGATTGCTAAAAAAATTATTTCAGGAGAGGTTACTAATGGTTGTACTATAACAGTTAAAGCTGATGGTGAAGATAAAATAAAAGTAGATGTAACTAGCTTGGTTAAATAATTATAAAAAGGAGTCTCAATATGATTTTGTTGATGGTATTGAAGTCTCCTTTAAAATTTATTTGCGGATGAGAGGTATACATGCTATACTTACAAAGTAAATATTCTACAAGTAATGTTTTATTAGTATAAAAGCTATAAGAGCAAATCTTATAGCTTTTATTTTTGTAGAGTATGATTAATTAGATTTTGGTAAAATTTAATGATGTAATATGTAACTGATGAGTAGATATAAAAAGTTTAAATAGAATGGGTTGCATTAAACGAAAGGAGAAGTTTATGAAAAGTGGATTTGATAAATATAATTTAAGTGATAGTATTCTAAAAGCATTAAGTAATCTAGGCTTTGAGCATCCATCAGAGGTTCAGCAGGATACAATACCTGCTCTTTTAAAACATGAGGATATTATTGTTAAATCACAGACGGGAAGCGGTAAGACTGCAAGTTTTGGAATACCTTTATGTAATGAGGTTGAGGTTGAAAATTCTAAGATTATGGCTTTAATTCTTGTTCCAACAAGAGAACTTGCACTTCAGGTTAAAGAGGATATTTCTAATATAGGAAGATTAAAAAAGGTTAGATGTGCCGCTGTTTTTGGAAAACAGTCATTTAATGAGCAGGTTAGAGAATTGAAGCAGAGGGTACATATAGTAATCGGGACACCAGGTAGAATTAGTGACCATATGAATAGAGGGAATCTTAATTTTGATGATTTGAAATTTGTGATTATAGATGAGGCAGATAAGATGCTTAATATGGGATTTATAGACCAAATAGGTGATATTTTAGATAGACTGCCAAAGGTAAGAACTACAGGGTTATTTTCAGCTACAATTCCAGATACCATTGAACAATTATGCAATAAGTATATGAATAATCCAAAGGTAATGGAAATAAAGTCACAAGTATTTAATAGAGAAAAAATAAAAGAAACCTATCTTCCAATGGAGGTTAAAGATAAGGATAAGGCTCTATGGAAAAATCTTTATGCTCTTCAGCCAGATGCAGCAATAGTATTTTGCAATACAAGGGATAAGGTTAAGGATGTGTATGGTAGGCTTAAATCTGAGGGGATTTCAGTAGAACAGCTCCATGGTGATATGGAACAAAAGGATAGATTAAAAACCATGGAAAGATTTAAGAATAAGGAATTTAAAGTTCTTGTGGCTACTGATATTGCAGCAAGGGGAATCCATGTTGATAATATAACTCATGTAATAAATTATGAAGTTCCTATGGAAAAAGAAAGCTATGTTCATAGAATAGGAAGAACGGGGAGAGCTGGAAGAGAAGGGGTTGCAGTAAGTTTTGTTGCACCATATGAAAGAAAATTTTTAGAGGGAATAGAAGAATACATAGGATATAAAATTGAAAAAGGTGAATATCCTAGTGATGAGGCAGTAAAGAATGGAAAAGTAATATTTAAGGAAAGTCAAAAGCTACTTAATGTGGCTGGAAGGATAAAAAAGAACTCGATACATGATGAGATAACTAAAATATATTTAAGTGTAGGGAAAAAGAAGAAGATTAGAAATATAGATATAGTTGGATCTTTAAGCAACCTTTCAGAATTGACAGGAGAAGATATAGGAATTATTGATGTGCAAGACAATGCAACTTATGTTGATATATTGAATAATAAAGGGAAGGTAATACTAAAGAAGTACAAAGAAGTAATTGTGAAAGGCAAGAAAGCTAGGATTGAAAAAGCAAGGAAGTAGCAAGAATATATAATTTTCATATGGAGCTTGAACTTTAATTTAACATTTTTTATGGTATTTAGTATGAAATTTTAGCAAGAATTAAGTAGAATACAATAAGTAAAATTGGACTTAAGTTTTGTATTTTTGGGAAAATAAAGTATAAATATATGTTGTGTTATTTATAGTATCATGCTATAATAAGTAAGTAGTAATACAAAATAAAATTTATAAAGATTAACAATAAAATGACTTTCTCCATTTAAGAGATTAGTTAGTTGTATGTGAATCTTTAAAATGGAGGAATTGAAATGGCAGATAAAACTTTAACATGCAAAGATTGCGGAGTAGAATTCATATTCACTGAAGGCGAGCAAGCTTTCTACGCTGAAAAAGGATTCGAGAACGATCCAGTAAGATGTGCTGATTGCAGAAAAGCTAGAAAAGCACAAAGAAACAACAGATAATTATATTTGAGTTTCAAAGAGTTATGATTAAGTTCATAACTCTTTTTTTATATTGGAATTATCAATGCTGAATATAAGAAAAATGAAATGAAAAGGTTTAAAAAACCATATTTTACATAAAAATATGGTGAATATTCTAAAAATACTTGAAATTGTAATATTCAAGTGATAAAATTAAGTCATAAAATAAAACAAAGATTTCACATGTCTATTACTTTCTCCTTTTTTAGAGAATTAGTTAATTGAATGTAAATCTTTAAAAATTGGAGGAATAAAAAATGGCAGACAAGACATTAACATGTAAAGATTGTGGTAAAGAATTCATATTCACTGAAGGTGAGCAAGCTTTCTATGCTGAAAAAGGATTCGAGAATGATCCAGTAAGATGTGCTGATTGCAGAAGAGCTAGAAAAGCTCAAAGAAATAACAGATAATTTTACAAGCAGAAGGCTATAGAGGACAAACTCTATAGCCTTATTTTTATGCAAATATCCAATTTTAAAAGTAAATATGGAATGTTTTCATATTAAAAAGTTATTATACTGGTAAATTTAAAAGGACAACTGATAGACTGAAGAAAAGCGTTAATGCTATTGCGTCTACAATAGTTGTTATTAATGGACTTGCCATAATTGCTGGGTCTAATTTGAGCTTCTTTGCAATTATAGGGAGAATTCCACCTACTAATTTTGCAACTATAACTGTAAAGAATAAGCTAATACAAACAGTTATAGAAATTAGGAAGCTTACTTTTTCAAAGAAGTATATTCTAATAAAGTTTACAACAGCAAGAATACTTCCAGTTAAAAGAGCTACTTTGAATTCTTTAAACATAATTTTGAAGCCATCAGATAATTTTATTTCACCTAAAGCTAGTCCTCTAATTACTAATGTTGAAGATTGAGAACCAGCATTTCCGCCAGTATCCATAAGCATAGGGATAAAGGATGCAAGGATAACTACAGAAGAAAGAACATCTTCAAAATGTCTAATTATATTACCAGTGAAGGTAGCTGAAATCATTAGTACTAGAAGCCAAAGAATTCTATGCTTCGCAAGCTCCCACACACTTGTTTTCAAGTATTCCTCTTCGTTTGGTTCCATTGCTGCCATCTTTTGAAAATCTTCAGTATTTTCTTGGTCAATGATATCAACAATATCATCTATGGTTATTATTCCTACTAATCTTTTTTCATTATCTGTTACTGGGATAGAAAGTAAATCATATTTTTTAAACAAATGAGCAATGTTTTCTTGGTCGTCTAAAGTATTTACAGAGATAAATTCCTTTTTCATTAAGTCCTCGATGAGCATATCATCTGAGCTTAATATTAGTTTTCTAAGTGAAACAATACCTAAAAGTACACGATTATTATCAATTACATAACAGGTATTAATGGTTTCTTTATCAATACCAGTTTTTTTTATGTGGGTGATGGCATCAGATACTGTCATATTTTTTTTCAAATCAGCATATTCAATAGTCATTATGCTTCCAGCTGAACTATCAGGGTAATTTAAAAAGTTATTAATGATTTTTCTAGTATTTTCATCAGTG
The DNA here is from genome assembly GCA_029851835.1 of Clostridium sp. Lineage (GTDB taxonomy): Bacteria > Bacillota > Clostridia > Clostridiales > Clostridiaceae > Clostridium_J. The sequence continues at coordinate 30,871 of JARKVD010000007.1, read as the reverse complement.
TTTTTTAATATCTTTTTTACTACGTTTGCAGGCAGTTCTTCAAGGAAGTCCACAGTATCGTCAATATAAAGTTCATTTATGATGTTAGATATTTCACTATCTGTTATAGAGTTGATAATATGCATTCTTTCTTCATTATCCAAATATGCAAAAACATCTGCAGCCATATTTTTAGGAAGAACTCTAAATATTTTTACAACGGATTCCTTGTCGAGTCCCTCAAGAAAAGATGCTATATCAACAACATTTTTCTTTTCAAGTCTTTCTTTTGCTTCCATGAATTTTTTTTCGTTAATTAATTTTAATGTATTTTCCATTGTTATACCTCCTTAAGTGAGCCTCCAAATCTCCGATTTGGCTAAGGCGAAGTTAAGTGAGAGTCTAAATCTTTGATTTAGCTACTCGAACTTACTCTTTGAGTACTCATTCGAACAAATGTGAGAATGAGTTTTCTTAAATTAGACTTTAGGCGTAGCAATAATAACAATGGAGAAATAAAAAAGCACTATACTTAATGTAAGTGCCATGAAAATCTTATGTAAATTTTATAATTGTCACTGGAAATTTGAACGTGACAAATAAAACTAGCTTTAACCTACTATTTAAGAACTTAAATCTTAAGTAATATAATTGAAGGTTGCAAATTTATATAAGTGCAGTTGCAGGTTCAATTATATATTGAGGTGCAAGAATTTACATATGATAAATATTCATAGCTTGACATTAAGTTTGTTATGTGGATTAATAAATCTCCATTGTTGACAGGACTACTACCATCTTCCATGTTTCTTACACCTCCGTGAATTCAAAATAATTATTAAAGTATTGAAAAATAAAAAATCCCACGTTAACTTAAACGCAGGAATGTATAAACATTAACATTTCTCGTTCAAGTTTTAGCTCTGCAAGGCAATGAAATTGCATTAGATTAAGCCTTCTTTGTTCGGCAAAACCTGCTAACCAGTTAAGAATGTTTCCACTCTTTTACGGCAGCAACCCGTATCCTTGTAGTAACCTCACCTACCGAGGGATATGAAATTAAGTGAGAGTCTAAAAGTGATGCTCCAAATCTACGATTTGGTCAGCAGAACTTTTACTGCGTGCATCTATGATTTAGCTACTCTAATTTACTCATTCAAATAAGATGAGAATGAGTTTCCTTTATTAATGTTAGACTTAGAATTAATAAATGTCAACAGTTTTTAAAAAAAATATTAAAATAAATTATTTTTCGCTGGTTAAAAGATATTTACTAGAAATAGATATACAGATTGCTCCTATTGGCGCAGTGATTAAAATTGCCACCACTGAAATAGCCAATATAATATCGCCAGAGGCAACACCCATAGTTAATGGGACAGCACCCATGGCTGCTTGTACTGTAGCTTTAGGAATATAGGAGATAACACAAAATAGCTTTTCTTTTTTAAAAAGGTTTGTATTGATTAAAGAGATCCAAACACCTAAGCTCCTAAAAACTAAGCCAATAAAAATTAACAAGATTCCTATAACACCAGCTTCTATGGCAACAGAAATATTTACTTGAGCACCAACTAAAATAAATAGCAAAATTTCAGCTAAGGACCAAACTTTATTAAAGCCTTCCGATAGAGCTTTTGATATTTTAGGGTTTTTATCCATTAAAATAAAGGACAATGTCATTACCCCTAAAAGGCTTGCTATAGTTATAGTGTGTTCTAAAGCAGTTTCTAAATAGGTTATGAAAATTGCTGATGCCAATACAATTAGAATTTTGCGGGTTGTATTTAAGTTAAAGTATTTAAAAATCTTTAGTAATATTAATGCCGTTAGCAATCCAAGGAGTATTCCTAAAAGTATAGAAAGTGGTATACCTAAAAGATGACCAACAATATTAATATTTTCACCACCATATAATCCCATAAATACAGTCATTATGGTTATGGCAAAGACATCATCTATAGAGGCCGCTGCAAGGATGAGGGTTGGTATGTTTTTATCTGTACCCCTTTTAAGGTTTAAAAGATTAATCATTTGAGGGACAACAACTGCTGGTGAAACTGCAGCAATTATAAATCCTAGAATTCCTCCTTGAATAAAAGAAAAATCTAAGAGTATTGTTGAAGCGGCTGCTATTGATAAACCTTCAAGGGCTCCAGGAATGAAGCTCATTTTTAGAGCTGGCTTTCCAATAGACTTTAGTTCAGACTTTTTAATACCAAATCCTGCTCTAAGTAAAATAATAATTAATGCTATTTTTCTTAAGTCAGCAGATATATTAAGTAGATTTTGGTCAATAAGGTTTAATGCATATGGACCTATAATAACTCCAATAAGCAGCATACCTAAAAGTCCAGGTAGTTTGATTTTTTCAAATAAATAACTGAATAAAATTCCAAGTAAAATAATTAGTGCAAGTGAAATAGCCATAAATATCCTCCTAAAATCTGTATTTAATGTATTACTTTTATTGCTTATAAGAAATTTTAATGTTTTTAACATAAAAAATCTCCTACAGGTACACTTATAGTGTTGCTGTAGGAGTCATTAGCATTTGCAGTTAAGGTGAACTCCATCACCTATATATTTAAATTAATACAAGTATACTAGATAAAAGTGAATTATTCAAGAAGTTAAAACGTTTTGCATAAGGGAATTGTTGTAGTATTTAAAAATAAGTTATGGTATTATGGTATTTATAGAATATATTTACATTCAGGGAGGAATAATATGTTAGTAGAAAAATTGGTTAATGCTTTTGGTGTAAGTGGATACGAAAAAGAAGTTAGAAATGTAATTAAAGAAGAGGTTAAAGCTTACGCTGATGAAATTACTGTGGATGCTCTTGGTAATTTAATAGTTTTTAAAGCTGGTATCGGTGAAAATAAGAAAAAAATAATGGCTTCAGCGCATATGGATGAAATTGGGTTCCAAGTAATTAAGATAGATGATAAAGGATTTATTACTGCTAGAGCTTTAGGTGGAATTCCTGTAGCAGGAACCAATATGGGAAGAGTTAAATTTAGAAATGGTGTTGTGGGATTAGTATCTTCAACTGTTGCAGCAAAGGATTTAGCTTCAGATACTAAAAAGTTATTTATAGACATTGGCGCAAAGGATAAGGAAGAAGCAGAACAATATGTGAGAATAGGTGATGTGGCTGCTTATGTTGGAGATTATGCAGAGCTTAAGGGAAATAATATAACTGGCAAAGGGCTTGATGATAGAATTGGATGTTATATTTTAATTGAGTCTTTAAAGAAAATAGACGAGCCTTATAATGATTTATACTTTGTATTTTCAACCCAAGAAGAGGTTGGATTAAGAGGAGCAACAGTTGCTGCAAATAGAATAAATCCTGATTTAGGAATAGCACTAGATGTAACCATAGCAAGTGATTATCCAAATTCAGGAGAAGGAAGCAATAAAGTTGGAGGTGGAGCTGCCATAAAGATTTCAGATGGTTCTGTAATATGTAATGAATATCTTGTTGATGAGATGATTGCTTGTGCAAAAGAAAACGAAATTAAATATCAGCTTGATGTTATTGATGGTGGAGGAACAGATGCAGGCGCAATAAATAAATCTAACTTTGGAGTTAGGGCAACAGGTATTTCTGTTGCAACAAGATATGTTCATGGACCAAATGCTTTAATAAGTATGGACGATACTAATGCATCAATAGAATTATTATCTAAATATGTAGATAGAGAGTTTGATTTCCATAAGGAATAAGGTCTTTATTATTTCTTATGGTTGATGACTTTAATAGAAGTAAATGAAGTACTTAGTTTGTAGTTAATTAAAAGAGTTGAATAATAAGCTAATATATAAAGCCAGCTGTTTAAAAATATTAAGCAGCTGGCTTAGTTTTTATAATGATTCTTTTTTTCCTAATATGTATGTTAATATAAAGCCAGCAGCAAAGGTGGCTACAGAGATAACTCCCATTGTTCCTAGTGTGAAACCGGGATATACAGGGAAGATTGAGCCAAGAATTAATCCGCAGATCGCGAAATAAGTAGGCTGTGGGAATTTATTTAAAAGAGCTTCAATAGCCTTAGTCATTGTAATAATACCTAGTAATACTCCAAGACCAATTGGAATAAGAAGTGGTATATTAAATGTTGATACAGCTGTAGTAAATGTAGTGTAAATTCCAAGAATTAAAAGCACTAATGAACCACTAACACCAGGAAGTATCATTGTAGCAGCAGCTATGAAGCCAGCAGCTAAAAGGGTTATAAAGGACTTGAATGTTAGGGCTGTCATCACAGTGGAGGAATCATTACCGCCATTAAAGAAAGACATTGCTATCATAAGGCCTAGAGTAATAACAAACCAAATATAGTTTACTGGTTTAATCTTATCTTTTGTTGCTCTTTTATAAAGTAGTGGGAAAGATCCAAGAATAAGACCGATAAAGAAAAAGTTTGTAGGCTCTGAGTATTTAGTAAGCAGAGTTGTAATTAATTTACTAAATAATACAATTCCTAGAGCAGCACCAATAGCTATTTCTCCAAGGAAGAAGATGCTTTTTTTCCAATCTTTAAAAAAGCTGTTGATTGAAGAAAGAAGCTTATCGTAGATTCCCATAACTACAGCCATTGTTCCACCACTAACACCAGGAATAACATTAGAGATACCAATGACCATTCCTTTTAAAATATTCATTATATTATCCATATTAAATCTCCTTTTTAAAATCTTTCAAAATAATAGCAAATATAATTATATTAATATTATCTACAATTTGCAAATTAATTAGTAGGATTTAACATAAAAATAACAGTTGTAATATTAAATTAGCATTTAACACATACTAATGTCAGTTAAAGTATAAGGATGTGAAAGTATGGATTTATCAAGGAATGTTGAGGAAAATTTAAAGATAATTAAGGCGAAATTAAATGTAGATAAAAGTTTTGATTTGATAAATAGAAATATACTCATAGGTGGGAGAAAGACAGCAATTTTCTTCATTGATGGATTTATAAAAGATGAAGTTATGGAGAAAATTATGGAGAGTTTCTTTAAGATAACTCCAGAGCAGATGGATAAAATGGCCACAGCAAAAGGATTTAGTACAGCAATAGTGCCATATGTTGAAGTTGATACACTTAAAGATATTGATAGTATTATATCAACTCTTTTAGCTGGCCCTACAATAATGATTATTGACGGCTTTGACGAAGCCATAATTATGGACCTTAGAACCTATCCAGCTAGAACCTACGGTGAACCTGAAAAGGAAAAGGTAACAAGGGGTTCAAAGGATGGATTTTTAGAGACTATAGTATTTAATACTGCTCTTATAAGAAGACGAATTAGAGATCCAAGACTTACTTTTGAAATGATGTCTGTAGGAACACGTTCTAAAACAGACGTGGCTATTGGATATATAGAAGGATTAGAAGATAAAACCCTTCTTGAAAGAACTAAATCAAGGATTCAAAACTTAAAGGTTGATTCTCTAACTATGAATATGGAGAGTTTAGTAGAAGCTTTAATTAAGCATAAATTTTACAACCCATTTCCAAAGGTTAGATACACGGAAAGACCAGATGTGGCTGCGGCTCAAATTTTAGAAGGAAATATTGTAATAATAATTGATAATAGTCCAGATGTAATGATATTACCATCTTCTTTTTTTGATTTTGTTCAAGAAATACAAGATTTTTATTACCCACCAATTATTGGTGCATATTTAAGGATAATAAGAAACTTGGTTGCTATTTTTACATTATTATTAACTCCAACTTGGCTGTTAATAATGCAATATGCAGATAAATTACCGGCGACTTTAAAGGTTCTCACAGTGGCAGAAATGAATACTGTGCCACTAGTAATTCAGTTTCTATTACTTGAAGTTGCAATAGATGGATTACATATGTCATCTCTTAACACACCTGGAGTACTAGGGAGCACTTTAGGTATTATTGGTGGATTAGTATTAGGGGACTTTGCCATAAGGTCAGGTTGGTTTGTACCAGATACAATTTTATATATGGCTATAATTGCGGTAGGGAGCTTTACTCAACCAAGTATTGAGCTTGGTTATGCTATAAAATTCTGTAGAATTCTGCTACTAATATTAACAGCGTTATTTAGTTACTGGGGTTATAGTGTAGGAATAATATTAATAGTAGCTATTATAGCTACCAATAAAACATTAACAGGAAGAGGGTATTTATATCCTTTAATACCGTTTAATTGGAAAGCAATTAAAGGTAGGTTTTTGAGAAAATCATTAAAATATAGAGATCGACAAGAGTCAAATTAAAAAGCAAAGAAAGTGAATAAATTTTGATATGTGGTTAATTATGTAAATATAGCTTATGCATAATTAACCTTTCTTATTGAATTTTTTAGTGATTTTATGGTATACATATCTTATATAAAATCATTATATATCATGGTATAATTTAATTATGTAGTAGTTTTTTGCATGGTAACAAATGAGTAAGTTTTTAAGAATATAGAGTTCTAGAAGGGAGCATGGTATGTGGGAAAAATTCAGAATAGATAAAAAGATGAATATAGATAGAAAATATGTAAATATAGGAATAGTAGTTGTTGTTGTGGGGATTTTTCTTTTTGCCGCATATGAAGTTATAAGTAGAAGTGGAATATATATTACTGTGGTAAAGGATTTTTTATTAGGATTCTTTAGGATTATCAGACCAATAATTGTAGCTGCGATTTTTACGTACTTATTATTTCCACCAGTTTGTTATATTGAAAGAATGTTTATTTCTATTTTCAAGGGAAAAGGAGTAGACAAGTATAGATGGGCATATAGAATGGCTAGTATAACAATTGTATTTATAATAATTATTTTTTCAGTTGTTATAATTTTTAACTACATAATACCACCACTTCTTGATAATGCAAGAGCTTTGATTGAAAATATACCTCAATATGAAAGGGTGGTTAGAGAGGGTGTAGTTAATTTAAGTTCTTACTTTGAAAGTCTAAATATCAATTATCAAAAAATAACTACATATTTGGATAAGATAACAGCTATATTTGCAACATTTGGGGAAAGAATAGTTTATATTATAACTAATAGTATATCTGGGGTGAGTTCTTTCCTAGTTGATTTCGTTTTAACGGTAATATTTTGTTTTTACTTTCTAAAAGATAAAGAGATGCTATTTAGTACAGCTAATAAATTTGGAAAAGCATTTATACCTAATAAAATTGGAAAATCTATAAAGCAATTTATTTTTGATTTAGATGAAGTGGTGGGATGCTTTGTACGAGGGGTTTTATTGGACGCATTAATCGTAGGTATAGTATCTTCAATTCTAATGCTTATAATTAAGCATCCATTTGCTATATTAGTTGGAATAATTGCAGGTATATGCAATGTGCTTCCTTATATAGGACCGGCTATTGGTGCAGCTACAGCATTTATTTTAGGTATGTTTTCAAGTATTACTGTAGGAGTATGGGGAGGACTTTTACTTCTTTTATATCAGCAGATTGATGGAAATATAATTCAACCCAAAATTGTTGGTGGCAGTGTAGGGGTTCCACCAGTATTTGTTCTTGTTGCCATAACCATTGGTGCAGGATATTTTGGGATAATAGGAATATTATTAGCAGTTCCTACCGCTGCAATGATAAATTTATATATTCATAGAACATACAAAAGAAAAGGAATTGAATAATATTTAATAGAATTAGTTTGGAATACTAACTTAAGGAGGAAAATAATTATGAAAAATATTTCAGCATCAGAGCTTCAACTTAAAATTAATGAAAATAAAGATCTGGTTATTTTAGATATTAGAGATAAGGATGATTATGAAAGTGGGCATATAAAGAATGCTATTATGCTAGCACAGAATGAGGTTGCACATGAGATAGAGGATATTGCGCCAGATAAAGATACACCAATTTGTGTATATTGCTATAGTGGTAATCGCAGCAGAAGAGTGGCAATGATTCTTGAGTACCTAGGTTATAATGATGTTTATAATTTAGGTGGTATAGATAGATGGACATATGAATTAGTGAGGGAGTAAATATAAAAGCAGGAACGTAAAAGGTTTCTGCTTTTATATTTTGTAAATTAATCTTGGTGGATAAAATTATTTAATATGTTTTGGCTGAAGCTGAGAGCTTTTGCATCTATAGCATCAACATTGAATATTGATTTAGGGTCATTGGCTATAGCTCGAATTGAGAAGTAAGGAGGAAGCCTAAAGCCTTTATTAATGTTTAGAGCTCCGATTAACTGTTTAGCAACAGAGTCGCTTCCAGAATTTCCAGATACAATTACAGCAAACATGTATTTTTTATAAAAACTGCTTCGACGATAAAGAGCGGTAAGGCGATTTATTACAGCAGTAAGGTTTGCAGCAACAGCATCATTATAGTTTGGGCATAACCATACAATTACATCACTCTCATCTACAGATGGCATTACAGCATCAGTAATAATCCCACCATAGAAACAGCCTTTTTTCTTTCCGTAGTGTAAACACATCTTATAAGGACATCCTAGACAGTCTAATATTTTTCCATTTTCAATCTTTATTTCTTTTATAGAAATGTCATTAATATATTTAGAAACCATATGCCACAAGTCCAAAGTATTTGAAGTTTTATGGGTACTTGAATATAAAACTAACATTTTACCATTAGATATTTTTAGTGGGCTATCAACCATCAAGCGTTTTACAAGTCCTTTGCAGAGAGCATAGCAGATTTCTTCAAGGGGCATGTGCATGGTTTTCTGCCAGGTTGCAAAATTCCTTAAGGAAGCAGTGGCTTCAACTAAAGGGTGCCCTATAAAAGCACATCCAATATTGTTGGTTATATAAATTATATCTTGAGCAATACGCTTTGTGCCATGGTCATCAATGCTGTATATCATTAGTGCTCCAGTTGAACCTTTTAAAGAATCTCTGCCACGCTCAAGTAGTTTTGCTAGAAATTGTATCATTGGTATGTCATAGCCAACGTCTTCAACCTGTGCCACAAAAAGAAGTTTTTTGAAGGTTAAATCAGAAGTGTAATTTATATCATTGATAATATGATGAGGGATATCTTTTGTACTTAGTTCAACCATATTTTTAAGAGTTGAAGATATGTTTTTATTTGGTTGAATAATATATAAATCATCCATGATAATCCCTCCTAGATTATTAGATAGTGGAAACTCCTCCTCATTTCATTTGAAGGAGTAAGTTCGAGTACCCAAATTAAAATTTGGACTCTCACTTAAGATAAATAAAGTTTATTTAAAAGAGTGTAGGTTTCCTGAAGCTTTTTCATTAGTAGGTCAGGAATAGGTACTAACTCATTTTCTGTACAACCATGTATATATCTGTTTTTACAGCCCATAAAAGTACCCCCAAGGAAGTTGGAAGAATAGTGATAATTTCCTGCTAGGGTATCTAATAGGCTCAAGGCACCAGAGGAAAGTGCCGGGGCAATGTATGGCTTAAAGCCAGAAACTCGAACTTCTAAATTGGCAGTTTTGGTTTTTTCAGTAAGAAAATCAGTAGCATCTTCATCAAAATGTTCAATGCTGTTTGCTATAATTAATCCTTCTCCGTGTGGGCCATAAGCTCGACCTTCCTTGATATAGTTTTTAGTTTCATCTTTTAAGGAACTATAATAAACAGCCCTAGCGTTCATAACACCTAATCCATATCCTCTTATCTGCTCAGGAGCTAAACCTTTAAAATCCATAAGTCCGTTTTCATCTCGATTACTATGCTCAAATAAAGATTTACACAATAAATCTACAGGATCAGATACAACTGCAAAAATGCCTTTGAATTTTGCATCACGTGCTAGTTTACCGTAATGTTTTAATACCGTTCTGTTTCCTTTAAATTGTACTAGTCTTACATCATTATGTTCATTTCCTATAGGAGGGACGCCAACAGATACACAAAATACAAACATATCACAATTAAACAAATCAGCTTCTTTTAAAGCCTGTATTTTTAGGGAATTTTCTTTGCCGTTAGCGGAAAGAATTTGTGACAGTTCAAAGTTTAAACGAGTTACTTTGTTTTTATCTAAATCGTAAATTCCTAAGCTATCTATTGTATCTGTGCCTAAAAGTTTTAAACCAGTTAATAAAGTTGCTCCAACATCTCCAAGGCCAATAACATTTATTTTCCATTTCTTTGGTGATGAGTAAGTAATTGCATCCTCATAATTTGGATAGTTCGGGTTTAAAGATATTACAGCACCACTATGGATTTTTTTTTCTAGCCATGAAGGAATTAGCTTATATGAATTTGAGCTATGATTTAAGGATGAGAGAAGTGTTAAATTTTCATCTTTCAGGAAACACATAGACTTATTTGAAATTATAAAGGAGCGGCGAGAAATTTCAGGATTCATTGGATTAAATATAAAAATCTTTCCAGAGTAACTTCTTGCATCCTCTTCGGTAATTTCTTTGTAATTAGGTTTATCTATAGATATTTTACTTACAATAAGATTGTTTTTAAAAAGATAATAATGCATCTAAAGCCTCCTTTCTTGAAGTATATTTTCTAGTCGAATTAATAATTCTAGGTCTTTTTCTACTAGTGCTGAAGGTGTTGAGGATAAATCGTACTCAATGCCTTTTCCTATATCAGGACTTCTTGGAACTGTTATTACTTCACCTAGGGAAGCTAGAGTTAAGCTACGTCCGTAAAGTTTATGATATTCTCCTTCCAATGCTTTCAAAATTTCCATGGAGTTTTCTAGGCAGCATTTAGAAAGTTTATAAATTCTATGGTGAGAAACTCCTTTAATATATTCAGGGTAGGAATAGGGAAGTATTGAGTTAATAGATGGAATAAGGTTACGTTTTGGAAAAGCACCTCTCCATATTGCATCTCCTCCAAGGAAGGGATAAAGGGCATTTTCATTAAACCATAGTTTTAATCTAGGAATGTAGTATACACTTGATACCTGTCTGTTTTGAATATCCATTAAATCTTTACCTCTACCAGATAGTATTCCACAAAGAATTTTATTTACGTTAATCCCTGCATCTGTTAAAAGTGGGTCTAAAGCTTTCATTCTATACCCCTTATGAAGAATATTGTCAACTAAGAAAATTGGTTTATTAAAGGATTTAATCATGTTCATTTGATTAACTAGTGGCATGTAGTAAGGAGATTCACCGATGAAGAAGGACTTCATATCACCAGCATAGTATTTTTCAGTATGGAGGGATTTGGTTACCGTATTTGGAACTACGTACCTATCTAAGATGTCTCCATAGGGAACACACATGTTTTCACCGTACTTTTTAGGTTCTTTAATTTTAGTGCTGACTTCATTTTCATAACAAATATTTTTTATCATTTTTTCATGTAAAACTTCGCTGTTAAAGCATAGTAGAAGTTCATTTGGATAAAGATTTGATAAATTATTCTCTAGGATTCTTCTCCTGGTATTAATAATATTTTTTATTTTAGTATTGCTCCTAAAAGGTTCCTTTAATATGTTTTCCATATCCAAATTTAAGATGCAGGGGCTGGTCATATTCACAGCTAAAATTGGAAGTGAATAGTTGTTATTACCAATGTTTTTAAAGCCTTGTGATAACATTATCTCTATAAGCTGGCTATTTAAAAGATGCTCATTATTTGGATTGAATACTGCATATTCATAGTCTTTGGCAATTACATGAGCTAAGGTTTCTGTTAAAATAATTTGCTCCATCAGCTTATTTTTATCTTTATGGGCAATATAAATTCCATCTATAAAAATTATTCTACCTACAGAAGTATCTCGAAGTTCTCTTGAAATAGCCTCGTTTTGAACTTCTTTGTATAGATTATTTGATCTTACCCAATGAATCATGGAAAGTGCCAAAATTTCTTTAGTTGAAGAGTTTTTTATCAAAATTATTTTGGGTGATTCTTTTTCTTTTAGGCTAATTAGACAATTCTTTAAACTTATATTGGAATTAGTATGATGAATAATATTTTCTATTACAGCATCATCTATATAATCTAGATAATCAAAGTCTAGTGTATTTAAGTTATAAGAAACCTTATCAAGGGGCTCTCTCTGATAGAATCCCTTTTCATGGATATACTGTGATACAAGAGGATCAAGAAGCATTGATACATCTCTATTTTTATCAATATAAGTTCTTATTTGGCTTGAGCTTATGGTTGAGTATTTTTGAGGTAAATTTAGTATAAGTATTTCTCCAGTTATACATGCTTTAGCTTCTTGAAGTTTCTTAGCGTTTCCGCGTTCGAAGATTATATGTTTAAAGCTGTGTATAGAGTGTTCTGTAGGAAGCTTTTTATAACAGGATGCATTCAGAAGGACATCACTGCCAGCAACAAAATAAACTTCAGAACCTGTAAAGGATTCTTTAAGCGTTTTTAAATCCATGGGGTTTGCAATATTAATCTGTGGATTTTCAGGATAAATATAAATACTAAATTCATCACAAATGGATAGATTAATTAAATTTTTTCTTATTAGATTAGGAAGAGTTTTCTTAGACCATGAAAATTCATCCACTGCTAAATAAACTTCAAAGCCTAAATCTCTTATTGATTTGGCAATGTTTTTATGTCCCAATGAAAATGGATCAAAGGTGCCAGGGAAAAAGGCTATTTTATCAGGTTTTGTTAAGTGCACCCTTCCCTTGAAGAAATTGTAGTCTGAAATAAATCTATATATATGATTTAAGGCAGCTGCATCTGTTAAAAGTAACAATCTATCATTGTCATTATTAGATATAAGAGTAATAAGTTTTTTTGCACATAATTTAAATATATGAAGTTTATTTTCTAAAGATAAGGTTGAAGAGTCAAATATATCTCTTCCTAAAGCCGTAATGGCTGCTTGCTTAACTTTATTTGTATAATGACCAATACCATTTAGTAAAATAGCTAAAAGCTTTTTCAGACGAGTATTATATATTTCATCAACTTCTTGATATCTCTCCTTATATAACACATAATTAGCTATAGTAGTTCCGATAGCTTTTAAAATAAGAATTTTAACATCTACGTTAGCGGTTTTTACTTTGTATTTTAAATCATCAATAATTTCATCAAGTTCTTCTGGTTCAAGCCATAGGATAATTAAACCAAGGAATGGAGGGATATACTCAGTAAAGCGTTGACCTTCTATTTCTAGTCCTCTTAATAGTTCGATTGCAACTTCGTTTCTTTCTGAAGGACTTAGTATTGGCATTATTTTTAATATGGAGGATCCAGATTTATTTCTAACGGCTTCATATTCGCTAACTTTAAGCATATTGCAGAGATGGATGCATGTATGAAGTCCAGTATAGGGTGCTTTAGTTAAGGTAAAGTCTAAAAGAATATCTATCTGTTGCTTCTTCACAAACCAATTTGTAGCTGATTTAAGATTACTTAGGAATAGTTCAGGTACCTTTGAATAATCTGATGAACAGTATTTACTAAAGCGTATTTCCTGTTCCTTCATTTTAAGTAACTTAAATATATTCATGTATAATAGGTTTTCAGATGGATTTTTACTTTTTACATTTATAGGTTCAATATAGCTAATTATTATATTTTTTATTTCAAGGTTATTATCTACTCTAGGGATAATATCCTTTAAGCTTTCAAGAGCTGCTAGTCGAAGTACTGGTATCTTTTTTGAGGTTAATCTTAGAATAAATTCAATTATAGGAAGTACCTCTAGGTTTGAATTTTCAAAGGAGATAAATTTTGCAGTATCAAGGAGATAAAGTTGAGTATCAAAGGTTAAATTATCTGCTTGATAATGCTTCAAAATAATATTTCTGTATATACTAAGAAATCCATTCCTACTGGTATTAAATAATGATTTTACCATTGTTTTTGTATTGTAACCTATCCAGCTTCTGTGAGCAGGAATCAATCTGTTGCTAGGACGAAGCATTAGATTTAAATATTCATCAAACAGTGAATAGCTGGTTATAGATGGTGACTCTAATGATGCAGTTCCAGGTAATTCTTTTCTATATATTTCATCAAAAAGGGCTATTAATTTACCAATTAAATGGGCTGAGTAGCGCCTGATATCTTCCTCACTATGGGTTAAAGTTTCATATAAAAAGTTAAGTGTTTGAAGTTTTTGTTTTTGTGTAAAGTAAGTACAGTATTCATCTAAAACTTCAATATATTGTCTTAGATTTTTAAAATTTCCTTCGCTTCTAGCCTGCTCAAGGATAGTGTTCAGTGAGTATTCATCACGAAGAATATACATTAGATTTATATTATGGGATATGGTAAGATTTTTAATTGCTCTAATTAATTCATTACCATGCACTAAAGAGTATGAAGGCACCTCAATCTCTTTGTAGTAATTTGGTGATTCATCTGGATTTATTGATACATTTATACTGTGAAGGTACATTTCAAAGTCGTGGAGCTTAGTATAAACTCTTTTATAGCGATTTTCCTTTTTAGTATCTACATTTTCAAGTTTATTGAGAATTACTTGAAATGAATCCTTAAGAGAAAAGATTGTCATTTTATTTTCTGGAATAGAGTTTTTTACTCTGAAGTCACAATAAATAAGAATTAAAGATTCTAGAGATAAATTTTCTAATTCTAAATCCCAGGTTGAGTGATTAATGGCTATGTTTCTTATATAGTTAATTCCATGATTTTTAAACCAATGGTCGGTATAATAATAATGATAATGAGGAACTTTTTTTAGCTCATCACCTTTACAGCCGTATTTTCCTATATCATGTCCTGCGGCGGCGCCAGAAACTCTTCCTAAATCTATAGGGATACCTTTTGTTTTTAATTGTCTGGCTAAAAACATGGCTAAATAATGAACTCCGCATATATGGTCTAAAGTGTTGAAATTAAAAATTTCACCATTAATTTTCATCATTTCGTATACATAGTCTCTATTAAAAGCTCTAAGGAATTTAACATATTCCTCTTTACGTTCTAATTCATTAATATCATCCTCATCTAAAGGAGTCATGGGATATTTACTTTGCCAATTAAAAGGATTATTAAAAGTTTTTTCAACATCACAAAGAATCTTTAGGATTTTTAAATATACTTCACAACCTAAATTGAAATCGGAATTTAGTTTTGTGGTTACAGCTTCTTTAAAATTCTTATAAAGAGCATAATTATAAATATATTTTAGCCAGTTATCAGGACCGGTATTCCAAAGTTCAACTAAGAGAGGAGTGCATAGTATTAATACCTCTGAAGGTTTGATTTCTTTACTAGAGAGGATTTCTTGGAGTTTGTAAAGAAATTGAGGTGAGTTTATATGCTTATCCAGTAATACTGGAGATAGTTTTTTATATTTTGTAAAATGTGAATTTGTTAAGCCTTGAAGGAATCTTTTTTTTATATCTTTAAGCTGTAAAAATTCCATAGAACCTCCTTGGTTGAGTGAATATTTTAAATATTTATAAAATTATTTTATCATTAGTCTATTATTAATTCTATTCAATTATTTATAAATAATTAATGGAACTTACTTGTAGTGTAAAAAAGATTAATATAAAGCTTTATAAATTTAAAAAAATAACTTTTAATTTATTAGTGTTATATATATAATTTAAGTAATTTACTTTTGGAGGTTTAGCATACATGATAGATTTAATAAGAAAAACAGATATTTCGCTACTGCATTTTGTTAATTCAAAACTAAGGTGCAAGTTATTAGATAAAGTAATGCCTATAATAACTTTTTTTGGTTCAGCAACATTTTGTGCTATTTTTGTTGTAATGACTATAATATCTAGAAACAAAGATGTTAAAAATCTTGGAGTAATTACTTCATTTTCTATCATTGTATCTAGTGGTATTACACATTTTATAAAAAGAATTAAGAACAGAATCAGGCCCTATATAAATATTCCGGAAATAATTGTTAATAAGATAGGCGTAGATGATTATTCATTTCCCTCTGGACATACCACTGCTGCATTTTCCATAGGAGTGAGTATAGCATTAAAATTTACAGGGTTAGCTACGATTTCGTTAATTTTAGCTTCCTTGGTAGGATTTTCGAGGATGTATCTGGGAGTTCATTATCCTACTGATGTAGGAGCAGGAGTGGTTGTAGGTTCAGCAAGTGCTATTTTTATTAAAATGATAATTTAATAAAAAGCTTTAAGGCTTATATATTTTAAGTAAAAAGTCCGTAACTATTAGCTACGGACTTTTTTTAATAAGAAAATTCTCAATTACTTTACCATCACAAGGATAAAAGTCTATATTTAAAGCTTTTGCAAGTGTTGGTGCAATATCAATAAGGCTCATATTTTCTATAAAATAATTATTTTTGAATGCTGGTCCTGAAGCCATAAACAATGTATCTAAGTTAGGATTTTCAGGAGAATATCCATGGGTTCCAGTTAAACATTCTGAGTTTTGGGAGGATGATACTACTAAGGAGTTATTTAATTTTTCGGAGAAAACAAATCCTTCATTAGCTTCAATCATAAAGGATGCCTTAGGATCGCATCCGAAAGAGATTAATTGGTTATTATCATAAACTGCTTTAATTCCATATTTAGAACTTGAAGCAAGTGAATTAAGAATTTTTTTCACTTTATCTTCTAGTAGTTTATCTGAAGGATTGTTTAAGTAAATATAAGCACTACCATCACAAGATTTAAAATAGGCTTTCCACTGTAGTATTTTATTTTTGGAATCAGCCATAAGAAGTCCTTCTTTTTTGAATAAATTATTTATATAAATAATTTTATTAAAATCTTGGAAGCCATGATCACCTAGTACAATAAAATTTGTTTTATCATAAATCTTCATTTCTTTTAGTGTATCAATTAACTTTCCTATTCGAACATCATGTCTTTGAAGCGCGCTATAGGCCTTTGATGAGTTTGTTCCATAATCATGACGTTGAGTATCAAGGTCTAAAAGGTGGAGCATTAAAAGATTGGGCCTATAGATTTTAAGAGTATCAATAGCGCAAGCTATGGCAAAATCATCTAGTTCAGGCTCTTTTATGCCTTTCTTCATATGTCTATATTTTTTAAATAGTTTTAGCTGGTAAGAAATGCTTCCGCTCATAAGAGAACTCATTTCTTGGGTGATATATTTTTTATAAGAAAAAACTTCTGGCATATTATATTTTATGGAAGAATTTGCACTCACAGGCCAAAATATAGAGGCCACAGTAAGTTTATTTTCTTTAGCAGCATCATAGAGGGTTGGAGTTTTAATATATTTTCTATACCAAAACCATGGACATAAATTATTAGATGGTTCTAATAGTTTATTATTTATAATTCCGTGTTTCTTTGGATAGTTTCCTGTAATTATAGTGGTATGGGCGGGATAAGTTAATGATGGATAAATGGTTTTAACTCTTTTAGCAAAAACTCCTTTATTCATTAACATTGAAAAATTAGGAAGGGTTTTTAAAATTTCTAAATCGTCTGCTTTTAAAGCGTCTAAAGAAATTAAAATCATATTATCTATTAAAGGTTTATTCATATTATTTCTCCTTAACGTTAATATACAAATTATGATATACTAATTTTATTATTTAATCTATAAATTGTAATAAATATTAAGTTTAAAATATAGAAGGCACCAATAGGGAGGTTTGTTTTTATGAAAATGACTCATAGGGAGAAGTTTGTTGTGAAATTCCATGAGGTGGATTTTAGGGGAAAGGTTAAACTGTTTACAATAATGGACTATATTCAGCACACAGCAGAGGTACATGGAACTAGTTTAGGACTTGGTTTCGAAAATATGATGAATCACGGACTATTTTGGGTAGTATCAAGAATGAAGTTTAATATTAATAGATACCCTGGAGCCTGTGAAGAGGTTATAATTGATACAGAGCTTGCTGGATGTGAGAAATTATTTTGTGTAAGAAGGTTTACTATTTTAGATGGCAATGAAAATGTGATAGGTAATGCTGTATTGTATTATTTAATGTTAGATGCGAAAACTAAGTTTCCGCAGAAACCAAAGGTATGTCCAATAGAAATAGTAAATGTTGATGTTGATAATAAAGGACATGAAAGCTTGAAGAAGTTAAAAATGCCTGGGGATCCAGTTGAAGTTATTAATAGAGCTTTATACTACAATGAGATAGATGCAAATAATCATGTGAATAATGCTAGATATGTATCTTTTGTAGAAGATTGCTTTTCTATGGAGTGGCATAAAAATCATGAAATATCTAGTATGCAGATAAATTATATAAAGGAAATAAAGGCAGAGGATACACTGCAATTAAATAGGTATGAGGATAAAAAGGAACAGGATACATACTTTATAAATGGAACTAATGAGGATTCATCTTTAGAGTTTTTCCAATGTCAGATTAGTTATAGATAAAAAATGGGATATAATATATCCCATTTTTTATGAAATAGTTGATTTATCTTTAGGTATATTATGATCAAAGAGCATTTCCATGTAATTAAAAAGAATTCCGTTTCTCAAGCCAGATTCAGTGATAATGATTTTATCAAAGTTGAGGTAGTATAGAAAATTATTAATTATTTCGCATCCACCTAGTATAATATCACTACGTTTAGGTGAAAGCCCCTTTAGTACTTTTCTATCATCTAAAGACAGGTTTTTTAAAAAGCTACAAAGGAAAAGTAAGTCATTTGGGGACATTTCAATAATATGTTTATTCGAAATAGCTTTTTTATCAAGATTTTTATAAATGCTTCTAAGATTTTTAAATGTTCCACCTATTCCAATGAGGGTTGAATCATGAAAATCATTAATCCATTTAATAGTTGAAAAAAGTTCCTTAAAGTAATTTTGTGTGTAATCACAGGATATAAATTTACCACTTAAATCAACATTTATTTTTTCAGTCACATTAATAGATCCTAATGGAATGCTGCTTGAAGTAATAAATGTATTGTTTTTTACTCCTATAAACTCTGTACTTGCACCGCCACTATCAATAATTATTCCCTTAGAGATATTATGAATTTTTTTTACCCCTAAAAAAGAAAAATAGGCTTCTTCACCAGAAGATAATAATTTAATAGGAAGTCCTAATCTGCTTTTTATTAATTCTAAGATATAATGACTATTTTCTGCAGTTCTTAAGGCTTCTGTTGCTACAGCAATAATATGAGGAGTGTTAAAGGTTGAGCTAATACTCATATACCTTTTTAAAATTGCTATAGTCTCAGAGATTTTAATGTTACTTATTTTTTTATTTGAAGCTAGCTCTGAACCTAGTCTAAGATGTTCCTTATCTTCGTATAAAATACGAAATCTATTTTTATTGGTTATGTCTACTATAAGTAGGTGGACTGTATTAGAACCAATATCAATGATGCTAAGGTTAGCCATAGTACCTCCAAAGAAATGCCTTTTACTATTTATATGTTTTTTATAAATCACTTATGTAAGGGTAGTTTCTATTCGTGCAGATAAGAAACTATATAAAATAACATAAAACTTAGTAAAAAGGGCAAGTTAGATTTAATTAGATAAAGTATTCTTCAGAGAAGGAATAAATCCTTCTAAAGACAAAATAGATGGCAAGAAATGAAAAAATATTACAAGGAATGGAGAATGCAACTGTTATTATAGGAAAAGAAGAGAAAAAAGTAAAAAGTATAATAAAATAAAAAGATATATGATACGATAGGATTTTATTTACGTATAAATAATGAAATAATCACAAAGACAGAATTTTGAGGAGGAACGATTGATTATGAAAAAAATACTTAGTGCTATTTTAGCTGGAGTAATGATTTTAGGGTTAGTAGGATGTGGAAGTAAGGGTGGAGATTCTTCATCTGCTAAAGATGTGCCAACAGCTGATTTAGTGAATACAGTAGTGGAAAGTAAAGAAATACAAATGAGAGCATTGGGTCCAGTTGAGGGGGAATTAGCTGAAACTACTTTCCATTTAAATCTTGATGATATTGAAGAATATACTATACAAAAAGGTATGATAAATACTGGTCTTGAGACAGTAGCTGTAATAAAAGCTAAAGAGGGAAAAGTAGATGCTGTAAAAGCTTCTTTAGAAGAATACTTAAAGGATTTAAAAGCATTAGCTTTATATCCAGGTGAGCCAGAAGCAGTTGAAGGTGCGGCATTAGAAGTTGTAGGAAACTATGTAATACTAACTGTAGTTCCAGATTATGAAGGTACAGGAACTAATTTTTCAGAGAAAGCAGCTAATATAATAAAGGATGCTTTAAAATAAGAGCTTAGAGTAATATATGGTTTAATGCCTTAAAAGTGTATTTATATGCATTTTTGAGGCATTTTATGATATATAGTTGAGTAAAAGATTTTGATTATTAAGTATATGAGAAATTGATGTGATTCAAAGAAGAGCTTTGGACACAGCTTAATAAAGGAGCAGAAATGGTTTTTAGTAGTATATTGTTTATATTTAGATTTTTACCGGCAGCACTTGTATTATATTTTTTAACCCCTAAAAAATATAAAAATTTTACTCTTTTAATTTTAAGCTTAATATTTTATTCTTGGGGTGAAATAAAATATATATTTATTATGTTTGCATCTATATTTGTTGATTACTTTGCAAGTCTTGGAATAGAGAAGTATAGAGAGAAAAAGAAGGTAACATTAGTTTTCTTATGGATTTCCATCTGTTTTAATTTAGGAATGTTATTTTTCTTTAAGTATTTCAACTTTTTTATAGATAATGTTAATAGTATTTTTAACTTAGCATTTAACCATGTGAAGGTAACATTACCATTGGGAATAAGTTTTTACACCTTCCAAACTATGTCTTATACTATTGATGTCTATAGAGGAAATGTACGGGCAGAGAAAAATATTATTAATTTTGGAGCTTTCGTATGCTTATTTCCACAGTTGATTGCTGGTCCAATTGTTAAGTATACAGATATAAATAAAGAGTTAAAGGAAAGAATTATCCATAGAGATCAAATCGAAGAAGGAATAGAATTATTTATAATTGGATTGGGAAGAAAAGTGCTTATTGCAAATAATATAGGCATGCTTTGGACAGAAGTAGAGGCATTAGGATTTGCAGCGGTATCAACACCTCTTGCGTGGCTAGGTATAATTGCATTTGGGCTTCAAATATATTTTGATTTTAGTGGATATTCATTAATGGCAATTGGACTAGGAAAGGTGCTTGGATTCAATTTCCCAAGGAACTTTAATTATCCATATATCTCTAGGAGTATGTCGGAGTTTTGGAGAAGGTGGCATATTACTTTAGGATCTTGGTTTAGAGAATATGTATATATCCCTATGGGAGGTAATAGGACTTCAAAGGGAAGAGTAGTATTTAATTTATTTATGGTTTGGTTTTTAACTGGTTTCTGGCATGGAGCAAGTTATAATTTTATTATGTGGGGACTTCTTTTCTTTATTTTAATTTCTATAGAAAAATTAGGATTTATAAAGATTTTAAATGAGTATAAAATAATTTCTCACGTATATGTAATATTTTTCTTGATTATAGGTTGGGCTTTATTTGCGGTAACAGATTTAGCAAGGTTGAAAGAGTTAATGATTACTATGTTTAATTTTAATGGAGGTACAGATTGGAGGTACTATTTAAGAAATTACGGAGTTACATTAGCTTTAGCCATAGTATTTTCAACACCGTTAATTGGGAATTTATATAAAAAATTAGTGAGAAATAAAATTGTTAATACTATTGTAATGATTTTGATTTTCATTGTTGCAGTAGCATACTTAGTTGATTCAACTTATAATCCATTTTTATATTTTAGATTTTAGGAGGGAGATTATGAAGAAAAACCCTTTATTATATGTCTTTATAGGTATATTATTTCTGTTAACTATTTTGGATTTACTAAGTCCGGAAAAAACATTTTCAGAATTAGAAAACAGAAATTTGGCTCATAAAGTTAAGTTTACATTTGCAGGAGCAATTAATGGCACCTTTACGAAAAAGTATGAAGAATATATAAATGATCAATTTATTGGAAGAGATTTATGGATAGATCTTAAATCAAGAAGTGAATATGTCCTTGGTAAGATTGAAAATAATCATGTTATTTATGGAAAGGATAATTATCTTTTTGATAAATTTGATGTTTTAGATAAAGATAGACTTAATACAAATATTAATGCATTAGATATTTTTATAAACAATGCAAAAGCTGTTGATAGTGACGTATTATTAATGATTGTACCAAGTTCTTATCAAGTATATAAGGAAAAGCTTCCGGAAGGTGCTCCTCTTATAGATCAGGAAAAAGAGATAGAATATATTTATTCAAGACTTGAAAATGGTACAGAGGTGGATGTTTTATCTTTGTTTAATAAAAATAAGGAAGAAGGACTTTATTATAAAACAGATCATCATTGGAATATTAAAGGGGTATACCTGGCATATAAAAAATATATTGAAACTACAGGAAGTGAAGTGATTGATTTAAACAGTTTAAAAGAAAATACTGTTGAAGATTTCTATGGAACTTTTTTTTCTAAGGCTAAACCATTCAATGGTGAACCAGATGAGCTGACTTACTATGATATACCTAATATAGAGATGAGTATTGGTGATGAGCAGTTTGATACTCTTTATGATCTGTCTTATTTAAGTGCTAGAGATAAGTATTCAATATATCTAAGAGGAAACAATCCACTAACTATTATTAAGAATAAAGAGCTGAATAATGGTAAGAAACTTCTTGTTATAAAAGATTCTTTTGCAAATTCAATGATTCCATTTTTAACACAAAACTATGAAGAAATTCATGTGGTAGATTTAAGATCTTTTATGTTAAAGTTATCTGACTACATAAAGAAAGAAAAATTTGATAATACTTTAGTTTTATATAATTTTATGAACTTTGCTAAAGATACAAATTTGATAAAGTTTAAGTTTTAATGTAAATTAATATGTTGTAGATAAATATTAAAAGGAACTCCAATAGGAGTTCCTACATGAATTTTTCTCTCTCATTCTTCATCTGTAATTTTAACTGAAGGTTTCAATGAATAGAAAATTACTATTAATATGACTTTTTATCTCAAAAATTTCATCATTTATTTTTAAACCATCCGAACCAACTAATGTAAGCTCTTCCTTTGTGTTAAATCCTTTAAATATACTTCCTCCAAAACCTTGTAGTAAGTATGCCTGCCTATTTTTATTAACTTTAAAATCTGTAATTTCATCAGAATTTAAAGTTAATGAATAAATATTTATATCACAATAGGATTTTATAGGAGCAAGTCCATATTTTGAGCTAATTCTATATTTCCATTGGTTTTCAGGAATATTTTCTTCAATTGAATGTAATACTTTAGGTGTATAATATTCAATTTGAGTTTTAACTTTTGCATCAGTAGACATGTAAGGTTCAGTGTTAATTTCTATAAAATCAACTAAATCACAACCTTTGTTGAAAATTTCATAAGTTATACCTTGTCCAGCATTGATATAAAGTATATTTCCCCTAGTAAGTTCTTTTGTATTACCTATATTATCAGAGTATAGTAAAGAACCACTTATTATATAAATAATAACCTCTTCTTTAAATTTAAAGTTATTATGTGTTCCACATCGAGGAACTAAGGTAATATTTTTTATTGATTTTATACAGTTCTTTTCACAATTTGCTTTAATAGAGGGTGGCAAATTATATGTTGTTTTTATATATGATAAATCTTCATCAACATCAGATGAATTAATCCTTCTATTAATCAAAATATTACCTCCTATACATTAGAATGAGTAAGTTCACTTAAAGTTAAATAATCTTTATATAATATTAGTATCTACAGTTTTTGAAATTAAATAGTAGGTATGTTTTGCACTCATTATCTAAATGTTTAACTTCTTTGTAAATTGTACTAAGGAAAAATATTATATGATAATATGGTAATTTTTAAATAAAATATGGTAATATTAATATGATATATTCAATCCATGAATTTAGGGGGCGTAAAAGTGATAAGATTTTTTAAGGAATGGGCAGCACCAGTTATTGTTGCAGTTATATTAGCCGTTTTAATAAATAAATTTATATTTTTTAATGTAGGTGTGCCAACAGGATCAATGAATCCAACTATTAAACCAGGAGATAAAATTTTTACATTAAGAACATATAGAGAGTCGTCAATTAAAAGAGGTGACATATTAGTTTTTTATTCAGAGGAAGTAGACAAAGATTTAATAAAAAGAGTTGTAGGATTGCCTGGAGAAACAGTTGAAATACAAGCTGATGGAAGTGTATATATAAATGGAGAATATTTAGTTGAAGAGTATGTTAAAAATCCAGGAGATAAACAGGGAGTGTTTGTAATACCAGAAAATTGCTATTTGTTTTTAGGAGATAATCGAGGGGATTCAATTGATGCTAGATATTGGAATAATCCTTATATTAATTTTGATGATATTAAAGGTGAAGCAAAGTTTACTATTTTTCCATTTAATCGAATAGGAAAGTTAAAATAAAATTTTAGCATTAAAGAGAAGAAGAAATTCTTTTCTTTAATGCTTTTTTATTTAAGACTTCTAGTGATTATCATATGGAATGAAAGTTAAAAAAATTAAGAAATAATATAAAAAATTTACTGAAAATAACAAATAAATTTAAAAGCATTTTAAAAATGTCGAAATATGTTAAAATTAAATGGATTTATATTTATATATTGCATACATAGGAGGAAAGTACCATGGACGAAAGAAAAAAATTATCGCATAGTGCCTATGGTGGAACAAAGGGAGAAGAATATATACCGTTTATTCCAACATCTCAAGCTATGCCGGAATTAAGTATTTATTCAATAATTATGGGGGCAGTATTTGCCATGATATTTGCTGCAGCTAATACTTATCTTGGATTGAAAGTAGGTCTTACAATTGCAGCTGGTATTCCAGGAGCTATACTTGCTACTGGTTTATTAAAGGGGTTATTTAAAAGAAATAATATACTAGAGGCTAATATGGTTGCTTCAATAGCGGCTGTTGGAGAATCTATAGCAGGTGGAATTATATATATCCTTCCAGCAATAATATTATGGGGATTGGAATTGAAAACTTCAACTATCGTAGTTGTAACTTTATTAGGAGGGCTTGTAGGGATATTTTTTGTTACACCTCTTAGAAAGTTTTTAATTGTGGAGGAGCATGGACAATTAGTTTATCCAGAATCTATGGCTGCAGCGGAAGTTTTAGTTAACGGAAGTGAAGGCGGAAGTGGATTTAAAATGGTACTTTTAGGACTCGGAATTGGTGGAGGATACAAACTTGCATCTGGTGGATTTGCTCTGTGGAGTGAAAGACCTGAGTGGGTTATTAAATCTTATCAAGGGGCAGTATTTGGAATAGATGCTTTAGCTTCACTTTTAGGAGTAGGATTTATTGTAGGAACTGAAGCTTCTTTATATATGTTTGGTGGAGCTGTTGTTGCTTGGATGGGATTAATACCACTTATTAAATACATAGGAGCAGGTCTTACAGAGCCATTATTTCCTTCAACACAGTTAATATCAGAAATGGGCGCTTCCGATATATGGAGTGAATACATAAGGTACATAGGAGCTGGAGCAGTTGCAGCAGGTGGATTTATATCTTTAGGTAAGTCAGCTCCAACTATTATTAAATCATTTAAATCAGCAATGGCTGGTTTAGGTAAAAAAGATGGTGCTAAAGTAACAAGGATTAACGAAGAACCACCAATTACATGGGTTATTGGTGCAGCAATTTTGGTATTTGTTTTATCATGGATATTACCGCAAGTTAATGCAGGATTCCTTGGGGGGATAATGATAATTATATTCTCATTCTTCTTTGCTGTTGTATCTGCAAGGATGGTAGGAATAATTGGTGCATCAAACAATCCAGTATCAGGAATGACAATTGCTACTCTTTTATTTGTTACAGCTGTTTTAAAGTTAACTGGAAATGTAGGTCAAAAGGGGATGGTAACTGCCGTTCTTGTGGCTGGTGTTATTTGTGTTGCTATTGCAGTTGCAGGTGGAACTGCTCAAAGTTTAAAAACTACATTTATTATTGGTGGTTCACCAAAGAATGTTCAAATAGGAATGTATTTTGGACTAATTTTTGGAGCGGTAGTAGCAGGGGTAGTACTTTTAATGCTTAATAATACTTATGGTATAGGCTCAGAATCAGTTCCAGCACCACAAGCAACTTTAATGTCAATGGTTATTGAAGGAGTTATGACTGGAGAATTACCTTGGGTGTTAGTGTTTGTTGGAATCTCTATTGCAGTATTCGTAGAGTTAGCAGGACTTCCAGTTCTTCCAGTGGCTCTTGGATTATATTTACCAATACATTTAAGTGCAGGAATTTTATTTGGTGGAATAATTAGAACTTTAGTTGAGAGAAAGTTCAAAAATGATGAAAATATGATGAAGTCTAAAATAGAAAAAGGTATTTTGCTTTCTTCAGGTTTAGTAGCAGGAGATGCTTTAATGGGAATTGTGGTTGCTGGATTTGCTACCTTAGGATTAGATGTTGCATTTGGAACAAAAATACTTCCAGGTTTAACTCAAAGTCCAGTATTTGCTACAGTTATTTTTATAGCATTAGGAATACTTATTTACTCAATTTCTTGTAAGAAAGATAAATAAAATTTTTTTGGATACAATATTAGATAATAATGTTAAGAGCCTATTAGGCTCTTAACTAATTTATAGGTGATTTAAATGAATGGAAAAAGTAATTCAAAAATAGGTAAAGTAGAAGAAAATAATTTTCTTATGTATGTTCCTGTGATAATACATAAAGATTATAATGTAGATGATAAAAATATAGTTACATTGTATTTTGAACATAATAAGCTAGTAGAAAAATTTGCTCGATGGCTCGCTAATAAAAGCAATGTAAGTGATATAGAATTAGATGAAAAGTCTTCAGCTGCATGGCTTCTTATTGATGGTAAAAAAAATATATATGAAATTGCTTTAGAAATGGCTGAAGTATGCGGCGATACACAAGAGGTAGCTATTGAAAGGTTAGTGTTATTTATAAGATATATATTAAGAAAAAAATGGATAAAGCTTCAAATTATTCAAGCC
Source organism: Clostridium sp. (assembly GCA_029851835.1). Classification (GTDB taxonomy): domain Bacteria; phylum Bacillota; class Clostridia; order Clostridiales; family Clostridiaceae; genus Clostridium_J. The sequence continues at coordinate 3,905 of JARKVD010000007.1, read as the reverse complement.
TAATAATCTTGACTGATTTACTCTATGGTGTATAATAATTAGTTGAACCAAGCTAATAATTTCTATAAATATGAGCATTTTATAAGAAAATTTTTGTGATATTTATGGATATTCTTGTGTTTTCATAGTTATTTTAATAACAGAAGAATAAATATATAATAGTAAAATTTTTCAATAGTAGAGGTAAAGAAATGATTATTGAGGATATTAAAGTAGGCAGAATTACAGTGCCTTTGAAGAAACCATTTAAGACTAAACATGGAGTATACAATTATTCAAATGAAGTTGTTGTTAAAATATATGCTTCAAATGGAATCATTGGAATAGGAAGTGCAGCTCCTGCTCCAAGAGTTACTGGTGAAACAGAAAGTTCTATTGTTGGAGCTATAAAACATATTGCAGAAAATATTAAGGGATTAGACCTTACATGCTTTCAATATGTTTTAAAAGTTATGGACGAGTGTATTAGGGGTAATAATAGTGCTAAAGCGGCAGTAGAAATAGCTATCTATGATCTTTGGAGTAAGCATCTTGGAATACCTTTATACAAACTTTTAGGTGGTTTTAATTCTAGCATAATTACGGACATGACCATTACGGATGATGCGAAAATGGAAAATATGGTGAATGCGGCTTATGAAGCTACAAGAGACGGATATACTCACATAAAAATAAAGCTTGGTAATAATATTGATTCAGATTTTGAAAAAGTAAAATTTATAAGACGCGCAATTCCTAAAGGGGTTAAGATAAGAGTTGATGGAAATCAGGGATGGACACCTAAGGAAGCAGTTAGATTGATAAAAAAAATGGAACAGTTAGATTTAGATATAGAGTTTGTTGAACAGCCAGTGAAGGCTTGGGATGTTCAGGGATTAAGGTTTATCAAGGATAATGTAGATACAATGATTGTGGCTGATGAATCTGTATTTGGCTCACCAGAAGCTTTTAAAGTTATACAAGATAGAGCTTGTGACTTAATTAATATTAAACTTATGAAATGTGGCGGCCTTCAGAATGCCACAAAAATATACAATATGGCAGACACCATGGGAATTAGATGTATGGTAGGATGCATGCTTGAAAGTAAAATAGGAATAACTGCAGCAGCTAGCTTTGCAGCTTCAAAGGGGAACATGATAATTGCAGATCTTGACACAATAATATACTTTGCTGATGATCCAATTGTAGGTGGAGTAACATTTGAAGGAAATAGAATTATGCTGCCAGAAGAGCCAGGTCTCGGAATAAAAGAAATAAGAGGCTGGGAAGAAATATTATAATTAAAATGAAGGATTGCAGACATAGGGCTTAAGGCCTAATGTCTGTGATTCTTATTATAAAGAAAAATAATCTTGAGGAAGCTTCTTCTCATGTGCATTGGAAGGAGTAAGTTCGAATAACTAAATCAAAGATTTAGATTGTTTTAAAGGAAACTCCTTCTCATATACATTCGAAGGAGTAAATTCGCATAGACCAAATCAAAGATTTGATGTAATTTTAAAGGAAACTTTTTCTCATATACATTCGAAGGAGTAAGTTCGCCTTAGCCAAATCAAAGATTTGATGTATTTAAAAGGAAACTCCGCCTCACATACGTTCGGTGGAGTAAATTCGCATAGACCAAATCAAAGATTTGGATGCTCATTTAAGGAGAGTGATTTTATGACAGAGGGAATAAGAAGTGAAATAGAAAAACAATTACAATTTGGACTAGAGGAAGAAAAGTTAAAAGAAGTTATTGAAATAATCAATGATGAAATTTTAAGATGTATTGAAAAAAGACAATATATAACTAATACAATTTTAGAATATAGAAAAAATATTCTTGAAGAGTATAAAGATGATGAAGATAAAATAATAGAGTATTTTGATCATGAAAATTACATTAAGGAAGAAAGTTTTAAAAGTACAGATAAAAAGCTTAAAGAATTAACAATTTTAAAGCCTTCACCATACTTTGGAAAAATAACTTTTAGAGAAGATGATTTTGGTATTGAAGATATTTATATTGGAAGATTTGGGGTAACATTAGAAGAAACTTTTGAACCACTTGTTGTAGACTGGAGAGCTCCTATAGCTGCTTTATTTTATAATGGAACTGGTGATGAAGGACATTACACTTCGCCTAATGGAGAAATATATGTATCGATTCTTGGAAGAATGCAGTATATAATCAAAAAAGGAAAGTTAGAAGGGCTGTTTAATTCTAATATAGAAATCAAAGATGATATGCTTCAAATGGTTTTAAGTAAAAATTCTTCAGATAAGCTAAAAGATATCATCATGACCATTCAAAAAGAACAAGATGATATTATAAGACAAGATAAAAATAAAATAGTTGTGGTTGACGGAGTTGCAGGAAGTGGGAAAACAACTATTGCCCTTCATAGGGTGGCATATCTAATTTATAATTATAGAAAGCTAATTGAGAACAAGGTATTGATCTTAGGGCCTAACAGGATATTTATAGATTATATTTCCAATGTTCTTCCAACATTAGGGGAAACAGGAATATATCAAACTACATTTTTAGACTTAGCTCTAGATATGATAGATGTAGATGATGCCATTGATATAAAAACGGTAATGGAAAGAATTCTTAGTGGAGACAAAGAATTAGAGAAAACAATTAAATATAAAAGAAGTTCAAAATTTAAAGAAGACCTAGATAATTTGATCAGCGAATTGAAGACAAATGGATATGATATTAAGGATGTGGTATTTAAAGATAAGGTTATAGCTTCTAAAGAAGAGATAAATAAAATGCTTCAAGTAGAATTAATTAGTTTGCCTTTATTTAGACGTGCAAAAAAGATAAAAAGAATTTTATTTGCTAAAATCAGAGATGCAAGAGATGAAGCCTTTAGAGAAATAGAAAGCTGGTACAAGGAAAAGAAAGCTTCCTACACTGAAGATGAATTATTACTTCATTTAAATCATTTGGATTTTGAAAGAAGAATTAAAATAAGAGAATTGATAAATTATGTAATGAATATAAAATCGGAGCTTGAATATCTCAATGAAAAATCTATTGAAGAGATTTATGAGAAATTTAATGGGCATAAGGATTATACTGAAGATGACTTAGTTGGAATCCTATACTTAAAAATAAAGCTTATGGGATTAAAGATTACAAGGGAGATTAAGCATCTTGTTATTGATGAAGCACAGGATTATTCTCCACTACAATTTGAAGTTTTAAAGGACTTAACAAATACTAAATCAATGACTATTGTGGGTGATAGTAATCAGCAGATACTTCCTAAGGAGGGGAAATCTTCAATCGAAGAGCTCCCAGCTGTATTTGAAAATGAGCAGGTCGAAGTATTCAAGCTTAATAAGAGTTATCGTTCAACTAAAGAAATAATGGAATATAGTAATAAATATTTAAATGATACATCTATAGTTCCAATGGTGAGAACTGGTGAACCAGTGGAGGAAGTTAAAGTTACTGGTGATTCTGAGATTAAAGAAGCTATTGTTGAGGCTGTGAAGAAATTCAAAACATCAGGATTAGAAAATGTTGCGGTTATATCAAAGGATTTAACTTCTGCAACTAAATGGTTTAATCTAATAGAAAGTGAAGTTTCTGCAAAGCTTATTGAAAAGGAAAATATTCATTTAAATGAGGGTGTTATGGTTATGCCTTCGTATTATGCTAAGGGGCTTGAGTTTGATGGAGCAATAATCATTGATGAAGAAATGAATCATAGTTTTAAAGATAATTTAATGTATATTATGTGCACCAGAGCTCTCCATAGATTAAAGGTTATTAAGAGAGTGTGAAATTATTTCTGTAAATAGCTTTCTATGATAATTATTTTAAAGGGCATGGAAGTCATGAGGTGACCCCATGCCTTGATTTTAATATAATAGTAAATAATTTGCATGTCAAGAACACC